>NZ_CP108002.1:3025973-3328570 GCF_041435055.1 Streptomyces sp. NBC_00341 | reverse complement strand
GTGCGGCCGCCCTGCCGTCGCGACACTGACGTACGTCTATGCCGACTCGACTGCGGTCCTCGGCCCGCTCGCCACCTACGCCGAGCCCCACTGTTACGACCTCTGTGCCGAGCACAGCGAGCGGCTGACCGCGCCACGCGGCTGGGAGGTCGTCCGGCTCTCCGACCCCTCCGCGCCCGTGCGCCCCAGTGGTGACGACCTCGAAGCGCTTGCCAACGCCGTACGGGAAGCGGCGCGTCCGCAGGACCGGGGCGACGGACCCAGGGGCGGCGGCGGCCGTCGTACCGCGGATCCGGCGGAGGTCGCCCGCCGGGGCCACCTCCGGGTGCTGCGCTCGCCCGAGTCCTGAGCGGTCGCGGTACGCCGAGTCCTGAGCGGTCGCCGGTACGCCCGGCGCGCGGGGGGCCTGTGGCCGCCGGGTAGTTTGGCGGTCCGAAGAAACCCTCAGGAGGACCGTCCCGTGACTGCAGACCTGTCGCAGCTCGTGAAGGCGTACGACGTGCGCGGAGTCGTGCCCGACCAGTGGGACGAGGCCCTGGCCGAGCGGTTCGGAGCGGCGTTCGTCGAGGTGACGGCCGCGGCCGCGATCGTGGTCGGCCACGACATGCGCCCCACGTCACCGAGCCTCTCGGGCGCCTTCGCCCGCGGTGCGGCCGCCCGTGGCGCGGACGTCACGCTGATCGGCCTGTGCTCGACGGACCAGCTGTACTACGCGTCGGGGGCACTGGACCTGCCGGGCGCGATGTTCACGGCCTCGCACAACCCGGCTCAGTACAACGGCATCAAGATGTGCCGCGCGGGAGCCGCCCCGGTCGGCCAGGACACCGGCCTGGCCGAGATCCGCACCCTGGTCGAGCAGTGGTCCGCGACCGGCGCCCCGCAGCCGGCCGCCACCCCCGGCACGGTCACCGAACGGGACACGCTCACCGACTACGCCGCGTACCTGCTGTCGCTGGTGGACCTGTCCGCGATCCGCCCGCTGAAGGTGGTCGTGGACGCGGGCAACGGCATGGGCGGCCACACGGTCCCCACGGTCTTCGCGGACCTGCCCGTCGAGCTCGTCCCGATGTACTTCGAGCTGGACGGCACGTTCCCGAACCACGAGGCCAACCCCCTGGACCCGAAGAACATCGTCGACCTCCAGGCCCGCGTGGTGGCCGAGGGCGCCGATCTGGGCCTGGCCTTCGACGGCGACGCGGACCGCTGCTTCGTGGTGGACGAGCGGGGCGAGGGAGTCTCCCCGTCGGCGATCACCGCCCTGGTCGCCGCCCGCGAACTGGCCCGTAACGGCGGCAGCGGCACGGTCATCCACAACCTGATCACCTCCCACTCGGTCCCGGAGGTCGTACGGGAGAACGGCGGCACCCCGGTCCGCACCAGGGTCGGCCACTCCTTCATCAAGGCGGAGATGGCGGCACACGGGGCGATCTTCGGCGGTGAGCACTCGGCGCACTACTACTTCCGCGACTTCTGGAACGCGGATACGGGCATGCTCGCCGCCCTCCACGTCCTGGCCGCCCTGGGCGGCCAGGAGGAGCCCCTCTCGGCCCTGCTGGCCCAGTACGACCGCTACGCCGGCTCCGGCGAGATCAACTCCACGGTCGACGACCAGCCGGCCCGCACGGCGGCCGTCCGGGCCGCGTTCGCGGACCGCGAGGGCGTGAGCACCGACGAGCTGGACGGCCTGACCGTCACGGCCCCGGACTGGTGGTTCAACCTCCGCGCCTCCAACACGGAACCGCTGCTGCGCCTGAACGTCGAGGCCCGGGACGAGAAGACGATGGCAGCGGTACGCGACGAGGCCCTGACCGTAATCCGCAGGCCCTGACCCACTGCCCCGACGGCAGCAGCCTCCCACCCCAGCCGCGCCGCCCCTGAATTCCAGCCGCGCCGACGGGTGGGGTGGCGGGAGCCCGCCAGCCCACCCCACCCCACCCCACCCCACCCCAGCCCCTCACCCCAGCTGAGCTCCCACCCCAGCCCCCAATCCAGCCCCTCCGGCGTTTGAGGAGCGGGGTCCGGGGCGGAGCCCCGGTTACGGGAAGGGGCGGGGAGGGGAACAGGCCCGCCGCAGGCGCACCCACCCCAGCCCCTGACCCATCCCCCACCCGCCCCCGCCACACCCCCGGACAAGCACCCCCGGCCGGGCCGCATCCCCGCCACCCCAGCGGTAGGCTGACCTCGCCTGATCCAAGGCCAAGAAGCAAAGCCAAGAAGCAAGACCAAGAAGCAAGACCAAGACACAAGAACACGCACTCGCGCCCGCCCGAAGGGACCCACCCCATGCCGCTCGAAGCCGGCCTCCTGGAGATCCTGGCCTGCCCGGCCTGTCACGCCCCCCTGGACGACCGATCGGTGGCCGACAGCCCCGAACTGGTCTGCACCGGCAAGGGCTGCGGACTGGCCTACCCGGTACGGGACGGCATCCCCGTTCTCCTCGTCGACGAGGCCCGCCGCCCCGCGTAACCGGGCCCCGCACCCCGCAGGGTGATCAGCGTGTGATCGGAGGACCGTCCCCATGCTCGACGAGTCGTTGCTCGACGCCCCGGAAGCCCTGGCCCGAGCCGACCGCCGTGGTCTGCTGCGCGGCGCCGCCGAGGCCGGGGCCAGGGTCCGCACCGCCGCCCGGCACGCGACGGAGGCCGGCATCCCCGAGCTGAACCCGGAGGGCCGCCCGCGCGCCGTCCTGGTCGCCGGCTCCGGCACCGCCGCATCCGGCGTCGCGGACCTGATCGCCGCCCTCGCCGGAGCCTCCGCGCCGGTCACGCGCATCCAGCCGACCGGCGTCGCCCCCGCCGCGGGCGCGATGCGCTGGACGCTGCCCGGCTGGGCCGGCTCCCTCGACCTGCTGCTCATCGCCACCGCGGACGGCTCGGAGCCCGGTCTGGCGCTCGTCGCGGAACAGGCGTACCGCCGCGGCTGCAGCGTGGTGGCCGTCGCCCCCAGGCAGTCCCCGCTGCGGGAGGCGGTGGACGGCGTGCACGGCCTCGTCGTACCGATGGCCTCCGCCCCGCACGGCGAGTACGACGCCGAGACGTCGGCCGCGGGCCCCGGCACCCTGTGGGCGCTGTTCACCCCGCTGCTCGCGCTGCTCGACCGCGTCGGCCTGGTCACCGCGCCCCCGGAGACCCTGCAGAGCGTCGCCGACCGCCTGGACCGCACGGCGGAACGCTGTGGACCGGCCATCGCCACGTACAGCAATCCGGCCAAGACCCTGGCCGCCGAACTCGCGGACAGCCTTCCGCTCGTCTGGACCGAGGGCGAGGCCGCGGCCCCGGTCGGACGCCGCTTCGCCGCGGTACTGGCCGAGCTCTCGGGGCGCCCGGCGCTCGCGGCCGAACTCCCCGAGGCGCTCCCTGTCCACGGGGGCCTGCTGGCCGGGGCCTTCGCCGCCGGAGCGGACCCGGACGAGTTCTTCCGCGACCGGGTCGACGAGCCGGAGGCCCTGCGCGCCCGGGTCGTCCTGCTCAGGGACCGGCCCACCGGCGGCCTGAGCGCGGCCCCGGCGGCCCGCGAGCTCGCCCTGGGCCACGAGACGCCGATCAGCGAGCTCGAACCGGAGGAGGGCAGCCGGCTCGAAGCCCTCGCCGAGCTCCTCGCGGTCACCGACTTCGCCGCCGTCTACCTGGCCCTGGCCTCGGAAGCCCGCGCCTGAACCAGCACGCGGCAAACCGCGCCCAGCCCAGCCCACGCAGCAGCATCACGCCCCACGCATCACACCCACGCATCACGCCCCACGCCTCCGCCCCAATCACCTCCGCACAGCACCAAGATCCACGCACGCATCCAACACAGCACGAGGACGAACTCCATGGACCGGCTCTCCAACACCGTGCGCCCGTACGCCTGGGGCTCCACCACAGCCATCCCCGCCCTGCTGGGCGTCGCCCCCACCGGCGAGCCCCAGGCCGAGATGTGGATGGGCGCCCACCCCGGAGCCCCCTCCCGGATAACCCGCACCGGCCCCGCCACCGCACCCGACGCCACGCCCGGCACCGAGCAGCCCCCCACCGAGCAGCCCCTCACCGACGTCATCGCCGCCGACCCGGTGGGCGAGCTCGGCCAGGCCGCCGTCGAGAAGTTCGGCCCCCGGCTCCCCTTCCTCCTGAAGCTGCTCGCCGCCGGAGCACCGCTCTCCCTCCAGGTCCACCCCGACCTCGCCCAGGCACAGCAGGGTTACGCGGACGAGGAGCGCCGGTCCGTTCCGATCGACGCCGCCCACCGCACGTACAAGGACGCCAACCACAAGCCGGAACTGATCTGCGCGCTCACCCCCTTCGACGGCCTGTGCGGCTTCCGCCGGCCCATCGAGGCGGCCGAGGCGATGGAGGCGCTGGGCGTCGACTCCCTCAAGCCCTACGCCGACCTGCTGCGCGCCCACCCCGAAGAGGCCGCCCTGCGCGAGGTCCTCACGGCGATCCTCACCGCGGACCCGGCGCAGATGGCGGAGACGGTGACCGCAGCGGCCGCCGCCGCGGAACGGCTCGGCGGCGCGTACGCCCCGTACGCGCGCATCGCCCACCACTTCCCGGGCGACGCGGGCGTCATCGCGGCCATGCTGCTGAACTACGTACAACTCCAGCCCGGCGAGGCACTGTTCCTCGGCGCCGGAGTCCCGCACGCCTACCTCGACGGCCTCGGCGTCGAGATCATGGCCAACTCGGACAACGTGCTGCGCTGCGGACTCACGCCCAAGCACATCGACGTACCCGAACTCCTGCGCATCGTCCGCTTCGAGGCGACCGATCCCGGGATCCTGCGCCCCGAGGCGTCCCCGTCCGGCGAGGAGCTGTACGAGACCCCGGTCGACGAGTTCCGGCTCTCCCGCTTCGACCTCTCACCGGGCGGCGACCCCGTCGACCTGACCGCGGCCACGCCTCAGATCCTGCTCTGCACAGCGGGCGCACCGCGGACCGGCGACCTCGGTCTCGTACCCGGCGACTCGGTCTTCGTACCGGCCGGCGAGAAGGCCGAAGTGTCCGGTACGGGCACGCTGTTCCGCGCCACTGTGGTGGCCTGACGTACCGTCCGCACCATGGACTGCAACAATGTCCGGCCGTACCGCGGCCGCCGGAGCCGCAGCACCGAACGAAGGGACACCAGGCACCCATGAGTGCGTCAGGCGGAACCAAGGCGATCGTCGCGGCGCTCGGCGCCAACCTCGCGATCGCAGTGGCCAAATTCGTGGCGTTCCTGTTCAGCGGCTCCTCTTCGATGCTCGCGGAGAGCGTCCACTCGCTCGCCGACTCGGGCAATCAGGGGCTGCTGCTGCTCGGCGGCAAGAAGGCCAAGCGCGAGGCCACCCCCCAGCACCCCTTCGGGTACGGGCGCGAGCGCTACATCTACGCCTTCCTCGTCTCCATCGTGCTGTTCTCGGTCGGTGGCATGTTCGCGGTGTACGAGGGCTACGAGAAGATCAAGCACCCGCACCAGATCGAGGCCTGGTACTGGCCGGTCGGCGTCCTGATCTTCGCGATCATCGCGGAGGGCTTCTCCTTCCGGACGGCCATCAAGGAGTCCAACGAGACCCGCGGCGCGCTGTCCTGGACCGAGTTCATCCGCCGCGCGAAGGCCCCGGAACTCCCCGTCGTCCTCCTGGAGGACTTCGGCGCGCTCATCGGTCTGGTCCTCGCCCTCGCCGGCGTCGGCCTGGCCATCGGCACCGGCGACGGTGTGTGGGACGGCATCGGCACCCTGTGCATCGGCATCCTGCTGATCGCGATCGCGATCGTCCTGGCCGCCGAGACCAAGTCGCTGCTGCTTGGCGAGGCCGCCGGCACCGACCAGGTCGAGAAGATCAAGGCCGCGGTCGTGGACGGCGACACCGTCACCGGCATCATCCACATGCGCACGCTCCACCTCGGCCCGGAAGAACTGCTGGTCGCCGCCAAGATCGCGGTCCAGCACGACGACACGGCCACCGAGGTCGCCAACGCGATCAACGCCGCCGAGTCCCGCATCCGCGAGGCCGTCCCGATCGCCCGGGTCATCTACCTGGAACCGGACATCTACAACGAGGCCGCGGCCCGGTCCGGCACCAACCCGGCGAAGGACGCCGCCGAGGACGCCAAGGGCCCCGCCGAGGAAGCCCCGGACGCCAAGGGCCCCTCCGACCCGACCGAAACCAGCCACTGAACGCGCCGTACTCGCCTTCGCAGCCGCTCCCGGACCGGTGGGCTGGGAGCGGCTGGGCCGTTCGGTGTAGATTCGACGGCAGTGCCAGACGTCGCTGCTGATGGCGGTCGATCGGTCCGTAGCCACGGACCGGCCGAGGGAGAGAGGGCCTCCGACGGACTGCGCTGCGAGCCGCTCGGGCATTCGTGTGCCCGAGGCCGCAGAGCGCGCCCATCCACCCTCGAACCAACTGAGGAGCAGCCCGTTATGACGACGGTCGCCAATCGACAGGACTTCAAGGTCGCCGACCTCTCCCTCGCGGCCTTCGGCCGTAAGGAGATCAACCTGGCCGAGCACGAGATGCCGGGTCTGATGTCGATCCGCAAGGAGTACGCCGCCGCGCAGCCGCTGGCCGGTGCCCGTGTCACCGGTTCGCTGCACATGACCGTGCAGACGGCGGTGCTGATCGAGACCCTGGTCGCCCTGGGCGCCGAGGTCCGCTGGGCCTCCTGCAACATCTTCTCGACCCAGGACCACGCTGCCGCGGCCATCGCGGTCGGTCCGACCGGCACCCCGGACGCCCCCGCCGGCGTCCCGGTCTTCGCCTGGAAGGGCGAGTCGCTGGAGGAGTACTGGTGGTGCACGGAGCAGGCCCTGACCTGGCCGAACACCCCCACCGGCGGTCCGAACATGATCCTCGACGACGGTGGCGACGCCACCCTCCTCGTCCACAAGGGCGTCGAGTTCGAGAAGGCGGGCGCCGCCCCGGACCCGTCGACCGCGGACAGCGAGGAGTACGCCAACATCCTCACCACGCTGAACCGCACCATCGCTGAGGCCCCGCAGAAGTGGACCCAGCTGGCGTCCGAGATCCGCGGTGTCACCGAGGAGACCACCACCGGCGTGCACCGGCTGTACGAGATGCACCGTGACGGCACCCTCCTGTTCCCGGCGATCAACGTCAACGACGCGGTCACCAAGTCGAAGTTCGACAACAAGTACGGCTGCCGCCACTCGCTGATCGACGGCATCAACCGCGCCACCGACGTCCTGATCGGCGGCAAGACCGCCGTCGTCTGCGGCTACGGTGACGTGGGCAAGGGCTGCGCCGAATCCCTGCGCGGCCAGGGCGCCCGGGTGATCATCACGGAGATCGACCCGATCTGCGCACTCCAGGCGGCCATGGACGGCTACCAGGTCGCCACCCTCGACGACGTGGTGGAGCAGGGCGACATCTTCGTCACCACGACGGGCAACAAGGACATCATCATGGCCGCGGACATGGCCCGGATGAAGCACCAGGCCATCGTCGGGAACATCGGCCACTTCGACAACGAGATCGACATGGCGGGCCTCGCCGCCCTCGACGGCATCGTCAAGGACGAGGTCAAGCCCCAGGTCCACACCTGGACGTTCCCCGACGGCAAGGTCCTCATCGTGCTCTCCGAGGGCCGCCTGCTCAACCTGGGCAACGCCACGGGCCACCCGTCCTTCGTGATGTCCAACAGCTTCGCCGACCAGACCCTCGCCCAGATCGAGCTGTTCACGAAGCCCGAGGAGTACCCGACCGACGTCTACGTGCTGCCCAAGCACCTGGACGAGAAGGTCGCCCGCCTCCACCTCGCCGCGCTCGGCGTAAGGCTGACGACGCTGCGCCCGGAGCAGGCCGCGTACATCGGCGTCGAGGTCGACGGCCCGTACAAGTCCGACCACTACCGCTACTGATCCGCTGACCGCGACGGCATGCCGCTGACCGGTCACAGTCACACCGGTCAGCGACGACCGGCCACCGGCATGCCCCGCGGATCGGAGCCTGCGAACGCGACAGCGTCAGCAGCCCCGTTGACTCAGCGGCTCAGCAGCACCGCGCAGCAGCTACGAACGCAGGCCCCCGCACCCCCGTGTCGGGGGCCTGCGTCGTACCGCACCCGCACAGCCCGAGGAACCCGAAGGACCCCATGCCCCGCGGCCGTTATTCGCTCCACGATCTTCACGACCACACCCCCCTCGGTGAAGAGCACTTCCACTGCGCACCAGGCCCCTCCGGCTGGCGCTATGTCTCCCAGACGACCGCCCCGTCCGGCGACCACCTCGGATCCATCGATCTCACACTGGACGAACTCGGCCGCCCGATCCGTCTCGAACTGCACGCCGCGAGCTGGCAGATCCGCGGTGCCGCTCTCGAAGGCGTCACCTGGGTCCGCACCGATCCGACCGGTACTCACGCCACCGAAGGCAATGTCCGCGCCCACACCTTCACCGGCACTTCCCCCGCCTTCCTCATCGCGACCGCTCGCCTGCTGCGCCTCACCCCCGATTCCCCCGCGACCCGTCTCCGCGTCGTCGCCTTCACGGATCCGGTCCTCGCCCCCCGCACTGTCGACCAGTCCTGGGCCCTGGTGAACAGTGAAGCGCACGCCACTGACAACGGTCCGCTGATCGTGGACGAATACCAGGTCAACGCCCTGGACACCGGCGAGCAGCACACCATCCACCTGGCCGGCGACGTGGTCCTCTCGGCCCCGGGCATCGAGCTGGAAGAGCTGGAATCCCCGCCCTCGGCCCGCCAGTAGCGTGACCGGGTTCGCCCCGCCCGGGGGCTGTCAGGCGGGCGGGGCGAACCCGGTGGCGGCCGGTGGTGCAGGATCCTCCCCGGCAGCAGGGGCAGCAGGGGCAGCAGGGGCAGCAGGGGCAGCAGGGACACCAGGGGCACCAGGCACAGCCCCCGAGCCCCACGGCCCCTTACCCACGCTCGCACCGCTGCCGCTGCCGCCGCCCGCCGGGCCTGGAGCCCCCATGGGCCACCCCGTGCCCGTACCGCCGGGACCGCCGGGACCGCCGGGACCGCCGGAGGAGGACCGGGAAGCGGCGAACATCCGGTGCGCGTCCCGGGCCTGCCGCTCGTTCACCACGGCTGCGAGGTATGCGGCGGCGGGCACGCCCACCGGGGCCGGAACCCCGGTCCACCCGGCAAGCTCCCCGGCCAGCCGACCGGCCATGGCCCGTCCCACGTCCGCGTCCAGCTGGTGCATCCGCGTCAGGTACTGCCGTACCGCCAGCCACAGCTCGTCCGGAACCGCCGACAGGTCCAGCCCGGCGAAGCGTCCCACCAGCCAGGGTGGCGGGGGAGGAACGGAGGCGGACCGGCCCGCCGGCAGCCGCTCGCGGACGACGAGCGTCCCCGCGAAGACATCACCGAGCCGCCTCCCGCGCGCCGAGACCAGCGACGCGACGGAAGCGACCACCCCGAGCGTCATGAGGATCTCCACGACGCCCATCGCCCCACGCACCAGCGCGTGCCGGAACCGGATCGGCCCCCCGTCGTCCCGCACCACGCGCAGCCCGCACGCCAGCTTCCCCAGCGAACGGCCGTGGCTGAGCGTCTCCACCGCGATCGGAGCGCCGACCAGTACCAGCAGGAACGTCGCCACGGAGACGGCGGCGAACGCCGCCGCGTCCAGTCCGGAGGTCGCCACGGCCAGTCCGACAGAGACCAGGACGAACGCCGTCCCGACCACGACCAGATCGATGGAAAGAGCCAGCGCACGGCTCGGCAGTTTCGCCGGCCGCAGCCCCAGCACGACCGCGTCCCCGGTCACGAGCTCGCTCATCCCCGCCCACCCTTCGCCGTCCATCCCTGCCCCGCCGGGCCACAGTCTGCCAAGCTGACCCGAAAACGCGCCGCAGCAGTACGGACCCGTACGCACCCATGCCTGGAGCAGCAGCCGACCATGGACCTCGACGTCTTCGTCAACGCCCACCGCAGCGAGTGGGACCGCCTGGACCACCTCCTGCACCGCGGACGCAAGCTCACCGGCGCGGAAGCCGACGAACTGGTCGACCTCTACCAGCGCACGGCGACCCATCTCTCCCTGATCCAGTCCGGCGCCCCCGACCCGTTGCTCATCGCGCGCCTCACCCAGCTGGTGGCCCGTGCCCGCGCCACGGTGACCGGAACCCGCCGAGCCTCGTGGCAGGACGCCGCGCGATTCCTCACCGCAGGCTTTCCCGCAGCGGTCTACCGCTCCCGGCACTGGTGGATACCCACAGCCGTCCTCTCCGCGCTTCTGGCCGCGCTGATCGGCTGGTGGATCGCCACCCATCCGGAAGTCCAGTCGGCCATCGCCGCCCCGGAAGACCTGCGCCGCATGACCAGTCCCGGCGGCGAGTACGAGACCTACTACTCCAGCCACCCCGCGGCCTCGTTCGCCGCCCAGGTCTGGACGAACAACGCGCAGGCCGCAGCCATGTGCCTGGTGCTGGGCGCGTTCCTCTGCGTCCCGGTGATCTGGATCCTCTTCCTGAACGTGCTCAACCTCGGCATAGGCATCGGTCTGATGTCCTCGGCCGGTCGGCTCGACACCTTCCTCGGTCTGATCCTTCCGCACGGACTGCTCGAACTCACCGCCGTCTTCGTCGCGGCAGGAACCGGGCTCCGACTGGGCTGGACGGTCATCGACCCCGGCCCGCACACCCGGCGCACCGCGCTCGCGCAACAGGGCCGCGCCGCGATCGGCATGGCCATCGGCCTGGCCCTGATCCTGTTCGTCTCGGGTGTCATCGAAGGCTTCGTCACCCCCTCCGGCCTCCCGACCTGGGCCCGTATCGCCATCGGGATCGCCGCCGAGCTGGCCTTCCTCGCGTACGTCTACATCCTGGGCGGCCGGGCGGCCCGAGCCGGCGATACCGGCGACGTTGCGGACACCGAGCGGAGCGCCGAACTCCCGGTGGCCGCCTGATGTGCATACGCCTCTCCTGACCTGCTAGTCTCCTCCTCGCCCCAAAAAACCGTTGACACGGCGCACTGGGGGAGGTAGATTCGAACGGTTGCCTCGAACTGGACAAGTTCGGGCCCAGCAGTTAGTGTCATCTCGCTCTCGTCGGAAATTCAATTTCTGCGGAGCCATTGATTCCCACCCTCTGAATCACGAAGCCGATTATTTTGGCCGAACTGTTTCTGATAAAGTCGAATCAGCCGAAAGGCAAGGCCACTTCAACGGCCACCAGAATTCAAATTCGAACCGGAAACGGAACGAAATCGAGTCTGGTAAGGTTGGAACCGCCGGAAAGGGAAACGCGAAAGCGAAGAACTGGAAAGCGAAAACGCGAGGCCCGCTTCGACCGGGAATCGGACACGAAAGAGTCTGATAGAGTCGGAAACGCAAGACCGAAGGGAAGCGCCCGGAGGAAAGCCCGAGAGGGTGAGTACAAAGGAAGCGTCCGTTCCTTGAGAACTCAACAGCGTGCCAAAAGTCAACGCCAGATACGTTGATACCCCGACCTGCTTCGGCAGGTTCGAGGTTCCTTTGAAAGTCCTGGCAGACCCACTTGTGGGTTCTACCAGGCAATGCACATAGCGAGGACACAGTGAACAGTCGGTCTTATTCCGACTCGACTGTTCCGCTCTCGTGTTGTGATCCCGATTACGGGAAAACATTCACGGAGAGTTTGATCCTGGCTCAGGACGAACGCTGGCGGCGTGCTTAACACATGCAAGTCGAACGATGAAGCCCTTCGGGGTGGATTAGTGGCGAACGGGTGAGTAACACGTGGGCAATCTGCCCTTCACTCTGGGACAAGCCCTGGAAACGGGGTCTAATACCGGATAACACTTTCCCTCTCATGGGGGAAGGTTAAAAGCTCCGGCGGTGAAGGATGAGCCCGCGGCCTATCAGCTAGTTGGTGGGGTAATGGCCTACCAAGGCGACGACGGGTAGCCGGCCTGAGAGGGCGACCGGCCACACTGGGACTGAGACACGGCCCAGACTCCTACGGGAGGCAGCAGTGGGGAATATTGCACAATGGGCGAAAGCCTGATGCAGCGACGCCGCGTGAGGGATGACGGCCTTCGGGTTGTAAACCTCTTTCAGCAGGGAAGAAGCGAAAGTGACGGTACCTGCAGAAGAAGCGCCGGCTAACTACGTGCCAGCAGCCGCGGTAATACGTAGGGCGCAAGCGTTGTCCGGAATTATTGGGCGTAAAGAGCTCGTAGGCGGCTTGTTGCGTCGGTTGTGAAAGCCCGGGGCTTAACCCCGGGTCTGCAGTCGATACGGGCAGGCTAGAGTGTGGTAGGGGAGATCGGAATTCCTGGTGTAGCGGTGAAATGCGCAGATATCAGGAGGAACACCGGTGGCGAAGGCGGATCTCTGGGCCATTACTGACGCTGAGGAGCGAAAGCGTGGGGAGCGAACAGGATTAGATACCCTGGTAGTCCACGCCGTAAACGTTGGGAACTAGGTGTTGGCGACATTCCACGTCGTCGGTGCCGCAGCTAACGCATTAAGTTCCCCGCCTGGGGAGTACGGCCGCAAGGCTAAAACTCAAAGGAATTGACGGGGGCCCGCACAAGCAGCGGAGCATGTGGCTTAATTCGACGCAACGCGAAGAACCTTACCAAGGCTTGACATACACCGGAAAGCATCAGAGATGGTGCCCCCCTTGTGGTCGGTGTACAGGTGGTGCATGGCTGTCGTCAGCTCGTGTCGTGAGATGTTGGGTTAAGTCCCGCAACGAGCGCAACCCTTGTTCTGTGTTGCCAGCATGCCCTTCGGGGTGATGGGGACTCACAGGAGACTGCCGGGGTCAACTCGGAGGAAGGTGGGGACGACGTCAAGTCATCATGCCCCTTATGTCTTGGGCTGCACACGTGCTACAATGGCCGGTACAATGAGCTGCGATGCCGCGAGGCGGAGCGAATCTCAAAAAGCCGGTCTCAGTTCGGATTGGGGTCTGCAACTCGACCCCATGAAGTCGGAGTTGCTAGTAATCGCAGATCAGCATTGCTGCGGTGAATACGTTCCCGGGCCTTGTACACACCGCCCGTCACGTCACGAAAGTCGGTAACACCCGAAGCCGGTGGCCCAACCCCTTGTGGGAGGGAGCTGTCGAAGGTGGGACTGGCGATTGGGACGAAGTCGTAACAAGGTAGCCGTACCGGAAGGTGCGGCTGGATCACCTCCTTTCTAAGGAGCATCTAGATTCCGTAAGGAATCCAGAGCCACTACGCCGGCAAATGTTCGGCGGTGGTTAGCTCATGGGTGGAACGTTGACTATTCGGCACGACAGGTTGTTTTTCACTAGTACTGCTTCGGCGTGGAATGTGGGAAGTGATCGGTCGGGTCGGGCACGCTGTTGGGTATCTGAAGGTACGGCCGTCATGGTCGTCCTTCGGTTGCCGGCCCCAGTGAACTCACCTGTTAAGGGTGGGGTGATGGGTGGCTGGTCGTTGTTTGAGAACTGCACAGTGGACGCGAGCATCTGTGGCCAAGTTTTTAAGGGCGCACGGTGGATGCCTTGGCACCAGGAACCGATGAAGGACGTGGGAGGCCACGATAGGCCCCGGGGAGCTGTCAACCAAGCTTTGATCCGGGGGTGTCCGAATGGGGAAACCCGGCAGTCGTCATGGGCTGTCACCCGCTGCTGAACACATAGGCAGTGTGGAGGGAACGAGGGGAAGTGAAACATCTCAGTACCCTCAGGAAGAGAAAACAACCGTGATTCCGGGAGTAGTGGCGAGCGAAACTGGATCAGGCCAAACCGTATGCGTGTGATACCCGGCAGGGGTTGCGCATGCGGGGTTGTGGGATCTCTTTTTCACGGTCTGCCGGCTGTGAGACGAGTCAGAAACCGTTGATGTAGGCGAAGGACATGCGAAAGGTCCGGCGTAGAGGGTAAGACCCCCGTAGCTGAAACATTAACGGCTCGTTTAAGAGACACCCAAGTAGCACGGGGCCCGAGAAATCCCGTGTGAATCTGGCGGGACCACCCGTTAAGCCTAAATATTCCCTGGTGACCGATAGCGGATAGTACCGTGAGGGAATGGTGAAAAGTACCGCGGGAGCGGAGTGAAATAGTACCTGAAACCGTGTGCCTACAAGCCGTGGGAGCGTCGCGCGCCGAGTTTACTCGGTGCGTCGTGACTGCGTGCCTTTTGAAGAATGAGCCTGCGAGTTTGCGGTGTGTTGCGAGGTTAACCCGTGTGGGGAAGCCGTAGCGAAAGCGAGTCCGAATAGGGCGATTTAGTAGCGCGCTCAAGACCCGAAGCGGAGTGATCTAGCCATGGGCAGGTTGAAGCGGAGGTAAGACTTCGTGGAGGACCGAACCCACCAGGGTTGAAAACCTGGGGGATGACCTGTGGTTAGGGGTGAAAGGCCAATCAAACTCCGTGATAGCTGGTTCTCCCCGAAATGCATTTAGGTGCAGCGTCGTGTGTTTCTTGCCGGAGGTAGAGCACTGGATAGGCGATGGGCCCTACCGGGTTACTGACCTTAGCCAAACTCCGAATGCCGGTAAGTGAGAGCACGGCAGTGAGACTGTGGGGGATAAGCTCCATGGTCGAGAGGGAAACAGCCCAGAGCATCGACTAAGGCCCCTAAGCGTACGCTAAGTGGGAAAGGATGTGGAGTCGCAGAGACAACCAGGAGGTTGGCTTAGAAGCAGCCACCCTTGAAAGAGTGCGTAATAGCTCACTGGTCAAGTGATTCCGCGCCGACAATGTAGCGGGGCTCAAGCGTACCGCCGAAGTCGTGTCATTCCAGCACATACCCCCAACGGGGGCTGGGATGGGTAGGGGAGCGTCGTGTGCCGGGTGAAGCAGCCGCGGAAGCGAGTTGTGGACGGTTCACGAGTGAGAATGCAGGCATGAGTAGCGATACACACGTGAGAAACGTGTGCGCCGATTGACTAAGGGTTCCTGGGTCAAGCTGATCTGCCCAGGGTAAGTCGGGACCTAAGGCGAGGCCGACAGGCGTAGTCGATGGACAACCGGTTGATATTCCGGTACCCGCTTTGAAACGCCCAGTACTGAATCAGGCGATGCTAAGTCCGTGAAGCCGGCCCGATCTCTTCGGAGTTGAGGGTAGTGGTGGAGCCGACGAACCAGACTTGTATTAGGTAAGCGATGGGGTGACGCAGGAAGGTAGTCCAGCCCGGGCGGTGGTAGTCCCGGGGTAAGGGTGTAGGCCGTGTGGTAGGTAAATCCGTCACACATTAAGGCTGAGACCTGATGCCGAGCCGATTGTGGTGAAGTGGATGATCCTATGCTGTCGAGAAAAGCCTCTAGCGAGTTTCATGGCGGCCCGTACCCTAAACCGACTCAGGTGGTCAGGTAGAGAATACCGAGGCGTTCGGGTGAACTATGGTTAAGGAACTCGGCAAAATGCCCCCGTAACTTCGGGAGAAGGGGGGCCATCACTGGTGATCCGATTTACTCGGTGAGCTGGGGGTGGCCGCAGAGACCAGCGAGAAGCGACTGTTTACTAAAAACACAGGTCCGTGCGAAGCCGTAAGGCGATGTATACGGACTGACGCCTGCCCGGTGCTGGAACGTTAAGGGGACCGGTTAGCTGACTTTCGGGTCGGCGAAGCTGAGAACTTAAGCGCCAGTAAACGGCGGTGGTAACTATAACCATCCTAAGGTAGCGAAATTCCTTGTCGGGTAAGTTCCGACCTGCACGAATGGCGTAACGACTTCTCGACTGTCTCAACCATAGGCCCGGTGAAATTGCACTACGAGTAAAGATGCTCGTTTCGCGCAGCAGGACGGAAAGACCCCGGGACCTTTACTATAGTTTGATATTGGTGTTCGGTTCGGCTTGTGTAGGATAGGTGGGAGACTTTGAAGCGGCCACGCCAGTGGTTGTGGAGTCGTCGTTGAAATACCACTCTGGTCGTGCTGGATGTCTAACCTGGGTCCGTGATCCGGATCAGGGACAGTGTCTGATGGGTAGTTTAACTGGGGCGGTTGCCTCCTAAAGAGTAACGGAGGCGCCCAAAGGTTCCCTCAGCCTGGTTGGCAATCAGGTGTTGAGTGTAAGTGCACAAGGGAGCTTGACTGTGAGACCGACGGGTCGAGCAGGGACGAAAGTCGGGACTAGTGATCCGGCAGTGGCTTGTGGAAGCGCTGTCGCTCAACGGATAAAAGGTACCCCGGGGATAACAGGCTGATCTTCCCCAAGAGTCCATATCGACGGGATGGTTTGGCACCTCGATGTCGGCTCGTCGCATCCTGGGGCTGGAGTCGGTCCCAAGGGTTGGGCTGTTCGCCCATTAAAGCGGTACGCGAGCTGGGTTTAGAACGTCGTGAGACAGTTCGGTCCCTATCCGCTGTGCGCGTAGGAATATTGAGAAGGGCTGTCCCTAGTACGAGAGGACCGGGACGGACGAACCTCTGGTGTGCCAGTTGTCCTGCCAAGGGCATGGCTGGTTGGCTACGTTCGGAAAGGATAACCGCTGAAAGCATCTAAGCGGGAAGCCTGCTTCGAGATGAGTATTCCCACCAACTTGATTGGTTAAGGCTCCCAGTAGACGACTGGGTTGATAGGCCAGATGTGGAAGCCCGGTAACGGGTGGAGCTGACTGGTACTAATAGGCCGAGGGCTTGTCCTCAGTTGCTCGCGTCCACTGTGTTAGTTCTGAAATAACGAACGGCCGTGTTTTGTTCCGGTGTTGGTTAATTTCATAGTGTTTCGGTGGTCATTGCGTTAGGGAAACGCCCGGTTACATTCCGAACCCGGAAGCTAAGCCTTTCAGCGCCGATGGTACTGCAGGGGGGACCCTGTGGGAGAGTAGGACGCCGCCGAACTCCTTTTAAATAGTTGAGCCCCGTGCCCTTGTGGCACGGGGTTTTTCTGCGTTCCCGGCCAGAAGAACGGGCTTGATTGCTGATTCCCGATTCTTGATTCCTGATCGGATCCCAGCCCGGTACGTCTGCCACTTCCTGAAATACCGGGCTCGGATCCGATCCGCTGCATCCTGTAGCCCAGCTACAGACGACCTGCTGCTTTGAGAGCCAGGTAGGCGTCGGCAAGAGCCGGCGCGAGGGTGTCGGGAGTGGCGTCGACGACAGCAACCCCGTGTCGTTGGAGCTGATCCGCCGTTCTGCGACGTCGGGCCTTGGCCTGGGCAGCGGCAGCCGCCTCGTAGACCGCGTCCACTGTTCCTCTCGCGCCGGCCATCTTCTCGATGTGCGGATCGCTGACAGCTGCCAGCAGCACGGTGTGGCGTTGGGTCAGGCGGGACAGGACGGGCAGCAGCCCTTCCTCGACGGGGGCCGAGTTGAGGCTGGTCAGAAGCACGATCAGGGAACGGCGAGGGGCGTTCGCCAGAGCCATGGCGCTGAGGCCGCGTGCATCTGTTTCCACCAGCTCCGGTTCGAGCGGTGCCATCGCATCCACCATGGCCGACAGGACTTCCCCGGCTGCCCGGCGCTGTACGCGGGCGCGCACACGGCGGTCGTAGGCGAGCAGATCGACCCGGTCGCCCGCTCGTGTGGCGAGAGCAGTCAGGAGCAGTGCCGCGTCCATCGCAGCGTCGAGACGAGGAACGTCACCGACCCGCCCAGCCGATGTCCGGCCCGTATCAAGGACGACGAGGATATGACGGTCGCGCTCGGGGCGCCACGTCCGCACGGCGACGGCAGACTGGCGGGCGGTTGCCCGCCAGTCGATCGAGCGGGTGTCGTCGCCCGGAACGTAGGCGCGAAGACTGTCGAACTCCGTACCCTCGCCACGGGTCAGGACGCTGGTGCGGCCATCGAGTTCTCGCAGTCTTGCGAGACGGGACGGCAGGTGTTTGCGACTGGTGAACGGCGGCAGGACCCGTACTGTCCAAGGAAGTTGATGGTTGCCCTGGCGCGCGGCGAGACCCAGCGGGCCGTACGAACGGACGGTGATCTGCTCGGCCCGTCGGTCGCCGCGGCGGGTGGGACGCAGGAACGTGGTGATGCGGCGTCGTTCGCCCGGCGGGACCGTCAGCCTGTGGCGGGACGCCGACTGCTCCGTGCCGGCTTGCCAACTGCTGGGAGGCCAGGCATCACGGAGGTGTGCCCGCAGGCGTCGGCGGGAAGGATTGACTACGGTGAGTTGCGCTTCCGCGCTGTCACCAAGTCGAACGGTTGTATCACCGGATCGGGTGAACTGGAGCGGACGCACTGGCGCAGCCAGGGCATAGTCGCACAGAATTGCTAGAGACAGCGGGGCATTGACCGCGAGCATGCCCGTCCAGCTCGGGGCCAGGATGCCTACGGGGAGTGACCCCAGGGCGGCGAGCAGAGCGGTGCGTCCGGTGAGGGCCACGACTCACCGCCTCATCGGGGTACGGGGACTTGGGCGAGGACAGCGGTGATGACGGAGTCGGGGGTGACACCTTCCATTTCCGCTTCGGGCCGGAGCTGGACGCGGTGGCGGAGCGTGGGGAGGGCCAGGGCTTTCACGTCGTCCGGAATCACGTAGTCGCGGCCTGTGAGCCAGGCCCAGGCCCGTGCGGTGGAGAGCAGAGCAGTGGCACCTCGGGGTGAGACCCCGAGGGAGAGTGAGGGGGAATCACGCGTGGCACGACAGATATCCACGACGTAGCCGGCGATCTCGGGGGAGACGCTGGTCCTGGCGACAGCGGCACGAGCGGCTTCCAGATCGGCCGGTCCCGCGACCGGGCGTATACCCGCTGCTGTGAGGTCTCGGGGGTTGAAGCCGTCGGCGTGGCGGGTCAGGACGTCGATCTCGTCCTCGCGGGAAGGCAGAGGCACCGTCAGTTTGAGGAGGAAGCGGTCCAACTGGGCCTCGGGGAGCGGGTATGTGCCCTCGTACTCCACCGGGTTCTGCGTTGCTGCGACGAGGAAGGGGTCGGGGAGTAGCCGGGGGGTTCCGTCGACGGTGACCTGACGCTCCTCCATCGCCTCCAGGAGGGAGGACTGGGTCTTGGGCGGTGTCCGGTTGATCTCGTCGGCAAGCAGGAGGTTGGTGAAGACCGGCCCCTGCTGGAAGGAGAACTCCGCGGTGCGGGCGTCGTAGACGAGGGACCCGGTGACATCGCTGGGCATCAGGTCGGGGGTGAACTGGACGCGTTTGGTGTCGAGTTCGAGCGACGCCGCGAGGGCCCGCACCAGGAGGGTCTTGGCCACGCCCGGCACGCCTTCGAGCAGGACGTGGCCTCGGCAGAGCAGTGCGACGACAAGGCCGGTGACCGCCGGGTCCTGCCCGACCACGGCCTTGGCGATCTCGGAACGCAGGGCTTCCAGGGAGGCGCGGGCCGTGTCGTCGCTCCGGTTGGTGTCGGCTGTCCCGGCGGAAACGGGGGGCGGGGCGGTCATGAGGTACGGACCTCCCTTTCGAGGGAGTCGAGTTGGTCTGCCAGCAGGACGAGCGCGGCATCGTCGGAGGGAGCCGAGCCGAAGATCAGTGATCGAAGGCCGTCGTCGGCGGTGCTGAGGCGTGCGGAGACGGCGGGCAGGAGGGTGGCGGGGGAGTGGGCGTTCTGCGGGGAGACGCCGACGAGAGGAGCGATGCGGGTGCGAGAGGCGTGACGCAGTGCGGCGGCGGCCCGGTCGCGGGCGTTGGTCTTGCGGTGGAGGCGGGCGCGGCCCTCGGTGGACTCGGAGGCGCGGATGGCCACGGGCAGCCGCTCAGCGATCAGGGGGCCCAGGCGACGTGACCGCCAGACGGCGACAAGTACGACGGCGAGTGCCAGTTGCAGAGTGCCCCACAGCCAGCCCGAGGGGATCAGGTCGATGAAGCTGCTCTCGCCGCCCACGCTCCCGTTCCCCGTTCCGCCGTCATCGTGTTCGCCGCCGCCTGCGGCGGAGGGGTCATCCAGCGAGGGGAGGTACCAGACCAGATGCGAGTGGGAACCGAGGAGTTGAAGGGCCAACGAGGCGTTGCCCTGCTTGTCCAGACGATCGTTGTACAGGATGTCGGGGGAACCGAGAAGGACGGTGTCGCCCGCTGCCGGGTGGCGCAGGAGCAGCAGGGAGGGAAGGCCGTCGGCCGGGTAGCAGGCGAGGGCGTCGAGGCTGCCACTGGAGTAGCGCAGGCCACCCGTCTCGGCGGTGCCGGCCAGCCGGGCTGCTTCCAGGGAGCACCGGGGGGCGCGTGTGGCCACCGGTGCGGCGGACTCCACGCGGACACCGGGGGCCAATGCGCGCACGGAGGGAGGTCCTGCGGCGAGGAATACGGTCCGGCCCGCGGTGTCGGTGGTTGCCGTGCGGAGGGTGCGCTGCTGGTCGGGCGTCAGCAGGTCGGGTGCGGTGACGAGCAGGGTGGTGTCGGGTCCCGCCGCCGACGTGGCGTCCTCGAGTGTGGTGACGACCCGGACGGAGACGCCGCGGTCCTTGAGGAGTTCGGCGACGGCCCGGCTGCCGTAGCGGTCGGCGGAGCGGGGGTCGAGACGTCCGTGCCGGTCGCCGGAGTGGGTGGCGGCCAGGGCGATGCCGGCGGCGACGAGCACGAGGACGGCGAGCAGCGGCCCGCGTGTGCGCGTCCAGACCTGACGAGCGGTCGGGGAGGCCGAGGAGGAAGCGGCGGTGGCCACGGTCATCCGGCGGCTCCCGGGAGTGTGCCGGTCAGCTGGGGCTTTGCGGTTTCGAGCTCCAGGTCCAGGGCGAGCAGGGTCCGGTACGCCTGCTGGTCGGCGGCGCGGCCGCCGTATGTGACGTCGTCGAACTGCCGGGCCGCCGCGTGCAGTCGCGTGGCGTGTGCGGGGAGCGGCCGTCCGGCCTCCGCGGCGGCTTCGTCGGCCGTGCGGCCGGGGCGCGGGTCCAGGAGGGCGCGTTCTTCGAGGGAGCGGACGATGGCCCGCATCCGTTCCTGGACCGCTTGGTTCCAGCGGCCGGCGGTGGCGTGGGTCTCGGCGGCGGTGCGGTGTTCCGCAGCACTGCGGGGGCCGCTTTCGAAGAGGGCGTCCGCCGTTCCTGGACCGCGTTGCGGGGTTCCCAGCCGCCACCGGAGTGCGGCGGCCAGGGCGAGAACGATCAGTACCAGTACGACCAGCCCCGCGGGACCGCCGAGGGCGGCGCCCGAGGCGGACGAGAGGAGATCACCGACCCAATTCCACAGGTGGTCGAGAGCACGCTGGAGGACGTTCGGGTCGTTCTCGTGGTACATCGGATCGGACAGTTCGTGCCGTGCCGCCTCGCGGGCGGGCACCCGTGGGGTGTCCACGGGTATGCCGCCGCCGGCCCGGATCAGCAGCTGTGCGGCCGCCGTGCCGCCCGCCCCCGACACGGCGTCAACTCCTGTTGTCGTAGCCCGGCAGCCCGGCTGCCCTGGCGAGTTCGAGGTCGAGTGCCTCGCGCCGGATGCGCTGGTCCACGTAGAGCAGCGCCGTGACTCCTGCGGAGAGCGGGTAGGTGATCGTCGCGACGACCACGTCACCGATTCCGGAGACGATCAGGAACGACCAGCCGAAACTGTTGGCGCCATCGGTGAGGAAGGCGCTGACCCCGCCACCGTCCACCACCATCGCGATGATGCCGAACGGAATTCCGATCACCACGGCCACGATGAGAGTCAGCAGCCATGTGAGTACAAGGATGCCGAAGGTCCGCCACCAGGCGCCCCGGACCAGTTTGGCGGAGCGTCGCATCGAGGCGGTGATCGATTGCCGTTCCAGCATCAGCGCGGGGGAGGCGAGGGAGAAGCGGACCATCAGCCAGGCCAGCACGACACATGCGGCGAGAAGGCCGAGGAAGGCGAGCCCGAGACCTGCCGTGTCACCGAGCAGGAAGCCGGGGAGGAGCCCGACGGCCATGATGGCCACGGCCATGACAGCGAGCAGCAGTGTCAGGCCCAGCAGCGGGAGCAGCCGGGGCCGGGCCTCGGTCCACGCGTCGGAGAGGGTGACGGGGCGGCCGAGCACCGAGCGACTGATCACCACGGTCAGCACCGCTGTGGTGAAGAGGGTGGCGAGCATCGTGATCAGCAGGTACGGGCCAAGATCCAGCAGGCTGGCCCGGAGCGAGTCGGCTGTCTGGCGCAGGGCCTCCGAGCCCGTGGCGTCCGCGTCGAACGACGGGGGATCGGGCAGCAGATAACGCTGTACGAGGATGATCGCGGTCTGCGCGATCACGGAGACGGCGAGCGTGAGGCCGAGGACCGTGCGCCAGTGGGCGCGCATGGTGGATACGGCCCCGTCCAGGATCTCGCCGACACCCAGTGGCCGGAGCGGGATGACGCCGGGCCGGGCCGCGTGCGGCCTGCCCCAGCCGGGGCCCTGGGGCCTGCCGCCCCAGCCAGGAGCGGGAGGCGGTGCGCCGGGGCCGGTGCCGGGACTGCTCGGTGGGGACCACTGCCCTGCGGGCGGCTGTGTGGAAGACCAGTTCCCCGCAGGTCCGCTGCTGTCGACAGGTTCGGAGGGCCGGGGGATCCCCGTCTCCTGGCCGTCGGAGGGGGCAGATCCGGGCGGGGCCCAGCCCGGAGTGTCGTTCATTCGCGCTCCTTAACGGTCCTGCCCGCTCATCGGGGCGGCAGGTTGGCAGCCATCGTGCCACGCGTCGCACCGGTCCGGTCCTGGTGCTCCATCTCCTTCGTACCTTCATTTCCGGGCGCCTCACCGGGCAGACTGGGCGGATGGCTGATCAGGACGCGCAACCGCCGGTGGGCATCGCCCCCTCGGCCCTCTCCGTACTTCGCTGGGACGAGCCCCCGGAAGGTCCTGCGGTGGTGCTCCTCGACCAGACGCGGCTGCCCGCGGAGGAAGCCGAGCTGGTCTGCGCCGATGTGCCCGCACTGGTCGAGGCGATCCGGGCCCTGGCGGTACGGGGAGCGCCGCTGCTGGGCATCGCGGGGGCCTACGGCGTGGCCCTCGCCGCGGTACGGGGTCAGGACGTGGCGGCTGCCGCAGGACTGCTGGAGCAGGCGCGGCCCACCGCGGTGAACCTCGGCTACGGGGTGCGGCGGACCGCCGCGGTGTACCGGGCGGCGGTCGAGAAGGGGGCAGGCCCGGAGCAGGCGGCGGCGCAGGCGCTGGCGGAGGCCAGGGCCCTGCACCGGGAGGACGCCGAGGCCAGCGGCCGTATGGCGCGGTTCGGGCTCGCCCTCCTGGACGAGCTGCTGCCCGACGGCGGTCATCAGCTGCTGACCCACTGCAATACCGGGGCGCTCGTCTCAGGAGGGGAGGGCACCGCCTTCGCGGTGGCGCTCGGCGCGCACCGGGCCGGCCGGCTGAGGCGGCTGTGGGTCGACGAGACCCGTCCGCTGCTCCAGGGTGCGAGGCTGACCGCGTACGAGGCGGCTCGCAACGGCATGGCGTACAGCGTGCTCACGGACAACGCCGCAGGATCGCTGTTCGCGGCGGGGGAGGTGGACGCCGTGCTCATCGGGGCGGACCGCATCGCCGCGGACGGATCGGTGGCCAACAAGGTGGGGAGCTATCCGCTGGCGGTGCTCGCGCAGTATCACCACGTACCGTTCATCGTGGTGGCCCCGACCACGACCGTGGATCTGGACACCGCGGACGGGGCGTCGATCATCGTCGAGCAGCGTCCCGGGCGAGAGGTGACGGAGGTCACATTCTCTCGGTCCGGGCCGGGCGGCCGGGAAACGAGCGGTGTGGTTGTCGCACCGCGGGGATCCCCGGCGTACAACCCCGCCTTCGACATCACACCGCCGGAGCTGGTCACGGCGATTGTCACGGAGGAGGGCGTAATCTCCCCGGTCACAGGGGTCGGGCTGGCAGAGCTGTGTGCCAGGTCATCGCAGATAACGATTAGCTAATGGGATGATGTCGATTATGAAGGGACGCGTCCTTGTCGTCGATGACGACACCGCACTGGCCGAGATGCTCGGCATTGTGCTGCGTGGTGAGGGATTCGAGCCGTCGTTCGTAGCGGACGGCGACAAGGCACTTGCTGCATTTCGTGAGGCGAAGCCGGACCTGGTTCTCCTGGATCTCATGCTGCCCGGTAGGGACGGCATCGAGGTCTGCAGGCTGATCAGGGCCGAGTCAGGTGTGCCGATCGTCATGCTCACTGCCAAGAGCGACACGGTTGACGTGGTGGTGGGCCTGGAGTCCGGGGCCGACGACTACATCGTCAAACCGTTCAAACCTAAGGAGTTGGTTGCCCGGATCAGGGCACGTTTGCGGAGGTCAGAGGAGCCGGCACCGGAGCAGCTCACCATTGGTGATCTGGTCATAGACGTGGCCGGGCACTCGGTGAAGCGGGACGGGCAGTCCATCGCCCTGACCCCGCTGGAGTTCGATCTGCTGGTCGCGCTCGCCCGTAAGCCGTGGCAGGTCTTCACCCGTGAGGTACTGCTCGAGCAGGTGTGGGGATATCGCCATGCCGCCGATACCCGGCTGGTGAACGTGCACGTTCAGCGTCTGCGTTCCAAGGTCGAGAAGGACCCGGAGCGGCCGGAGATCGTGGTGACCGTCCGAGGTGTCGGTTACAAGGCCGGACCGAGCTGACATGTCCCTGGGTAGCGCTGCTCCGAAGCCCGGGGAGCCGGGAGCCCGTGCGGAGCGGGCTGCCGGTTCAGGGCACACGCCGTCTCACGTCGGGCTCTTCCTGCAGGGCGGCCGGTTGTTCCAGAACCGGGCGCCCGGCGGGCCGGTGCCCCGACTGCTGATGCGCTGGGTGCGGCGTCCGCTGCTGCCGGCCGTGCGGCTGTGGCGGCGCAACCTTCAGCTACGGGTCGTCGCGGGCACGCTGCTCATGTCGCTCGGTGTGGTGCTGCTGCTGGGCCTGGTCGTGATCGGGCAGGTGCGCAACGGCCTGCTGGACGCGAAGGGCAAGGCGGCCCAGACCCAGGCCGCGGGCGGATTCGCGGCCGCCCAGGAGAAGGCGAACGCACCGCTCACCCCCACTCCCGGGCAGGGCGGCGACGCCGCGGACGGCACGACGGCCAACAACTCCTGGCGGACCGAGCTGGTCGATCAGCTCGCCAGTGGCGGGAAGAACGCCTTCAACGTCGTGGCGCTCAGCGCCGACGAGGGCTCCCGCGCGCCCCGCGGCTCGGGCGGCGTCGAGGCCGCGAGCATCCCGCAGAGTCTCCGTGAGTCCGTGAACAAGGGCCCCGGAGCATTCCAGACGTACTCTCTGATCCGTTACGCGAACGGGCAGGAATCGCAGCCCGGTCTCGTCGTCGGCAAGCGGCTGTACGACATCGACCGCAACCCCTACCAGCTCTACTACCTCTTCCCGCTGACGCAGGAGGAGAAGTCGCTGACCCTGGTCAAGGGCACGCTGGCCACCGCAGGTCTCTTCGTGGTCGTGCTGCTCGGAGCCATCGCCTGGTTCGTGGTGCGCCAGGTCGTCACCCCCGTACGCATGGCGGCCGGGATCGCTGAACGGCTCTCGGCCGGCCGGCTCCAGGAGCGGATGAAGGTCACCGGCGAGGACGACATCGCCCGGCTCGGTGAGGCCTTCAACAAGATGGCGCAGAACCTTCAGCTGAAGATCCAGCAGCTGGAGGAGCTCTCGCGGATGCAGCGCCGGTTCGTCTCTGACGTGTCGCACGAGCTGCGCACGCCCCTGACGACGGTACGGATGGCCGCCGATGTCATCCATGAGGCACGCGTCGACTTCGACCCCGTCACGGCTCGCTCCGCGGAGCTGCTCGGTGATCAGCTCGACCGTTTCGAGTCGCTGCTCTCCGATCTGCTGGAGATCAGCCGGTTCGACGCGGGAGCCGCGGCACTGGAGGCCGAGCCGATAGACCTGCGGCAGGTCGTGCGGCGGGTGATCGGCGGCGCCGAGCCGCTGGCCGAACGCAAGGGCACCCGGATCCGGGTGGTCGGTGACGAGCAGCCGGTGATAGCGGAGGCCGACGCGCGACGCGTCGAGCGGGTCCTGCGCAATCTGGTCGTCAACGCCGTCGAGCACGGTGAGGGCCGCGATGTCGTGGTGCGGATGGGGGTGGCCGGCGGAGCGGTCGCCGTGGCCGTCCGGGACTACGGGGTGGGCCTTAAGCCCGGCGAGGCGACCCGGGTCTTCAACCGTTTCTGGCGGGCCGACCCGGCCCGCGCACGGACGACCGGCGGCACCGGGCTGGGGCTGTCGATCGCCGTCGAGGACGCCCGGCTGCACGGCGGCTGGCTGCAGGCCTGGGGCGAACCCGGCGGCGGCTCGCAGTTCAGGCTGACACTGCCGCGCACGGCGGACGAGCCGCTGCGTGGTTCACCGATACCGCTGGAGCCCGAGGACTCACGGCGCAACCGGGAGAGCCGGGAGCGGGCCGCCGCGGCGCCCGTGCAGGCCACGGGCAGCGAGCACCGGCTGATGGCGGTCCCCTCCCAGACGCCGGGCACCGACCGCTCACCGCTGCCGGTCCCCGCCCGCGCTCCCGCGACCGCCCGGACCACACCGGCCTCGGTGCACCCGGCCGCGCTGCCGGGCAACGGCGCACGGGTGGTGCCGCGACCCGCCGGGGAGCGGACCGGCGCCAACGACTCCCCGGGACAGGATCCCGGGCGGGAGGACACGACTCGTGGGCACTGACCGTCAGCAGGGCGGCCGCGGACGTGCGGCGGAGCTGACCGTACTGCTGGGATGCGGCGCGCTGCTGCTCACCGCATGCGGCTCGATGCCCGTCACCGGGGACGTCAAGGCTGTGGACGCCTCGCAGCCCGGCGACTCCCAGGTGCAGGTGTACGCGGTCGCACCGCGTGAGGGGGCCACTCCGAACGAGGTGGTCGACGGATTCCTGGAGTCGATGACCAGCGACGACTCCGATTTCCAGACGACGCGCAAATACCTCACGCCGGAGGCGTCGAAGTCCTGGAAGCCGAGTGCCCTCACCACCGTGCTGGCCAAGGCGCCGAACCGGAGCGACCGCCCGGTCCACGAGAGCGACCGCTCCACCACCGAGGTCAGCTACACCCTGTCCGGCGAGAAGGTGGCGACGGTCGACGAGCAGAACGCTTACCAGCCGCTGGCCCCGGCGGACTACACCGGCGCTGTCCACCTGGTGCGGCGGAACGGGCCGGACGGCAAGGAGTGGCGCATCGACACGGTGCCGGACGGTCTGGTGCTCGGGCAGTCGGACTTCAAGCGGCTCTACCGTTCCGTCAACAAGTTCTACTTCGCCACCGGGCTGTCCGAGGCGGAGTCCACGCTCGTCGCCGACCCCGTCTACATCCGAAACCGGACGGACCCCACCACCGGGATGGACACCGTCACGCAGGCGGTCCGCAGCCTCCTGGGGGGCCCGACCGACTGGCTGCGGCCGGTGGTCAGATCGCGCTTCCCCGCCGGGACGAAGCTGCGGAAGGATGTCATCTCGCTGACGCCCGACGACCGCAACGTGCTGAAGGTCCCGCTCAACAAGAAGGCGGACGGGGCCGGCCAGCGCTCCTGCCGGATGATGGCGTCGCAGGTGCTCTTCACCCTCCGGGACCTGACCTCGGCCCGGGTCGAGCAGGTGGAGCTCCAGCGCTCGGACGGTTCGCCGTTGTGCGTGCTCGGCTCCGACCAGGCGGAGGAGTACGCCCCCGACGGTTCCTCCGGCGGGCCCGACAGCCAGTACTTCGTCGATGCCAAGGGGCATGTGCAGCGCATTCCGGGGAGCACCCGGGGCAGCGGGGAACCGGAACCGGTGCCCGGACCGTTCGGTGCGGGTCCGGCGCGGGTGAGCGAGGTCGGCGTGGCCCGGGACGAGCAGCTGGCGGCGGCGCTCTCGCAGCATCGCGACGCGCTCTACGTGGCTTCCATCACCGAGGACGGCCAGCTTCCCGCCCCGGCGGTGACGAGCGGGGCCAGTAGTGCCGACCGCCGGCTGACGGCGCCCAGCTGGGACGGCAGGGGCGACCTCTGGGTCGCCGACCAGGACCCGGACAATCCCCGGCTGCTGCGGCTGGCCGGTGGTGCGGGCAAGCCGCAGGAGGTCACGGTGCCCAGTCTGAACGGCAGCCGGATCACGGGGCTGCGGCTGTCCTCGGACGGAGTGCGCATCGCGCTGCTACTGACGAGCGACGGCCATACGACGCTCAAGATCGGCCGGATCGAGCGCCACGGACCGCAGGACAAGCCGAAGGTCTCCGTGGTGGACCTGCGGCAGGCGGCCCCACAGCTGGCGGATGTCACCGCGATGTCGTGGTCGGGCGGCAGCCGCCTCGTGGTGGTCGGCAAGGAGCAGGGCGGCGTGCAGCAGGTCCGCTATGTGCAGGCGGACGGCTCGACACCGTCCTCCGGCGTCCTGCCCGGGGTGAACCAGGTGCGGGCGATCGCCGCGGCGGACGACGAGCAGCTGCCGCTGATGGCGGACACCCAGGGCGACGGAATAGTGAAGCTGCTGCCCGGGGACAACTGGCAGACGGTCCTCAAGGAGGGCTCGGCGCTGGTCTACCCGGGCTGACGCCGACACCGCGTGCGAGTCCCTCCGCACCGGGCGCGTCCGCCGGTCCCGGAAGGTTTTCCACAGGGGTGGTCCGGCGGCCCCGGCGGGGGCACAGTGGAGTCATGCGCGGGTGGTGGCGGGAGATCACCGGACTGGTCCTGCCAGTGGCCTGTGGGGGCTGCGGCAGACCGCGGACCGAGCTGTGCGAGGAGTGCGCCTGCCAGCTCCACGGCGCACCGCCGCGCCGGGTGCGGCCCGATCCCGAGCCGCCCGGTCTGCCCGCGGTGCACGCGGCCGCCTGCTACGAGAACGCGGTACGTGCGCTGCTCCTGGCACACAAGGAGCGGGGCGTGCTCGGCCTGGCAGGGGCGCTCGGCAAGGCGCTGGCGGGTGCCGTGAGGGCCGGGGCGGGCCCGCCGCCCGTTCCCGGACCGCTGCTGCTCGTACCCGTGCCGTCGTCGCGCCGGGCCGTGGCGGCGCGCGGACACGATCCGATGCGCCGGATCGCGCTGGCGGCCGCGGTGGAACTGCGGCGCACGGGCACCCCGGCCGGGGTGGCGGCGGTGCTGCGGCAGCGGCGTCAGGTCGCCGACCAGTCGGGGCTCGGCGCCGGGGACCGCCGGGCGAATCTGGCGGGGGCGCTGCGGGTGGTGGCCGGAGGCGGACAGCTGCTGGGCACCGGGCAGGTGGTGCTGGTCGACGACCTGCTCACGACGGGTGCCTCGCTGGCCGAGGCGGCACGCGCGATCGACCGGGCGGCAGGACCGGAACGCGCGGGTTCCGGAGAGCACCGGGCGGCCGTTGTCGCAGTATCTCCGTCCGCCTTCGAAATAAACCGGAACTGGAACTGAACTTGCATCGTTGCAGGTAGTGAGTGGGTAAAAGGACCTGAACGGAGGTACGTGCGAGTAGCGGGTGCCGACAGGCGGCCGAGCAGGCTATGTTCGGTTGTGAGGAATGGTGAATGCCAGACCTCGGCGAATGCTCTACCAGGTTTCGGGCAGGTGACCCACCAGCAGTTCAGAACCCGGAAATTCGGTGGGGTGCAGACCTCGCCGCCGGGGGAGGAGGAGGTGGAACCCACCGAGTCCGCGGCTCCGGTTACCACCGGGGCCTGGTGCAAAAGGGAGATGCTCCGCCACCGAGCGGAGCGATCCGGGAACGGAGTTCTGCGTGGACATCGTCGTCAAGGGCCGCAAGACCGAGGTGCCCGAGCGGTTCCGCAAGCACGTGGCCGAGAAGCTGAAGCTGGACAAGATCCAGAAGTTCGACGGCAAGGTGATCAGCCTCGACGTGGAGGTGTCCAAGGAGCCGAATCCCCGTCAGGCCGACCGTTCCGACCGGGTGGAGATCACGCTCCGCTCGCGTGGACCGGTCATCAGGGCGGAAGCGGCCGCAGGCGACCCGTACGCAGCGCTGGACCTGGCCACCGGCAAGCTGGAGGCCAGGCTGCGCAAGCAGCACGACAAGCGCTACAGCCGTCGCGGCTCGGGCCGCACCCCGGCCGCCGAGGTCGGCGAAGTAGTACCGGAAGCGGCTTCGTTCAACGGCGACGGCGAGCTGATCGCCGACGAAGTCGCGAAGCCCGTGCCCACCACCAGGATCGGCTCGCTCGAGGTACAGGGCGAAGGGCCGCTGGTGATGCGCGAGAAGACGCACGTCGCGGCACCCATGTCGCTGGACCAGGCGCTCTACGAGATGGAGCTGGTCGGACACGACTTCTACCTGTTCGTCGATTCCGACACGAAGGAACCGAGTGTCGTCTACCGGCGGCACGCGTACGACTACGGCGTCATCCACCTGAGGACCGACCCGCTGGCCGCCGATGAGGCGGGCGGCGCGGGTGGGGCGCTCGGCGGCTGACAGCGCCACTCCGTGGTGCCCCTGGAGCGCCTTGTGCGCCCCCAGGGGCACCCTCGTGCCACCACCGGATCACCGCTCTGACGTCCAGGCATGAAATCATGGCGACCCAAGCCAATCGGTGCTGTGTGAACTGCCGTTGGCGGACAGTTTGAACTTCAGGCCGTGGCCTTCAGGGGGAGGAACGATGGCGGACACCTTCGGGCCCGTGCGCGATGCGAATGATGCCGACGCTGCTTCCGGTGCCCGCACCGGAACGGACGATGACGGCGGTTCAGGCAAGGAACCGATCCGGGTCCTCGTGGTCGACGACCACGCCCTCTTCCGCAGAGGGCTGGAGATCGTCCTCGCGCAGGAGGAGGACATCCAGGTCGTCGGTGAGGCCGGGGACGGGGCGGAAGCCGTCGACAAGGCGGCCGATCTGCTGCCCGACATCGTGCTGATGGATGTACGGATGCCCAAACGCGGCGGCATCGAGGCCTGCACCGCCATCAAGGAGGTGGCCCCCAGCGCGAAGATCATCATGCTGACGATCAGCGACGAGGAGGCCGACCTCTACGACGCCATCAAGGCGGGCGCCACCGGCTACCTCCTCAAGGAGATCTCCACGGACGAGGTCGCCACGGCGATCCGAGCGGTGGCGGACGGGCAGTCCCAGATCAGCCCGTCCATGGCGTCGAAACTGCTCACCGAGTTCAAGTCGATGATTCAGCGGACCGACGAACGCCGGCTGGTACCGGCGCCCCGGCTCACCGAACGTGAGCTCGAAGTCCTCAAACTGGTCGCCACGGGCATGAACAATCGCGATATCGCGAAGGAACTCTTCATTTCCGAGAACACCGTGAAGAACCACGTCCGCAACATTCTGGAGAAGCTCCAGCTGCACTCCCGGATGGAAGCCGTGGTCTACGCCATGCGGGAGAAAATCCTTGAGATCAGGTGACCGGGCCGGGTAAAGACCTGGGAATGCCTGGAGCTATGCCAGAAGGCGGGCGATTTCCCGGGTGAGCGGTCCGCGCAGCTCCGGTGCGTCGACCCGTTCCAGGCGGACGTCCGTGCAGTCGACCCAGGAGGCCGCCTCGACCAGCGCCTCCGCCATCGGCACCACGGCCTTCGGTCCCGCCAGGGACACCTGCCGGGCGACCAGTGTCGTGCCCTCACGCGCAGGGTCGACCCGGCCCTGGAGCCTGCCGCCCGCCAGCAGGGGCATCGCGAAGTAGCCGTGGACCCGCTTGGGCTTGGGGACGTAGGCCTCCAGCCGGTGGGTGAAGGCGAAGATCCGCTCGGTGCGCGCCCGCTCCCAGACCAGCGAGTCGAACGGCGACAGCAGCGTCGTACGGTGCCGGCCGCGCGGCTCGGAGGCCAGCGCCGCCGGATCGGCCCAGGCCGGCTTCGTCCAGCCCCGCACCGCCACCGGCACCAGGCCGGAGTCCGCGACCACCGCGTCGAACTGCTCGGCCTTGAGCCGGTGGTAGTCCGCGATGTCCGCGCGGGTGCCCACGCCCAGCGACTGCCCGGCGAGTGCCACCAGCCGGCGCACGCACTCCGCGTCGTCCAGATCGTCGTGGAGCACGGAGGCGGGCAGGGCGCGCTCCGCGAGGTCGTAGACCCGCTTCCAGCCGCGCCGCTCCGTGCACACCACCTCGCCGTACATCAGGGCCCGCTCGACGGCGACCTTCGAGGCGGACCAGTCCCACCACTCCCCGCCGTTGTTCGCACCGCCCAGCTCCGTGGCCGTCAGCGGTCCCTCGGTGCGCAGCTGCTTGATGACCGTGTCGTAGGCGCCGTCCGGCAGGTCGTGGTGCCACTGCGGGCGGGCGCGGTAGGCGCGGCGGCGGAAGGCGAAATGCGGCCACTCCTCGACCGGCAGGACGCATGCCGCGTGCGACCAGTACTCGAAGGCGCGCCCGCCCGACCAGTACGCCTCCTCGACCGGGCGGCGGCCGACCGCGCCGAGGCGCGCGTACGGGATCAGCTCGTGCGATCGCGCGAGCACCGAGATCGTGTCGAGCTGGACGGCGCCGAGATGCCGCAGCACGCCCGGCACCCCGGCCCGGCGGTCCGGAGCGCCCAGGAAGCCCTGGGCGCGCAGGGCGATCCTGCGGGCCTGATCGGCGGAGAGTTCGACTGCGGGAGGCTGCACAGGCGTCATGCCTCGAACCCTAGAGGGCGGCACTGACACTCCCGGTCCGGCCCTCGCGCACTCCCGGTTCGGCCCTCGGGGTACTCACGGGCGGACGGGGGCGCTCGCCGGAAGGTAGGCGCAGGTCCCGGACAGCCCGAGGTCGGACGGGAGCAGCGCGCCGGTCCACGTATCGCGGCGCACCCCCTTGTTGAGCAGCCCGGAGCGCTGGTCGCCCTCCATGACGAAACCGGCCCGCAGCGCCACGGCCCGTGAGGGGACGTTGCCGGTCTCGGCCCGCCACTCCAGCCGGTCGCCGCCGAGCGAGGTGAAGGTCCAGTGGGCGGCGCGGCGGACCGCTTCCGTCATGTAGCCGCGGCCGCGGTGCTCCCCCGCGGTCCAGAAGCCCACCTCGTAGGTGCCCGGCTGGTTGCCGCGGTTGATGCCGAGCGCCCCGGTCAGCGCCCCGCCGTCACGCAGGACGACGGCGAAGTTGTACATGGAGTCGTCCTGCCAGCCGACGGGCGAGAACCGGCCGGTGAAGAGATCCGCGTCGGCGCGGCTGTACGGCGAGGGGACGACCGTCCAGCGCTGGATGTCGGGGTCCTGACAGGCGGCGTACACCTCGGCCGCGTCGCCCGGGGCGAAGGGGCGCAGCAGCAGACGGTCGGTGGTGAGGGTGATCGGTTCCATGTACGGATTCTGCTGACCGGCCGGGGCCGGGGGCGAGCACTTTTCGCCCTTCCCGGCACCTTCGGCGCCCTTCGTCCGTTGATCCGGGAGGGCACTGCGAGCTCAAGGCGGTGGCAGCCCTCCCGGCGCGGCGGGGTCCTCGCTTACGATGGCCGTTGCGGTGGGGCCCACCTGCCGTGCCCGCGCCAGAGTCCATAACACGACCCAGTGCCAGGCCCGACCGGCAAGGAGACCAGCCTCAGTGTCCGTCTTCAACAAGCTCATGCGTGCAGGCGAAGGCAAGATCCTGCGCAAACTGCACCGCATCGCGGACCAGGTCAGCTCCATCGAAGAGGACTTCGTCAACCTCTCCGACGCCGAGCTGCGGGCGCTCACCGACGAGTACAAGGAACGGTACGCGGACGGCGAGAGCCTGGACGACCTGCTTCCCGAAGCATTCGCGACCGTCCGTGAGGCCGCCAAGCGAGTCCTCGGACAGCGCCATTACGACGTTCAGATGATGGGCGGCGCAGCCCTGCACCTCGGCTATGTGGCCGAGATGAAGACCGGTGAGGGCAAGACCCTGGTCGGCACGCTGCCCGCGTATCTCAACGCGCTCTCCGGCAAGGGCGTGCACCTGATCACGGTCAACGACTACCTCGCCGAGCGTGACTCGGAGATGATGGGCCGGGTCCACAAGTTCCTCGGACTGAGCGTCGGCTGCATCATCGCCAACATGACTCCGGCCCAGCGCCGCGAGCAGTACGGCAACGACATCACGTACGGCACGAACAACGAGTTCGGCTTCGACTACCTCCGCGACAACATGGCGTGGTCGCAGGACGAGCTCGTCCAGCGCGGTCACAACTTCGCGATCGTCGACGAGGTCGACTCGATCCTGGTCGACGAGGCCCGTACGCCGCTGATCATCTCCGGCCCCGCCGACCAGGCCACCAAGTGGTACGGCGACTTCGCCAAGCTGGTCACCCGGCTGGCCAAGGGTGAGGCGGGCAACCCGCTCAAGGGCATCGAGGAGACCGGCGACTACGAGGTCGACGAGAAGAAGCGGACCGTCGCGATCCACGAGCCCGGTGTCGCGAAGGTGGAGGACTGGCTCGGCATCGAGAACCTCTACGAGTCGGTGAACACCCCCCTCGTCGGGTACCTCAACAACGCGATCAAGGCCAAGGAACTCTTCAAGAAGGACAAGGACTACGTCGTCATCGACGGCGAAGTCATGATCGTCGACGAGCACACCGGCCGTATCCTCGCCGGCCGCCGCTACAACGAGGGCATGCACCAGGCGATCGAGGCGAAGGAAGGGGTGGACATCAAGGACGAGAACCAGACCCTTGCCACGATCACCCTGCAGAACTTCTTCCGCCTCTACGGCAAGCTCTCCGGAATGACCGGTACGGCGATGACCGAGGCCGCCGAGTTCCACCAGATCTACAAGCTCGGCGTGGTGCCGATCCCGACCAACCGGCCGATGGTCCGGGCCGACCAGTCGGACCTGATCTACCGCACCGAGGTCGCGAAGTTCGCCGCCGTCGTCGACGACATCGCGGAGAAGCACGAGAAGGGCCAGCCGATCCTGGTCGGCACCACCTCGGTCGAGAAGTCCGAGTACCTCTCGCAGCAGCTCTCCAAGCGCGGTGTGCAGCACGAGGTCCTCAACGCCAAGCAGCACGACCGGGAGGCGCCGATCATCGCGCAGGCCGGCCGCAAGGGTGCCGTCACGGTCGCGACGAACATGGCGGGCCGCGGTACGGACATCAAGCTCGGCGGCAACCCCGACGACCTGGCGGAGGCGGATCTGCGTCAGCGCGGACTCGACCCGGTCGAGCACGTCGAGGAGTGGGCGGCCGCGCTGCCGGCGGCGCTGGAGAAGGCCGAGCAGGCGGTGAAGGCCGAGCACGACGAGGTCACGGACCTCGGCGGGCTCTACGTCCTGGGCACCGAGCGGCACGAGTCGCGCCGTATCGACAACCAGCTGCGCGGTCGTTCCGGCCGTCAGGGCGACCCGGGCGAGTCCCGCTTCTACCTGTCGCTGGGCGATGACCTGATGCGCCTGTTCAAGGCGCAGATGGTGGAGCGCGTGATGTCGATGGCCAATGTGCCGGACGACGTCCCGATCGAGAACAAGATGGTGACGCGGGCGATCGCGTCGGCCCAGTCGCAGGTCGAGCAGCAGAACTTCGAGACGCGTAAGAACGTCCTGAAGTACGACGAGGTGCTCAACCGGCAGCGTGAGGTCATCTACGGCGAGCGGCGCCGGGTGCTTGAGGGCGAGGACCTCCAGGACCAGATCCGTCACTTCATGGACGACACGATCGACGACTACATCCGCCAGGAGACGGCGGAGGGGTTCGCCGAGGAGTGGGACCTGGACCGGCTGTGGGGCGCGTTCAAGCAGCTCTACCCGGTGAAGGTCACGGTCGTCGAGCTGGAGGAGGCCGCCGGGGATCTCGCCGGGGTCACCGCCGAGTTCATCGCGGAGTCCGTCAAGGACGACATCCACGAGCAGTACGACGAGCGTGAGAAGACGCTCGGCTCCGACATCATGCGCGAGCTGGAGCGGCGCGTGGTGCTGTCCGTGCTGGACCGCAAGTGGCGTGAGCACCTCTACGAGATGGACTATCTCCAGGAGGGCATCGGCCTGCGGGCCATGGCGCAGAAGGACCCGCTGGTCGAGTACCAGCGCGAGGGCTTCGACATGTTCAACGCCATGATGGAGGGCATCAAGGAGGAGTCCGTCGGCTACCTGTTCAACCTGGAGGTCCAGGTCGAGCAGCAGGTCGAGGAGGTGCCGGTGCAGGACTCGGCGGCGACCTCGCTGACCAAGGAGGACGCCGTTCCGGCGGCGCGTCCGGAGATCCGGGCGAAGGGGCTCGACGCTCCGCAGCGTCCCGACCGGCTGCACTTCTCCGCTCCCACGGTGGACGGTGAGGGCGGTGTCGTCGAGGGCGACTTCTCCAACGTCGACGGTGACGCGGTTGGTGCGGGGGCCGGGGGCGAGTCCGACGGGCTCACTCGGGCTGAGCGGCGCAAGGCGCAAAAGAGTGGTGGGGGTGGGCGGCGCCGCAAGAAGTAGCGCACGCTGATCGCTGGAATCTGGAGTCTGGATGACGGCCGGGGCCGGGCACCGTTTGGGTGTCCGGCCCCGGCCGTTCTGTGTGGCGGTGGGGTGGACGTGGTGGGGTGCGGTGGGGCGGACGTGGTGGGTGCGGTGGGTGTGCCTGCGGCGGGCCTTGTCCCCTCCCCGCCCCTTCCCCTAACCGGGGCTCCGCCCCGGACCCCGCTCCTCAAACGCCGGAGGGGCTGGAAGCGGGGCCGGGAGGTGGGTGCGCGGGCCTGTGTGGGCCCGTGAGGGCTCCGCGGTGGCCAGTGGTTATGGATTGATGGTGAGGTCTGCGATCGGGCCCGTACGGGCCGGTGGTGGGCTCCTCTCGTCAGGGGTGGCGGGCCGGGGTGCTGCCCAGTTCCACTGCGGCGCAGCGCCAGCGGAGGTCGGGGCCCTGTTCCAGGCGGAAGGCCATGGCCCGGACCTGTTCGCCCGCCGCGATGCTCGCGCAGGCCTCCACCACGCCGGGGGCCGGCTGGGCGCCCCGGCACATGCGGATCACCGGGCGGGCGCCGTGGCTCCTGAGCGGTGTGGCGGGGGCCAGTTCGGCCAGCTGGTCGTAGGCCTCGCCGATGGTGTGGCCGAGCATCCAGTGGACGGGGCGCTGGCCGCTGAGAACGGCCAGGAGGCGTTCCGCGAACCACTGGTGGGGGCGGACGCGCCGGGGCGTCCGGAGGCGTTGCGGGGGGACGGTCTCGGGCCTGCGTGCGTCGTGCCGTCCGGCGGGCCGGGTCCTGTTCATGGTCACTGCTCATCGCCCCCGTGCTTCAGAGGCCCGGCAAATACCGGGCGGTAACTTCTGCTGTGGACCTTCTAGCGGGGGCGGCGGACCGGCCGCAAGCGTCCGAGGGCGCGGGGGAGCGGGCCCGGAATTCACCTATCCGGGTGGCGGACCGGGTACGGGGCGGGGAGCGGGGACGGGGCGGGCAGGGTGAGCGGCGGTTGCCGGGTGGACGGGGCGGGGCCCGTAGAGGTAATCCCAAAGGGGGACGCCGCACGTATCCTGAGGGCGTCTCCGACTACGAAAGCGGCCAAGCCATGCGCGTGTACGTCCCCCTGACCCTCTCCGGTCTCGCAGCGGCGCACCGGGCGGGCGAACTGGGCCCCGGCCCGCTCACCGCCTACGCGGTGACCCCCGGGCTGCGCGAGTGGTACGTCTCCGACGACATCGAGGAGCTGGAGTACGCGGCGCTCAACCGGGCCGCGTCCGCCTCCCTGCGGCTGATCGCAGGGGACCCCGGCGCCGCCCGCCGCCGCGTCGTCGTCGCGGTCGATGTGCCGGACGGGGACGCCGTCGCCGACCCGGACCACATCCTGGACGCCTCCTCGCTCGGTGAGGTCACGATCGCCTCCGCGGTGGCGCTGGCGAAGGCGGCCGCGGTGCACGTCGACTCGGACGAGGCCGACAAGGACGTCACGGCGGCCGCGGCCGCGCTGGGAGCGGCGGACCTCGGTGACGACGACGCCCAGTTCACCGTGGACGGCGCGGAGGACCACGAGCTCCTGTGGTTCGGGATCCAGGAGATTCCCAACCTGATCGGCTGAGAGGGAGCCGGGGGGCGGCTGCCTCGCCGACTGTCAGTGGCGGCGGGTATTTTTCTTGGCATGGGGACGCAGGGGAAATACCGCACACATCTGGTCTGGGACTGGAACGGCACGCTGCTCGACGACAACCTCGCGGTCGTCGGCGCGACCAACGCCGCCTTCGGAGAGGTCGGCGTGGCGCCGATCACCCTGGAGCAGTACCGGGAGATGTACTGCATACCGATACCCCGGTTCTACGAACGGCTGATGGGCCGGCTGCCCACCGAGACCGAGTGGGACCGGATGGATCTGGTCTTCCACCGCCACTACACCGAGCAGCGCGGGGGCTGCGGGCTGACGGCGGGGGCCGCGGAGCTGCTCACGCAGTGGCAGCAGGCAGGCCGGAGCCAGTCCCTGCTGAGCATGTACGGGCACGACGAGCTGGTCCCCGTGGTGCGGGGATACGGCATCGAGCCGCGTTTCGTGCGCGTCGACGGCCGCACCGGGCGCTCCGGCGGCAGCAAGGCACAGCACATGGAGCGGCACTTCGCGGCGCTGGACGGGATATCCGCGGAGCACGCGGTGATCATCGGTGACGCCGTGGACGACGCCGTGGCCGCCGCCCACGTCGGCGCGAGAGCGGTGCTCTACACCGGCGGTTCGCACAGCCGGGCCAGCCTGGAGGCGGCCGGAGTGCCCGTCGTGGACACCCTGGCCGAAGCGGCGGCCCTGGCCGAGCAACTCGTCGCGTAGCGGCGGCGACACCCACGGGGCTCGTCGTCAGGCGATCGGGGCCTTCGCGCGCAGCACGGTCAGGAACTCGCGCATCCAGGCCGAGTGGTCCGGCCAGGCGCGGGACGAGACCAGGGTGCCGTCCACCACGACCTCGGTGTCCTGGAAGGCGGCTCCGGCCGACTCCATGTCCGGTTCCAGCGCGGGATAGGCCGTGACCCTGCGGTCCTTCAGCGCGCCCGCCGCGGCCGTCATCAGCGGGCCGTGGCAGATCTGGGCCACCGGGCGGTCCGTGTCGAAGAAGGCCTTGAGGATCTCGCGCAGCCGGGCGTCGTTGCGGAGGTACTCGGGAGCGCGCCCGCCCGGCACGACCACGGCCACGTAGTCGTCCGGGTCGACCTCCGCGAAGGCCAGGTCGGCGGGCCAGGTGTAGCCGGGCTTCTCCGTGTACGTGTCGAAACCGGGCTCGAAGTCGTGCACCACGAAGCGGAGCGTCTTGCGGGTGGGAGCGGCGATGTGGACCTCGTACCCCTCCTCGCGCAGCCGCTGGTACGGGTAGAGGACTTCGAGGGACTCGGCGGCGTCGCCGGTGACGATGAGGATCTTCGGTGCCATGGCGGGGCTCCCACGGTTCGTCGGCCTGTTCGGTACCGGGGATGCCTGTTCCGGGTACCGGTTCCGGATACCAGAGTGCGACAGAGCGGCTCGACGCGCTGTCCAGAGTGTCAAAGTCTGGGGCTTTCTTTTGTACACATACGGCTCGTGACGGTTACCGGGGCGGGGGAGATAGCCTGGACCCCGTGATCAGCGCGATAGCCCTCGGGGGCAGCGAAGCCCCCGGCCTGCGCCCGGAGTGCCACAGCACCCGGGCCCCGACTGATCCCCTCAGCCCGGCCCGACTGCCAAAAATGGCCAATAAGGTCCCGGGCGTCTCTCATTGCGGCATAGCGTCGACTCAGACCGGAAACCCCGTGTCGTGGCGGTACGTCGTCTTTTTCACCTACGTCACGCAACGGCGCGCGACAGGAGCCAGAGGACATGCAGACCAAGCTGGACGAAGCCAAGGCCGAGCTGCTCGCACGGGCCGCCAAGGTAGCTGACAACAGCCCGGGCGGTGGTGTCGGTGGCCCGGGGGGTTCCCCCCGGGTGCACGTTGCGGCCACCGGGGCCGACAACGGCGACGGGGCCGGGCAGGAGCGTCCGGGCCAGGACGTACTGCTCGCCTACCTCCAGCGCTACTACCTCCACACCGCTCCGGAGGACATCGGCGGCCGGGACCCGGTCGACGTCTTCGGCGCCGCCTCCTCGCACTACCGGCTGGCGGAGAACCGCCCGCAGGGCACGGCGAACGTCCGGGTGCACACCCCGACCGTCGAGGAGAACGGCTGGACGTGCACGCACACCGTCGTCGAGGTCGTCACGGACGACATGCCGTTCCTGGTCGACTCCGTCACCAATGAGCTGTCCCGCCAGGGGCGCGGCATCCACGTCGTGATCCACCCGCAGGTCATCGTCCGCCGCGATGTGGCCGGCAAGCTGATCGAGGTCCTCACCGACGGCGCCGGCGTCTCCACCGGTCCCCAGAACGGCCGCAAGAACGCCAAGGGGGCCAAGGACGCCAAGGCCGAGCTCCCGCACGACGCGCTCGTCGAATCCTGGATCCACGTCGAGATCGACCGCGAGTCCGACCGCGCCGACCTCCAGCAGATCCAGGCCGACCTGCTGCGCGTGCTGTCCGACGTACGGGAGACCGTCGAGGACTGGGAGAAGATGCGGGACGCCGCGCTGCGCATCGCCGACGACCTGCCCGGCGAACCGCTCGACGACCTCGCCGACGACGAGGTGAACGAGGCCAGGGAGCTGCTGCGCTGGCTCGCCGCCGACCACTTCACCTTCCTGGGCTACCGCGAGTACGAGCTGAAGGACTCCGACGCGCTGGCCGCCGTACCCGGCACCGGCCTCGGCATCCTGCGCTCCGACCCGCACCACACAGAGGACGAGGCGCACCCGGTCAGCCCCTCCTTCGACCGGCTGCCCGCCGACGCCCGTGCCAAGGCCCGGGAGCACAAGCTCCTCATCCTGACCAAGGCGAACAGCCGGGCGACCGTGCACCGCCCCAGCTACCTCGACTACGTCGGCGTGAAGAAGTTCGACGCCGAGGGCAACGTCATCGGTGAGCGCCGCTTCCTCGGACTGTTCTCGTCCGCCGCCTACACCGAGTCCGTGCGCCGGGTGCCCGTCGTCCGCCGCAAGGTCGCGGAGGTGCTGGAGGGCGCGGGCTTCACGTACAACAGCCACGACGGCCGCGACCTGCTCCAGATCCTGGAGACGTACCCGCGCGACGAGCTGTTCCAGACGCCGCCCGACCAGCTGCGCTCCATCGTCACCTCGGTGCTCTACCTCCAGGAGCGGCGCCGGCTCCGGCTCTACCTGCGCCAGGACGAGTACGGGCGCTACTACTCCGCGATCGTCTACCTGCCGCGCGACCGCTACACCACCGGCGTGCGCCTGCGGCTGATCGACATCCTCAAGGAGGAGCTGAACGGCACCAGCGTCGACTTCACCGCCTGGAACACCGAATCGATCCTCTCCAGGCTGCACTTCGTCGTCCGGGTCGCCCCCGGCAGCGAGCTGACCACCCTCACCGACGCCGAGGCCGACCGCATCGAGGCCCGGCTCGTCGAGGCAGCCCGCTCCTGGGCCGACGGGTTCCAGGAGGCGCTGAACGCCGAGTGCGGCGAGGAGCGCGCGGCCGAGCTGCTGCGCCAGTACGGGCACTCGTTCCCCGAGGGCTACAAGGCCGACCACTCGGCGCGTGCCGCCGTGGCCGACCTCGTCCACCTCGAAGCCCTCAAGGAGAACGAGCGGGACTTCGCCCTCAGCCTGTACGAGCCGGTCGGCTCCGCCCCGGGCGAGCGCCGCTTCAAGATCTACCGGACCGGTGAGCAGGTCTCCCTGTCCGCCGTCCTCCCGGCGCTCCAGCGCCTCGGTGTCGAGGTCGTCGACGAGCGCCCGTACGAGCTGCGCTGCGCGGACCGCACACACGCCTGGATCTACGACTTCGGGCTGCGGATGCCGCAGGCCACCGGCAACGGCGGCTACCTGGCCGACGACGCCCGCGAGCGGTTCCAGGAGACCTTCGCCGCCGTGTGGACCGGCGAGGCCGAGAACGACGGCTTCAACGCGCTGGTGCTGAGCGCCGGTCTGAACTGGCGGCAGGCGATGGTGCTGCGCGCCTACGCGAAGTACCTGCGCCAGGCCGGATCGACCTTCAGCCAGGACTACATGGAGAGCACGCTCCAGAACAACGTCCACACCACCCGGCTGCTGGTCTCGCTCTTCGAGGCCCGGATGTCGCCGGAGCGCCAGAGCGCGGGCACCGAGCTGACCGACGGGCTCCTCGAAGAGCTCGACGGGGCCCTGGACCAGGTCGCCTCGCTCGACGAGGACCGGATCCTGCGGTCCTTCCTCACCGTCATCAAGGCCACCCTGCGCACCAACTTCTTCCAGCGCGCGGACAGCGGCAAGCCGCACAACTACGTGTCGATGAAGTTCGACCCGCAGTCCATCCCGGACCTCCCGGCCCCGCGCCCGGCGTTCGAGATCTGGGTCTACTCGCCCCGGGTCGAGGGCGTCCACCTGCGGTTCGGCAAGGTCGCCCGCGGTGGTCTGCGCTGGTCGGACCGGCGCGAGGACTTCCGTACGGAGATCCTCGGCCTGGTCAAGGCGCAGATGGTGAAGAACACCGTCATCGTGCCGGTCGGCGCCAAGGGCGGCTTCGTCGCCAAGCAGCTCCCCGACCCGGCCGTCGACCGCGACGCCTGGCTGGCCGAGGGCATCGCCTCGTACCGCACCTTCATCTCGGCGCTGCTCGACATCACCGACAACATGGTGGCCGGCGAGGTCGTGCACCCCAAGGGTGTCGTCCGGCACGACGAGGACGACACCTACCTCGTCGTCGCGGCCGACAAGGGCACCGCGAAGTTCTCCGACATCGCCAACGAGGTCGCCGTCGCGTACGGCTTCTGGCTGGGTGACGCGTTCGCCTCCGGCGGCTCGGCCGGCTACGACCACAAGGGCATGGGCATCACCGCCCGGGGCGCCTGGGTCTCCGTCGAGCGGCACTTCCGGGAGCTCGGCCACGACACCCAGACGGAGGACTTCACCGTCGTCGGCGTCGGCGACATGTCGGGTGACGTGTTCGGCAACGGGATGCTGCTCTCCGAGCACATCCGGCTCGTCGCGGCCTTCGACCACCGGCACATCTTCATCGACCCGAAGCCGGACGCCGCCGTCTCGTACGCGGAGCGGCGCCGCCTCTTCGACCTGCCGCGCAGCTCCTGGGCCGACTACAAGAAGGAGCTGATCTCCGCGGGCGGTGGCATCCACCCGCGCAGCGCCAAGTCGATCCCGGTCAACGCGCACATCCGCGAGGCGCTCGGCATCGAGCCGGGAGTCACCAAGATGACGCCCGCCGACCTGATGCAGACGATCCTCAAGGCGCGCGTCGACCTGCTGTGGAACGGCGGCATCGGTACGTACATCAAGTCCTCCGCCGAGTCGAACGCGGACGTCGGTGACAAGGCCAACGACGCGATCCGCGTCAACGGCGAGGACCTGCGGGCCAGGGTCGTCGGCGAGGGCGGCAACCTCGGCGCCACCCAGCTCGGCCGGATCGAGTTCGCCCGTACCGGCGGCCGGATCAACACCGACGCGATCGACAACAGCGCCGGCGTCGACACCTCCGACCACGAGGTGAACATCAAGATCCTGCTCAACGGTCTGGTGCGGGACGGCGACATGACCGTCAAGCAGCGCAACAAGCTGCTGGCCGAGATGACCGAGGAGATCGGCCACCTGGTTCTGCGCAACAACTACGCGCAGAACACGGCGCTCGCCAACGCGGTCGCCCAGGCGCCCTCGCTGCTCCACGCCCACCAGCGCTTCATGCGCCGGCTGGGCCGCGACGGACATCTCGACCGGGCGCTGGAGTTCCTGCCCACCGACCGGCAGATCCGCGAGCTGCTCAGCGCCGGCAAGGGGCTCAGCCAGCCCGAGCTGGCCGTGCTGCTCGCCTACACCAAGATCACCGCGGCGCAGGAGCTCATCGGAACCAGCCTGCCGGACGACGAGTACCTGCAGAAGCTGCTGCACGCCTACTTCCCGCGGCAGCTGCGCGAGCGGTTCCCCGAGGCGGTCGACGGGCACGCGCTGCGGCGCGAGATCATCACCACGGTGCTGGTCAACGACACGGTGAACAGCGGCGGATCAACGTTCCTGCACCGCCTCCGGGAGGAGACCGGGGCCTCGATCGAGGAGATCGTGCGGGCGCAGGTCGCGGCCCGCGAGATCTTCGGGCTCGCCACGGTGTGGGACGCCGTGGAGGCGCTCGACAACCGGGTGGCCGCCGATGTGCAGACCCGGATCAGGCTGCACTCGCGGCGGCTCGTCGAGCGCGGTTCGCGCTGGCTGCTCGGTAACCGGCCGCAGCCGCTGGAGATCGCCGGGACGATCGACTTCTTCCGGGCCGGGGTCGAGCAGGTCTGGGCCGAGCTGCCCAAGATGCTGATGGGCGCCGACCAGGAGTGGTACCGGTCGATCCTGGAAGAGCTCACGGAGGCGGGTGTTCCGGACGAGCTGGCCCAACGCGTCGCCGGATTCTCGTCCGCCTTCCCGGCCCTCGACATCGTGGCGATCGCGGACCGGACGGGGACGGACCCGCTGTCCGTCGCCGAGGTGTACTACGACCTCGCGGACCGGCTGTCCATCACCCAGCTGATGGACCGGATCATCGAGCTGCCGCGGGCCGACCGCTGGCAGTCGATGGCCCGTGCCTCCATCCGCGAGGACCTGTACGCGGCGCACGCGGCGCTCACGGGTGACGTGCTGAGCGTCGGCGGGGACTCCGCGACGCCGCAGGAGCGGTTCGAGGCGTGGGAGGAGAAGAACGCGGCGATCCTGACGCGGTCGCGCTCGACGCTGGAGGAGATCCAGGGGTCGGACGCGTTCGACCTGGCGAACCTGTCGGTGGCGATGCGGACGATGCGGACGTTGCTGCGTACGCACGTGTAGTGGTGCGGGGGTGAGGCGAGGCGGCTGCCGGGTGCGGACCCGGGGGCCGCCTCGTCCTCAATCGCCGGACGGGCTTGGGGGTGTCCTCAAGCGCCGGACGGGCTGAAAAGATGTCCTCAATCGCCGGACGGGCTTGAGAGGGCCTGGGCGGGGTGAGAGGGCCCGGGTGGGGTGAGAGGGATCGGGGGCTTGAGTGGGGCGTTACTTTTTCTTGGTGAACTTTTCGTAGGCGGCGACCACTTCCTTCGCCGGGCCGTCCATCCGCAGCGTTCCCGCCTCCAGCCAGATCGCCCGGTCGCACGTCTCGGTGATCGACTTGTTGTGGTGGCTCACCAGGAAGACCGTGCCGGCCTGCTGGCGCAGCTCGATGATCCGGTCCTTGCTGCGGCGCTGGAACTTCGCGTCGCCGGTGGACAGTGCCTCGTCGATCAGCAGGACGTCGTGGTTCTTGGCGGCGGCGATCGAGAAGCGCAGCCGGGCGCCCATGCCGGAGGAGTACGTGCGCATCGGCAGGGTGATGAAGTCGCCCTTCTCGTTGATGCCGGAGAACTCCACGATCTCCGCGTAGCGCTCGCGGATCTCGGCGCGGGTCATGCCCATCGCGAGTCCGCCGAGTACGACGTTGCGCTCGCCCGTCAGATCGCTCATGAGCGCGGCGTTCACCCCGAGCAGCGAGGGCTGGCCCTGGGTGTGGACGCGGCCCCTGGTGGCGGGCAGCAGTCCGGCGATGGCCTTCAGCAGCGTCGACTTACCCGAGCCGTTGGAGCCGATCAGGCCGATCGCCTCCCCCTTGTACGCGGCGAAGCTGACCCCCTTCACGGCGTGCACCTCGCGCACTCCGGGGGACTGCCGGCGCGAGGCGAGCCGGCTGAGGGCCGAGGTGGCGCTGCCCTTGCCGGTGCGGGCGCCGTTGACCTTGTACGTGATGTGGACGTCGTCGACGACGACCGTCGGTACTCCGGGCGAAGTGCTGTCAGCCACGTCCGTAACTCTCCTCTGCCTGCCAGAAGTAGATGAATCCGCCCACGCCGCACACCAGCGCCCAGCCCGTGGCGATGAGCCACACGTGCGGGGGCAGCTGACCGCCGTCGAAGCTGTCGATGAGCGCGAACCGCATCAGGTCGATGAAGACGGCGGCCGGATTGACCTCAAGAGCCAGCTTCACCGCGTGCGGGACCCGGTCGCCCTGGAGCATCGTGCCGATGCTCCACATGACGCCGGACGCGTACATCCAGGTGCGCAGGATGAACGGTGTCAGCTGGGCGATGTCCGGGGTGCGCGCGGCGAGCCGGGCCATGACCATCGAGATGCCGGTGTTGAAGACGGCCTGGAGTGCGAGGGCCGGCAGCGCCAGCAGCCAGGAGGGCTGCGGGTACTGGCCGAACACCAGCAGGATCAGCACCAGCGCGCCCAGCGAGAAGATCAGCTGCTGGAGCTGTTGCAGGGCCAGCGCGACGGGGAGCGAGGCGCGCGGGAAGTGCAGCGCCCGGACGAGCCCGATGTTGCCGCTGATCGCGCGGGTGCCCGCGGTGATCGAGCTGCTGGTGAAGGTCCAGATGAAGACGCCGGTGACCAGGAAGGGCACGTAGTCGGGGACGCCGTGCTTCGTCTTCATCAGGACGCCGAAGATGAAGTAGTAGACCGTCGCGTTGAGCAGCGGGGTCATGATCTGCCAGATCTGGCCGAGCTTCGCCTGGCTGTACTGGGCGGTCAGCTTGGCGGTGGCGAACGCCGTGATGAAGTGCCGCCGCCCCCACAGCTCCCGTACGTACGCGGGGAGGGACGGCCGGGCGCCGCTCACGGTCAGCCCGTGCCGGGCGGCGAGGGCGGCGAGCTCTCCCGGCGCGTACACGGGAAGGGACGCGGCCGGCGGGGTGACCACCGGGGCAGCCGGGGTCGCCGGGGCCGCCGGGGCTGTTGTCTGGCTCACCACGATCGCTTTCGTCGAGGGGCAGGAACACACATGAGCGACGGGACGCAACCGTATCGTCGCAACGCCGAGGGTAGGACGCCGCGACGTCGCAACGCAACCGTTTCGTCGTAACGGACTATGATTCGGGCCATGACCACCGCCCCGGGAAGCCGCCGCCGTGCCCCCGCCGGAGCCGCCGTGCTGCGCGAGGACGTGACCGATGCGATCCGCAGCGCGGTCTTCGAGGAGCTGGCCGCGGTCGGCTTCGCCCGGATGTCCATCGAGGGCATCGCCCGGCGCGCGGGCGTCGGCAAGACCGCGGTCTACCGCCGCTGGAAGTCCAAGCTGCACCTGGTCCTGGACCTGGTCTCCGCCGTCGCGGTACAGGGCATGCCCGCCCCGGCCACCGGCTCGCTGTACGGCGACGTGCGCGCCGTGCTCGAACTGGCCGCCTACGCCCTGCGCCACCCGCTCGCCTCCCAGGTCATCCCGGACCTGCTCGTCGAGGCGGCCCGCAACCCGGAGATCTCCGCCACCATCAAGGCCGCCCTGCTCGACCCGCAGCAGGGCATCGCCGCCGTCGTCGTACGGGACGCCGTGGCGCGCGGGGAACTGCCGGAGGACAGCGACCCCGACCGCGCCCTCGACCTGATCGTCGGCCCGCTCTACTGGCGCCTCGCGGTGGTCAGGGGCGAGCTGCCCGCGGGATACCTGGATGACCTGGCGGTCTCGGCGGTGGCCGCGCTCACCCGCTGAGCGCGGGCCGCGGTGCGATCGCCCGTATACCGGGGTGCTGTCCGTACGGGCGCCCCAGCGCGTTTTTCAGGGGTCACCGGCCATCCGCTAGTGTGGTCGGCGGGCCGCCCACCGGGCCTTCCGGAGCATGCGCCGAGTGTGCTCCAGGACCGTCCGGGCGAAGCCCCAGGCACGGCCGTCACCCCCCGAGCGGCTTTGCCCACGGGGCGAGCACGGGGCAGGCGTAGTCACTCGTTCGGGACCGTAACCGGTGACCCCCGACCGTATCCACGGTTGAGCCATACGGACAGCCAGGCCCCCGATGAACGGACGTGCTCAACATGCCGCCACGGCTCAGTGTCGTTGTCCCCGTCTATAACGTGGAACTCTTCCTGACGGACTGCCTGCAGTCCCTCGCGGAGCAGACCATGGCCGACCTCGAGGTGGTGATGGTCGACGACGGGTCCACCGACGGCAGCGCGGCACTGGCCGCCGAGTTCGCCGCGCGGGACGACCGCTTCCGGCTGGTGAGCCAGCAGAACGGCGGGCTGGGGCACGCCCGTAACACCGGTGTCCGCAACTGCGACCCGGAGAGCCGCTACCTGGCCTTCGTCGACAGTGACGACATCATCCCGCCGAACGCGTACGAACTGCTCGTCGGGGCGCTGGAGGAGACCGGCTCCGACCTCGCGTCCGGCAACGTGCTGCGGCTGCGCGCCAACGGCAAGCTCCAGCAGTCGCCGATGTTCCGCAAGCCGATGGCGACGACCCGGATGCGCACCCACGTCTCCCGCGACCTGGAGCTCCTCGGGGACCGGATCGCCTGCAACAAGGTCTTCCGCCGCTCCTTCTGGGACAAGCACGAGTTCGCCTTCCCGGTCGGCGCGCTCTACGAGGACATCCCCGTCGTGCTGCCCGCCCACTTCCTGGCCGGCTCCGTCGACATCGTGAAGGACCCCGTCTACCACTGGCGGGACCGGCCGGGCTCGATCACCACCAGCCGGGCCGTCGTCCGGGGCGTCCGCGACCGGGTCGCGCACGTGCAGGGGGTCTCCACCTTCCTGGCGGAGAACCGTCCGGCCGCCGACAAGAACCACTACGAGGCACACGCCCTCGCCAACGACCTCTGGTACTTCATGGAGGTCCTCCCCGACGGCGACGCGGACTACCGCGAGGCCTTCCTGACGCACTGCAACGCCTTCATCGACCAGGTCGACCCGAAGGTCCTGGACGGACTCCCGCTGCGGCTGCGCGTGATGTGGTACCTGGTGCGCGAGCACCGCATGGAGGAACTCCTCGCGCTGCTCACCTACGACAAGCGCGAGCCCGGTGCCTTCGCCGTACGCGGCGTGCGCCGCCGGCAGGCCGAGTACCCCGTACTGAAGCAGCCGGTGCCGGCCCAGGTGCTGCGCGTGGCCGACCGCGACCTCCCGCTCGCCGCCCGGCTGCGGGACGCCCAGTGGCGCGACGGCAAACTGCACCTCACGGGGTACGCCTACATCCGCAACCTGCCCGCAGGTTCGGGCCCCGGCGAGTTCCGGATCGGCTGGCTGCGGGCCGGCCGGCGCAACGTGGTGCCGCTGCGGCTGCGCAGGACCGACGAGCCGGAGGCCACCGCCCGCGCCCGGCAGAGCCTGCACGACTACGACCGCGCGGGCTTCGAGGCGGTCGTCGACCCGGCGAAGCTCCGCATCGCCGCCGACGGCAAACCCAAGCAGCTCACCTGGAACCTGGAGATCGGCGTCGCCAGGAACGGCCTGCTGCGCCGCGCCATCCCCTCCGTCCGCGAGGCCACCGTGGCACCGCCCGTCTACCGTCCGGACGGCGACCACCGCATCGCCCCGGCCTTCGACGGCGACAAGCTGGTCCTGCACGCGGAGCGCATCGACGCCCGCTTCGAGACCCACCGCGCGGGCGACACCGCCGGCACCGTCCTCGTCTCCGGCATGGTCCGCGACCGCCTCGCCAAGGGCGAGCTGCGGCTCGGCCTCACCCACAAGGCCACCGGCGCCACCTGCGACTTCCCGGTCACGGTGGGCGAGGGCGCCGAGTCCTCGGCCGCCGGCTGGCGCCGCTTCACCGCCGAACTCCCGCTCGCGGCCGTCACAGCGGCCCGCCCGGCGGCGGACAGCACGCCGAAGAACCTCGGCTACAGCGTCCACCTCGTCGGCCCCGAGGCGCGGCGGACGCCGATCGACGTGCCCGGCCCGGTGCTGCCCGGCCGCTACCCGCTCGACGACGGCGAGGACGGCGCACGCCGCGAGCTCGCCCTCGTCACGAGCTCGCGCGGAAACCTGCTGATCAGCGACCGCACCGTGCAGCCCCACGTCGAGCTGGCCGGCTGGACCGACGACGGGCGGCTCCTCCTGGAGGGCACGTTCCCCGAGGACCGCGCACACCCCGTCGAGCTGGTGGTCCAGAACAGCGCCCACCGCGAGGAGACGACCTTCCCGGTCGAGTTCTCCGGAGACGAGGACGCCCGGCGCTTCCGTGCCGAACTGCGCCCCGACGCCGTCGAGGGACCCGGCGGCCCGCTCCCGCTGGGCGAGGGCAACTGGTACTTCTTCTTCCGCGAGAAGGGCGCGGCCGACGAGAGCGGCGACATCGCGCTGCGCATCCCCGCCTCGGCCTTCCGCACCCTGCCCGCCACCCGCACCCTCACCGGCCGCGACTACACCATCGCGCGGCGCTTCGGCGACCAGCTCCTGGTCGTCTCCGCCCCGGTGCTCGCCGCCTCGGAGCGCGGCCCGCGCGCCAAGAAGCTGCTCAGCGACGCCTACGCCGCGCAGCGCACCGCGCCGCTGCGCGAGGCCGCCCTGTACAGCACCTTCGACGGCCGCCAGTTCTCCGACTCGCCGCGGGCGGTCTACGAGGAACTGGTCGCCAGGGGCACCGAGCTGGAGCACCTGTGGGTGGTCCGCGACCAGCAGGCCATCATCCCCGCGGGCGCCGTCGCCGTGGAGCACGGGTCGGCCGCCTGGCACGAGGCGCTGGCCCGCAGCCGGTACGTCGTCACCAACACGCAGCTGCCCGAGTGGTTCGAGCGCCGCGAGGACCAGACCGTCGTCCAGACCTGGCACGGCACCCCGCTCAAGCGGATCGGCCTGGAGCTCGCGGGCACGGTCCAGGCGAACGCCGCCTACATCGGCACGCTCAAGCAGCGCGCCCGGCAGTGGAGCTTCCTGGTCTCCCCGAACACCTTCTCCACCCCCGTCCTGCGCCGCTCCTTCGGCTTCGAGGGCGAGGTCCTGGAGTGCGGCTATCCCCGTAACGACCTCTTCCACGCCGCCGACCGGACGAAGGTCGCGGCGGCGGTACGGGAGCGGCTCGGGATCCCCAAGGACAAGCGGGTCGTCCTGTACGCGCCGACCTGGCGCGAGGACCAGCAGCTGGGCGGCGGACGCTACTCGCTGGGCCTCCAGCTCGACCTGGCCGCCGCCGAACGCGAACTGGGCGCGGACACCGTGCTGCTGGTGCGGCGTCACTACATGGTCACCGACCGGCTGCCGGACAGCGGCACCGGATTCGTCCGCGACGTCTCGCGCTACCCGGACGTCGGCGAGCTGATGCTGATCAGCGACGCCCTGGTCACCGACTACTCCTCGCTGATGTTCGACTTCGCCCAGACCGGCCGTCCGATGCTGTTCCACACCTACGACCTGGAGCACTACCGCGACACGCTGCGCGGATTCAGCTTCGAATTCGAGGAGCGCGCCCCCGGCCCGCTGATCCCGGGCTCCGAGGAGCTGATCGAGGCCCTGCGCGACCCGGTCCGGGCCATCGCGGGACACGCGGAAGCGTACGAGGCATTCAAGCGGGACTTCTGCGACCTCGACGACGGCCGTGCGACCGCCCGGGTGGTCGACCGGATGCTGTAGTCCGCGCTCCGCGCGAAACACCGCCCCCGCGGGGGCACATGTGCCCGGCCGGTACCCGTACCGGCCGGGCACCGGCGTGTGGTGAACCCCCGGGCGGCGCCACGGTGAACGGAGACCGGCGTACGGACCGTGCGGACCGCGTGAACCGTTCGGGTGATTTTGCCTTCCCGGTGTTTGCTCCGGCGCGCGGTGTATTCGAGCCGTGCGCCGTAAAAGTGTGCTCATCGGTGCGTTGCATAGCGTCGCCGGGTTGCTACGTTCTGTTTTCATGGGTATCCGAATGCGATGCGAATCCTGGGACGTGCGACGCGCAAGAGCCGTTGTGCTCATTGCCGCGGCCGTCGGCCTACTGACTCGCATGGTCATCGCGGCGAATTCGCCGGGCCCCGCCGATGTGCGCATCTTCGCGGGATTCGCGAAGGCGGTCACCGCGTACGGCCCCGTCCGGATTTATGAGCACCCGCTGCCCGGACTGCCCGTCTACAACCACCCGCCCCTGGCCGGCTGGATGCTGCTCGGCCTGAACGGTCTTTCCGAACTCGGAATGTCGTTCGCCACGCTCATCCGTTCGCCCGCTTCCCTCGCTGATTTCTGCTGCGCGATTCTCGTGTTCGAGATCGTCCGGCGCCGGGCCGCTCAGACGACGGCGGTGCTGTGCGGTGTCGGAGTCGCCGTCAGCCCGGTACTGATCGCCACCTCCGGCTACCACGGCAACACCGACGCGGTCGCCATCGCGTTCGCGCTGGCAGCGGCCCATCTGCTGGCCGACCGGAAGTCACCGCTGGCCGCCGGGGTGGCCGCGGCGCTCTCGATCAGCGTCAAGTTCGTTCCGGTGGTGGTGATCCCGGCGCTGTTCGTCGCCGCGCTGCGCGGCGGCCGGCCGGTGCTGGTCCGCTTCGCCGCCGGATTCGGCGCACTGTTCGCGCTGGTCTGGGGGCCGGTCCTGGTGACCGTGCCGCTGCAGCTCAAGGAGAACGTCCTGGAGTACGAGGGCGGCAGCTACCGGCTCTGGGGGCTCGTCCGGTTCGCCGACGTGCTCGGGCTGCCGGAGTCCGTCATCACCTTCATGCAGGGCGGCGGCCACTTCCTCTTCGTGCTGGTCTGCGTGGCCGCCGGGGTCTGGCTGGCGTGGCTGCGGCCCGCGCAACTGCCCGGGGTCGTCGCCGTCACGCTGGGCCTGCTGCTGCTCCTGTCCACCGCATCCGGCCTCCAGTACCTGACCTGGGCGGCCGCCGGAACGTTCGTTCTCGGGTTCTGGGAAGGGCTCGCGTACAGCGCCGTGGCCGGGCTGACGGCCGTCCTCGGCTACAGCGGACGCTCCGCGGTGCGCTGGAGCGAACCGGTGCTGGAGCTGGGCGCCGCCGGCTGGATCGTCCTCGCGGTCGGCCTCGCCACCGGCGTCCGCCACATCCTCGCCACTAGGGCCTGTCGTCAAACTGCCGTCTGCCCGCCGCTCGCCGGCCCCCGTACGTCGCAGCGGTCCGGCTCCGCCGTCAACTGACCGCGCACAACGGGGCCGCACCCCCCCCACCGACCTGTTCCCGATCCCAGCAACGAGCACCGAGCGCAACTGGAGAACGCCCCGTGAAGGAAAGCCCGAGTCCCAGGATCGGCATCCTGGTGGTCGCGTACAACGCGGAGACAACGCTGGAGAAGACCCTCGACCGGATTCCGGAGGATTTCCGGTCCAGGGTCGACGAGATTCTCATTCTCGACGACGCCAGCCACGACGCGACCTTCACCGCCGGCTGCCGCTGGTCGCAGGCCGAGGGAATGCCGCGCACCGTGGTGATGCGGCACACCAAGAACCTCGGATACGGCGGAAACCAGAAAGCCGGATACGCGCTGGCAGCCGCACACGGACTGGACATCATCGTGCTCCTGCACGGCGACGGACAGTACGCCCCGGAACTGCTCCCCGAAATGGTCGCACCCATCGAACGCGGCGAGTGCGAGGCGGTGTTCGGGTCCCGGATGATGAAATCCGGGAACGCCCTCAAGGGCGGTATGCCGCTCTACAAATGGCTCGGCAACCGCATCCTCACCCGGCTGGAGAACGGTCTCCTCGGTTCGCAACTGACCGAATTCCACTCCGGATACCGCGCCTACAGCGTCGAGGCCCTGAAGAAGCTGCCGGTCGACCGGAACACCGACGCCTTCGACTTCGACACCCAGATCATCGTCCAGCTGCTCGACGCGGGAATGCGGATCAAGGAGATCCCCGTGCCCACGTACTACGGCGACGAGATCTGCTACGTCAACGGCATGAAGTACGCCAAGGACGTCGTCAAGGACGTCCTCGAATACCGCCTGGCGGTCAAGGGGTTCGGCACCTGCGCCTGGATCCCGAAGCCCGTCGAGTACGCCTTCAAGGAGGGCGACGGCTCCTCGCACGCGGTCATCCTGGAGAAGATGCGCAAGCTGCCGCCCGGCCGGGTCCTGGACCTCGGCTGCTCCGGCGGCCTGTTCGCGCAGCGGCTGGAGGCACTCGGCCACGAGGTGACCGGGGTGGACTTCGTCGAGGTGCCCGGAGTGCGCGAGAAGTGCACGTACTTCCACCTCGCCAACCTGGAGGAGGGCCTGCCGCCCGAGCTCTGCACCGACTTCGACTACGTCGTCGCCGGGGACGTCATCGAGCACCTCTCCCGCCCGGAGCGGGTGCTCACCGAGGTCGCCACCGTGCTCCGGCCCGGCGGCCAGGTGCTGCTGTCCGTGCCGAACTTCAGCCACTGGTACTCACGGATGCGGGTCGCGGTCGGCGCCTTCGACTACGACCGCCGGGGCATCCTCGACGAGACGCACCTGCGCTTCTTCACCAGGGCCAGCCTGCGCCGCACGGTACGCGCCGCGGGCTACGACGTCCTGGACATCGCCTCGACGGGGGCGCCGTTCTGGTCACTGCTCGGGCGCGGCCCGCTCGCGGCGGTACTCGGCGGTCTTTCGAGGCTGCTGACCCGGATCCGGCCGACGCTGTTCGGCTATCAGCACGTCGCACTGCTCACCCCGCATGCGGCCGAGACGATCATCGCTGGAGAGCACGTCGATGTACAGGACATCCTCAACCGACAGTACGTCCCCGCCGACCGGGTCGGCGTCTGAGGCGACCATCCCCCCACCCACCGCAGCCCACGCGTCCGAGAACCCGGCCGCCGCCCTCAGGAGCAAGGTCTTGACCGTTCCCAGTCTGATGCTGCTGCTGTTCGCCGTGTTCTCGTCCGCGGGCGGCCAGATCATGCTCAAGCACGGGATGAAGGGTGCCGCGGCCGCCGCCGGGGAGCACGGTGGCTCGGTCGCCCTGCGGGCCGCCACCAGCCCCTGGGTGGTCGTCGGCCTGGTGGTCTTCGCGGTCTCCGCCCTCGCCTGGATGTCCACCCTGGCCAAGGTGCCGCTCTCCATCGCGTACCCGTTCAACGCGCTCGGCTACCTGCTGATCGTGCTGGCCGGGGCGACCGTGCTGCACGAGCGGACCTCGATGTGGACCTGGGGCGGCTCGGCGCTCGTGGTCGTCGGCCTCGCCACGGTGATGGCGGGCCAGCAGCGCTAGGTGTACTGACCCGTGAGGCCGGCCCGCGCACGGCGAAGGGCCCGCCACCGGAACGCTCCGGTGGCGGGCCCTTACGGTCCGGTGCGCGGCGGGTCAGGCCGTGCTGGGCGCGGGCTCCTCGCCCAGGATGACGCGGCGCACGACGCGCTCGGCGGCGCGGCCGTCGTCGTACGGGCAGAACCGCTCACGGAACGCCTTCAGTAGCGCCTCGTTCGCGGGGCTGTCCCAGCTGCCGTCGGTGAACGCCCGCGCCAGCTCGTCCGTGGTCGTCGCGACGGCGCCCGGGGTCTCGCCGGGCTTGCCGGACAGCAGGTCGAAGACGACACCGCGTACCGTGCGGTACGTCTCCCAGTCCGGGGCGTGCACCACGATCGGGCGGTTCAGGTGCGCGTAGTCGAACATCACCGACGAGTAGTCCGTGATCAGGGCGTCGGCCGCGAGGCAGAGGTCCTCGATGCGCGGATGCGTGGAGACGTCGATGATCGACGGGCTCTCGGGCAGCCCCGCGCCGCCGTAGAAGTAGTGCGCGCGCACCATCACCACGGTGTCCGGGCCCACGGCCGCGCAGAACCGCTCCAGGTCGAGACGGCTGGTGAAGCCCGACTCGTAGTCGCGGTGGGTGGGCGCGTACAGCAGGGCGCGCTGGCCGGGGCGGATGCCGAGGCCCTCGCGGATCGTCTCGATCTGCTCCTGCGTCGCCGTCGCGAAGACGTCGTTGCGCGGGTAGCCCGTCTCCAGAGAACGCGCGGCGCTCGGGTAGGCGCGGGACCACACCTCGGTGGAGTGCGGGTTGGCGGAGACGCTCCAGTCCCAGCGGTCGACCCGCTTGAGCAGCCGGTCGAAGTTGAGCCCCTGAGCGGCCGCCGGATAGTTCTGCTGGTCCATCCCCATGATCTTCAGCGGGGTGCCGTGGTGGGTCATCACGTGGATCTGACCCGGGCGCTTGACCAGGTGGTCGGCGAAGTTGACGTTGTTGAAGAAGTACGTGGCACGGGCCAGCACCGACCAGTAGCGGCGGGTGCCGGGCACCACGTAGTCGATGCCCTTCGGCAGCGAGTCCACCTGGTTCTTCGACACCACCCAGACCCCGTGCACATCGGGGGCCAGCTCCTGGGCCTTGCGGTAGATCGCCTCGGGGTTGCAGCTCACGCCGCGGTTCCAGTAGGCCGCGTAGACGGCGAGCTTCGGGTCCAGCGGAAGCTTGCGCTGCGCCTTGTAGTAGCGCGCGGTGAACGACTTCTTCGCCTTGGCCCGTGCCGTGGTGGGCGCAGAGCGCAGGCCGCGGCGGGTGGCCAGAGCCGTGTCCAGGGCGCCGAGCGCGGCGTACTTGCCGCCGCTCATCAGCTGCGGCCTGAGCCCCTTCGCGCCGCCCGGGAACGTGAAGCCGTCGGGGCGGTGGGCGCTGTGGAACGCGGCGACGGCGCTGACGTACTGCCTGCGGCGCTTGGTCACCGTCGGGTACGCGGACAGCAGCTCCTGGACGGCGCGGTCGAAGAGCAGTCCGCGTACCGGGCTGAGGGCCGGGCGTGCCTCGACGGAGGTCATCAGGTCCCCGTACGCGTCGATCAGCTCCAGCGGCGTCGTGCCGGCCGTGGGCTCGGCGTCGTCCGCCAGGCCGGGCAGGTAGCGCTGCTGGCGGTGCTCGACGCAGGCGGTGCCCAGGGTGGCGACGGAGCCGGCGACGGCGAGCGTCAGGAGCGCGTACATGCGCTCACCGTGCGGGCCGGGGCCGAAGGCCAGGCTCTCGCGCTCGGCGACGGTGCGGCGGACCGCCCGGTTCCAGGAGACGGGCGCGATGTCCAGGAGGTCCTTGCGCTTGGCCAGGGTGTGCGGGCCCGCGGGCATGCCGCTCAGCAGCTCGAGGGACCGGGTCGCCCGGGTCTTGCCCCGGAACGGGCGCTTGCGGTGGCCGAAGACCAGCACATCGGGGTCGCCGGTGGCGTCCAGCCCGTCCACGATCTCCCGCAGCGCGTTCGGCAGGTAGATGTAGTGGCCCTCCAGGAACAGGAGGTAGTCCCCGGTGGCCCGCTCCGCACCGGCGTTGCGCCGGCCGTGGGCTCCCGCGCCCGCGGGCAGGTGGATGGCCTGGACCCGGCTGTCGAGGGCGGCGAACTCGTCCAGCACGAGCCCCGAGCCGTCCGGAGCGCCGTCATCCACACCGATCACCTCGATGTCCGTGAAGGACTGCGAGAGCACCGACTCCAGGCACTCGCGCAGACTTCCTCGGGCGCGGCGGACGGGGATGATGACACTCAGCCGGGGCATACAGACTCTTTCTCGGACTGTGCGTACTGGGGCGCAGACAGGTTACTGCGGAGTGCCCAGCAGAACGGGCAGGGGGCTGGCAACGGTGCGATAGCGGGGGAGGGGGGAAGGGGGGGCCCGGTGGGGCGGCCGCGGTGGTCGACCGCGCGGCTGATGAAGGCCCCACTTATCATACTACGCACACCCTTAAGTGAACCTTGGACATCCAGGGGCGCGAGGGGCGTGGTATTCCCGGTCCGCCGCCGGGGGCCCGGGGCGTCCCCGGCGCGCGTACGGGGCAGTCCGTGGTGACTGACCGGACTGCCCCGCGTTGACGTGCACGGGCCACACAGGCCGCAGGGGCGGCGCGGCTCCCGCCCCTGCGGCTACTTGACCGCGCCCGCCATGACGCCGGAGACGAACTGGCGCTGGAAGGCGAAGAACACCGCGAGCGGAATCACCATCGAGACGAAGGCGCCGGGCGCCAGCACGTCGATGTTGTTGCCGAACTGCCGTACCTGCTGCTGGAGTGCGACCGTGATCGGCGGCGAGTCGGAGTCCGCGAAGATCAGGGCGACCAGCATGTCGTTCCACACCCAGAGGAACTGGAAGATCCCGAGCGAGGCGATCGCCGGACCGCCCAGCGGCATCACGACCCGGGTGAAGAGCCGGATCTCGCCCGCCCCGTCGAGCCGCGCCGCCTCCAGCAGTTCCCGCGGGATCTCCGCGAAGAAGTTGCGCAACAGGAAGATGGCGAACGGCAGTCCGAAGGCGGTGTGGAAGATGATCACGCCGAAGGTCGTCTCGAAGATCCCGACCGTGCCGAAGAGCTTGGAGACCGGGATCAGCGCCACCTGCACCGGAACCACCAACAGCCCCACCACGACAAGGAACCACCAGTCGCGGCCCGGGAACTCCATCCAGGCGAAGGCGTATCCGGCGAGCGAGCCGATCACCACGACCAGAACGGTCGACGGGACGGTGATCATCACCGTACTGAACAGCGAGTCGGTGATCGTCGAATTGTCCAGCAGCCGCTGGTAGTTGTCGAAGGTCAGCTCGGACGGGGTGGTGAAGATCTTCCACCAGCCGGTCGCCGCGATCTTGTCCGCACTGCGCAGCGAGGACAGGAACAGCCCGATGGTGGGCATCAGCCAGAACAGGGCCACCAGGATCAGGACGACCCGCATCACGCCGCCGCCGGCCCGTGCCGCGATCCGGGCGCCGAGCGACCGCCCGGCCTTCGCCGTGCCGGTGTCCGGGGCGTCGCCCGCCCCGGCGGGCGGGGCCGTGGCCGTGGACGTCGTCATCGGCGCCCCTCCTTCCGTATCCGCCTGATGTTGAAGAGCATCACCGGGACCACCAGCAGCAGCAGGAGTACGGCGATGGCGCTGCCGATCCCCAGGTCCGCGTCCGTGCCGAACGAGGACCGGTAGAGCTGGAGCGCCAGCACGTTCGCGTCGTCCTGCGAGGAGCCCGGCGCGATGATGAAGACCAGGTCGAAGACCTTCAGGACGTTGATCATCAGCGTCACCAGGACCACCGCGAGGACCGGGGCGAGCATCGGCACCGTGATCCGGCGGAACACCTGCCACTCGTTCGCCCCGTCGACCCGGGCCGCTTCGAGGAGTTCGCGCGGCAGACCCGCCAGTCCGGCCGCGATCAGCACCATGGCGAAGCCCGCCCACATCCAGACGTAGCTGCCGATGATGCCGGGCGTGACGAGGCTCGGCCCGAGCCAGTCGACGCCGTTGTACGGCTCCCTGAAGTTGGAGGCGGGGAGCCGGAGTTCGGCGCCGTCCGCCGCCGCGGGCAGTGTGAACGTGCCGTCGGCGCCCGCGGTGGCCGAGGCGACCACCTCGCCGCCCTTGACGGCCTCGACCTCGATGCCCTTGAGGCCGAGCTCCGAGGCGTCGATGACGTTGGGCTTCCCGCCGCCGCCCTTGGTGAAGTCCAGCCAGGCGGTGCCGGTGATCTTCCCGCCGTCCGCCTTCGCGGGGGTTCGCGCGGGCTTCGCGTCGCCGGGCATCTTCGCGGGCGCCACCCCGACCAGGGGCAGCTGGACCGGTTCCCCGGCCCGGACCGGCGCCTTGGTCACGAAGGACCCGCCGCCGGCCGCCTTGAGCGGGTGGACGGGCAGTGGGTGCGCCTTGGGGAACCCGGTCGACCCGTTGAACGTGTCGTGCACGCCCACCGCGACGGCGTTGGCGATGCCGCGCTCCGGCGCCTGGTCGTACACCAGCCGGAAGATGATGCCTGCGGCGAGCATCGAGATCGCCATCGGCATGAAGACGATCAGCTTGAACGCCGTGCCCCAGCGGATCCGTTCGGTCAGCACGGCGAAGATCAGGCCGAGGACGGTGGAGACGGTCGGTGCGAGGACGACCCAGATCGCGTTGTTCTTGATCGCGGTACGGATGGTGTCGTCGGAGAACAGCGCCTTGTAGTTGTCGAGTCCGGCGAACCCGGTACCCGCCTGGTCGAAGAAGGACCGGTAGACGGAGTACACGATCGGATAGACCACGAGCGCGCCGAGCAGGACCAGCGCGGGCAGCAGGAAGAGCGCCGCGATGACCCTTCGGGTACCGGTCACACTCTTGCGGCTGGGCACCCGGCGGACGGGCGGCTGCCCGTCCCCGGGCTTTCTGGGGGCGGGTACCGAGGTCCCGCCGCGGGCTCCGGTGTCGGCGGAGGGCGCCTCGTCGGCGCCCCCCGCTGCGGCTGTCGTCATCCCGTCAGCTCTTGTACGCCTTGGCCGCGTCGGACTCCAGTTTGGCCTGGGTCCCCGCGATGTCCTTCGGGTTCTTCAGGAAGTCCTGCAGGCTCTTCCACTCACCCTTGCCGGGCGTCCCGCCGAACGACTGCGGGGCCTGGTCGGACATGTCGAACCGGACGGCGTCACCGGCCGCGATGAGTGCCTTCGCGATCGTTCGCTGCACCTCGTTGGGGTAAGCGGCCACGTCCAGGGCCTTGTTGGGCGAGATGAACCCGCCCTGCTCGGCCGCGATCTTCGCGGCGTCGGCGGAGGCCAGCCAGGTCAGCAGGGCCTGGGCGCCCTTGGTGTCCTTCAGCGCCACCGCCGCGTCCCCGCCGGTCACCACGGGCGACTCGGCGCCGACCGCGGGGAACGGGAACACCTTGGCGTCCGTACCGATCTTGGCCTTGGTCTGCTGGATGTTGACGCCGACGAAGTCGGCCTCGAAGACCATCGCGCCCTTGGGCTGGTCACCGCCGGTGAAGGTCTGGGTGACCGACGCCGGGAACTCCGTCTGGAGTGCGCCGTCCGCGCCGCCCGCGATCAGGGAGGGCTTGCCGAACAGCTGCCCGAGGGTGGTCAGCGCGTCCTTGACGGACGGGTCCGTCCACTTGATCTTGTGCTGGGCCAGCTGGTCGTACTTCTCCGGACCGGCCTGGGAGAGATAGACGTTCTCGAACCAGTCGGTGAGCGTCCAGCCGTCCGCACCGGCGACCGAGACCGGGGTGACACCCGAGGCGGACACCGTCTCGGCGGTGGCCAGGAAGTCCTTCCAGGTCTTCGCCTCTTTCGCCCCGGCGTTCTCGAACGCCTTGGCGTTGTACCAGATCAGCGACTTGTTGGCGGCCTTGAAGTACACCCCGTACTGGGTGCCGTCCACGGCGCCCAGGTCCTGCCAGACCTTGGAGTAGTTCTTGGTCAGCTGGGCCTTCGCCGCGTCCCCGGCGGGCTTCGCCCACTTCTTCGCGACGGCCTGCTGGATCGCGCCGACCTGCGGGATCATCGCGACGTCCGGCGGCTGGCCGCCCGCGATCTTCGTACCGAGGAAGTTGACGATCGGGTCCTGCGCCGGGACGAAGGTGACCGTCGCCCCCGTGCGCTTCTCGAACTCCTTCAGGACCTTGACGAAGTTGGCCTGTTCCGGACCGGTCCAGACCGCCGCGACGGAGATCTTCTCGCCGTCCAGTTTCGGCAGGACGACGCTCGACGCGCTGTCCTTGCCGCCTTCGGAGCCGCCCCCGTCGGCCTTGCCCTTTCCGCCGTCACCGTCGTCGCCGCAGCCGGTGAGGGCCAGTGCTCCGATGGCTGTGAAGACCATGGCGGCCCTGCGAATCCGAAGCGTTGTGCGCATCCCTGCCCCGTCTCTCCTGTGCGCGTGCACCGATCGGAACCGCCGGACTCCGACGGTTCCGGTCATTCTTCACTTGGTCGTGTGCGCACAGTCCTACGCCCGGCACCGGGGTGCCGCAATACCGGAATCGGGACCAACTCAATGATCGTTGTGGGCTCGTGACGTCAAGTCAGTGACGGTATACGGAGATTGGGGACGACCGGCCCGTAGTCGCGGGCCGGTCGCCCTCAGGGACGGGCGGGTGCGAGGGGTGCCAGCGGCACGGCGTTGACCGAACGCGCCGCCCGCTCCAGCGCGCTGGCCAGCAACGCCAGATCGGTCGGACCGTTGCCCAGTTCGCGCACCGGGCGGCGGGTCGGCGGGTCTCCCATCCGCTCCCACTCCAGCGGTACGACCGTGGGCCGCAGCGTCGCCGTACGCGGAATGCGGCCCGTGACCCGGCCGCCCTGGAACGGCGTCACCCGCCCGTCCGGATGGCCCAGCCGGCCCCGGCCGGGCGCCGGAGCGTCCGGTGAGGGCGGAACGGTGGGCGGATCGAGCACGACCCGCAGCCGGGCCCCGTGCGCCAGGTCGGTGTCCTGCGTGCGGTCCGGCCGGGCGGACGTCGCGACCAGGTGGACGCCGAGCCGGCCGCCCTCCCTGGCCACGGTCTCCAGCGCCCTGACGACCGAACCGGCGGCAGGCCGGCCCGGACTGCCGAGGGCGGGGGCGATCAGCGCGTCGAAGTCGTCCACCAGCACGACGAGCCTGGGCAGCGGTGACGGGCCCGGCTCCGGCGGCCGGGCCATCGGCCGCAGCTGCAGGGTGCCGGTCATCTGGGAGTCCACGTCGCCGTGTTGTCCGCCGGGCGTGCTGGGCGGCCGCTGACCGGCGGAACGCCGCGCCGCGTCCGACCGGCTGTGCCACTCGGTGAAGTCGAGCCCGCCGAGCAGCTCGGCCCGCCGCTTCACCTCTGCGCCCAGCGCCTGCGCGAACTCCCGCATCCTGACCGGATCCGAGGCCACCAAGTGCGTGAACACGTGCGGGAGTTCGGTGCAGGGGCGCAGGCTCTCGCCGCGCTCGCCCCCGGCGCCGTCGACCAGCAGGATGCCGAGCCGGTCGGGCCGGGCGGCGGCCGCCAGCGATGCGGCGACGGCCCTCAGCAGCTCGGTACGTCCGCTGCCGCCGGGCCCCTCGATGAGGAGGTGCGGCCCCTCGTCGGCGAGATCCACGCTCACCGGGCCCCGGGGACCGGCCCCGAGCACCACGACGGGCCGCCCGGCGAACGCGGCACCCTCATCGGGACGGGCCGCCGGGCGGGCACCGGGGTCCGCGGTGGAGACCCGGGGCGCGTCGCCCTGACGCGGCCCGCTGACCCGGCCGGAGGAGCGCCCGGAACCGGCGGACCGCAGGCTGTCGCTGTCCCGCACATCCGCGGACCCGTCCCAGCCGCGGGTATCGGAGCCGCGGGTGTCGGAGCCGGGCAGGGTGCGCGAACTCTGCGGTTCCCGTGTCTCCGCGTCGTACCGCTGCCCGCCCACCCGGGGGTACGGGGTGCGGCCGGAGCCGGTGGTGTCGTACGTGCCGGAGCGGTCCGGGTACGGGGTGCGGCCCGAGGTGCTGTTGTCGTATGCGCCGGGCCGTTCCGGGTACGGCGTGCGGCCCGAGCCGGGGCCGTCCGTGCGGGCTGATTCGGAGCTCGTGCGCTGGGCGCCCACGCGCGGGCCCGGGGCGCGGGTGCCCGTCCAGCTGCCGGAGCCGCGCACCGTCGCGCCCGGCTGGTCGTCCGCCGTCGAGGCCCAGCGGGCCATCAGGGAGGCCGGGGTGGCACGGGCCAGGCCCAGTTCGTCCAGGAGCCGGGCGGAGGGCGGGAGCGCCACCGCGGCGGGTCGGCCCGGCAGCCCGGACGGGCCCTCCGCGCGCAGTGGGGCCAGCGCCCTGCCGAATCGTTGCGCCCAGTGCGCGGAGACCGCGTCCACCGTGGCGACCGTGCCGTGGCCCGCAGCCCGGCCGCCCGCCGTGCGCAGCAGCCGCAGGGCCGTCGCCACGTCACCGCTGAGCATCGCCACGGCCCCGCACTCCCGGAACGCGATGGAGGCGTGGCACGCCGCTTCGTACGTCGCCGCGACCGGGGAGGTGGGGGTGGCGGCCGGGGTCTCGGCCAGACAGATCAGGTGGATGCCCGCCGCCGCGCCCGCCGAGGCCAGCCGGGCGGTGCTCTCCCGCAGGGCGGAGGAGCCGGGGTCGCCGTCCACGATCACCACGGTGAACGGGCCCTCGTAGTGCCGGGCGGCCTCGGCGACCGTCGCGCGGTCCAGGCTCGCCCAGCCGGGGCCCAGCGGCCCGTCGTCCAGCCGGCGCACCAGCTCCGTGGTCCGGGCGGCGGCCTGCTCGCGGTCGTACGCGAGCAGCAGCCGGCAGTCCTGGCCGTGCATCGGGCGCAGATGCGGCAGCCAGCCGAGCCAGGACCACTCGCGCCTGCGCTCGTCGAGCCCGCGCGCCCGGTCCGTGCTGATCAGCACGATCTCCAGATCGGCGGGGGAGTGCAGGGCGGCCAGCTGTGCCACGGCCGAGCGGGCGAGCCCGGCCAGCCGGTCCCGTGGTCCGGCGAGCCCCAGTGAGCCCGCCTCCCGCAGCCCCACGGTCACCGGTACGGCCGGCAGCTCGGCCCGCTCGGTGGTGCCCAGCCGGACCACCAGCGCCTCCGGATGCGCGGTGTCGCGCTCCCACAGCCGGGGGCCGGGGCCGAGCGCGGTCAGCAGGACGGCGGCCGGATCGGGCCAGGTGCCCTCCGGAGCGGTGGGCAGTGCGGTGAAGGTGGCGGGGGCCGGGACCGGTGCGGGCGTCTCGTCGGGCGCGCTCTCGTGCACCGGATCGCCCTTGCCGCCCGCGAGCCGGCGGGCCCAGGCGCCTATGCCGCGCCGGGGCGCCTCCTCGTCCGGGTGGCGGCCGGGGGGCTCGGAGCCGGGCCGGGGCCGGGACTGCCCGCGCCCGTCGTCGTCCGCGCTGTGCTCGTGGCTGGGCCCGTGTCGGTGCCCGTGCCCGTGTTCGTGGAAGGCGGCTTCGTCGTCGGCGCCGGACCCGGGGGGAACGGCCGCGCTGTACGCGTGGGCGGAGCCGTCCCCGTGACCGGGGCCGGGGTCGGCCGGGGCAGCGGCCACCCGCAGATGCCCCTCGCCGTCCGGCGCCGTCGCCAGCGTCGGCGTACGCGCACCCGAGGTCAGCCGGAGCGTCGACTCGCCGAGCCGCAGCAGCGCACCCGGCTGCAGCAGGACCGGCCGGTCGCGGACCTCCGCGCCGTCCAGCGAGGTGCCGTTGGTGGAGCCCAGGTCGGCCACCGTGACCCGGCCGTCGTCGGAGACGGTCACCGCGCAGTGCAGCCGCGAGACGTCCGGGTCGTCGAGCGGCACATCGGCCTCGGCCGAGCGCCCGATCCGGATCTGCCCGCCGTGCAGCAGGTGGACCCCGCCGGCGTCCGGTCCGGCGACCACGTGCAGCCGCGCCGGGACGGTCTCGTCCGTCGACTCGTCCTCGCCCGGGACCTGGAGCGAGAGCACCGCCCCGTCGACCAGGGGCGGCTCGCCGAGGGCGCTGCGCTGCGCGTCGAGCCGCTCCCGCCCGGCGAACAGCACCACCGCGCCGCTGCCGAGGGAGCCGTCGGCCCCGGAGACGGCCGCGGCCAGGCCGGACGCCACGGTGGCCAGCGCCGTCCCCACGGGGGCGGTGACCAGCACATCGCAGGCGCGCGCCGGGGTCTGGCCGCTGCGCGGCGCGAGGACGGTCAGCCGGATCTGCATCGCCGTCAGCGGTCCCTTCTGCGCGCGGTGCCCGGCAGGGGAAACGCCCTGTGATTCCCCCCACCCGGCACGGACGCGTCGTCCGGTACAGGTTCGTCACGTAACGCGGGGCTCCCGCCCCCACAGTTCCGTGCTTGAGGCATCCTCGCACCTGCCACTGACAACACGCCCGGGGGTCACCGCTAAGTGATCTTGAAACGTCTGCTGTGCGCACAAAAGTGCCTGCTTGGCCCGTTCCCGGCGCGGCCGGTACGGTCCGTTCCGGCGCCCGGAGACATCGTGCGCCCCCCGGTGCGGCAACCATCCGTACGAAGTGGGCGTCTTCCTCCGCAACCGGTGCACCCCGGGGCGCCAAGACCCGCCCCCTCAGGGAATTCCGGACAAAGCGGCAACCGGACGGAGTCGGTCGCCCACCCCCGGACAGGCTCTAGAGTGGGCCGGAAACTCCTGGAGGGAATCCGGGGGACCGCAAGTACCACGAGCAGCAGGGAGCGCATGACGTGCGGCCGGTAGGCAGCAAGTACCTGCTCGAGGAGCCGCTGGGACGCGGCGCCACGGGCACCGTCTGGCGCGCCCGCCAGCGCGAGGCCGCGGGCGCAGAGGCGGCCGTCACCGGCCAGCCCGGCGAGCTCGTCGCGATCAAGGTCCTCAAGGAGGAGCTCGCCAACGACGCGGATGTCGTGATGCGGTTCCTGCGCGAGCGCTCCGTGCTGCTGCGGCTGACCCACGAGAACATCGTGCGCACCCGTGACCTGGTCGTGGAGGGAGACCTCCTGGCCCTGGTGATGGACCTGATCGACGGCCCCGACCTGCACCACTACCTGCGCGACAACGGCCCGCTCAGCCCGGTCGCCGCCTCGCTGCTCACCGCGCAGATCGCGGACGCGCTCGCCGCCAGCCACGCCGACGGCGTCGTCCACCGCGACCTGAAGCCCGCCAACGTGCTGGTCTCCGAGCGCGACGGCCAGATGCACCCGATGCTCACCGACTTCGGCATCGCCCGGCTCGCGGACTCCCCGGGGCTGACCCGGACCCACGAGTTCGTCGGCACGCCGGCCTATGTGGCGCCCGAGTCGGCCGAGGGCCGCCCGCAGACCTCCGCCGTCGACATCTACGGCGCCGGGATCCTGCTGTACGAGCTGCTCACCGGCCGCCCGCCGTTCGCCGGGGGCACCGCGCTCGAAGTCCTGCAGCGCCACCTCAGCGAGGAGCCCCGCCGCCCCAGCACGGTCCCCGAGCCCCTGTGGACCGTCATAGAGCGCTGCCTGAGCAAGGACCCGGACCGGCGGCCCAGCGCGGAGAACCTGGCCCGCGCGCTGCGCACCGTCGCCGCCGGTATCGGCGTGCACGCGAACTCGGCGCAGATCGCCGCCGCCGACGGAGTGGCCGTCCTGCTGGCACCCGACCCGGCGCCCACCGCCGTCCCGGAGACGCCCGGAGCGGCGGACCCGACGCAGGTGCTGCCGAGCAACGCCGGCTCGTACGACCCGAACGCGGCCACCAGCGTGATGCAGCAGAACGCCGGCCAGGGCGGCGGCCACCCCGACCCGACCGCGGTCATGCCGCCGGTCCCGGCACAGCCCGAGGGCGCCCCGCAGTCCGATGGGCCGCACCCCTGGCAGTCGCAGCTCCAGGCCGCCCGCGACCGCAACGACCAGACCCAGGTCCAGTACCTCGACCCGAGCCAGGACCCGCTGCGCCGCCGCCCCCAGCGCCAGCCGCAACAGCAGCCTCAACAGCCGCGCGGGCAGCAGCAGTACCCCCCGCAGAACCGGCAGCAGCCTCAGCAGCAGTACCCCCAGCAGCAACAGCAGTACCAGCCCCAGCAGCAGTACCAGCCGCAGCAGCAGCGTCAGCAGTACGCGCCGCCTCAGCAGCCGCAGCAACCCCAGCAGCCTGCTCAGCGCGCGCCGCGCGAGCCCCGGCAGCGCAGCGCCAACCCGATGAAGATCCCCGGCCTCGGCTGCCTGAAGGGCTGCCTGTTCACGCTGGTCCTCCTCGTCGTCGCGAGCTGGCTGATCTGGGAACTCACGCCGCTGAAGGACTGGATCGGGCAGGGCCAGAGCTACTGGCACGCGATCAGCGACGCCGCCGGCCAGATCAGCGACTGGGTCTCGGCGCTGGGCGGCGACAGCGGTAACTGACGGGGACGGGGCGCCGCCGGTCCGGCTGGACGCCCCGTCAATTCTGTAGCTATATCGACTTCTGCGAACCAATTCGCTGGCAATTCGTACGCAGAAGTGAAGGTTGGCGCCATCCAGGGCACGCAACCCCCCGATCGCCGCGTAACTTTGTCGACCGGGGGTTGTTGCGCGAGGGCCCAATCGCCAGCCGCTGAGGGAGCAGTCTTGGCACGGAATATCGGCAGCCGGTACACCGCCCACCAGATCCTGGGGCGCGGCAGCGCCGGCACGGTGTGGCTCGGCGACGGCCCCGAGGGGCCGGTCGCGATCAAACTGCTTCGCGAGGACCTCGCGTCGGACCAGGAGCTCGTCGGCCGGTTCGTCCAGGAGCGCACCGCCCTGCTCGGCCTCGACCATCCGCACATCGTCGCCGTCCGCGACCTCGTGGTGGACGGCAACGACCTGGCGCTGGTCATGGACCTGGTGCGCGGCACGGATCTGCGCACCAGGCTCGACCGCGAGCGCAGGCTGGCCCCGGAGGCCGCCGTCGCGATCGTCGCGGACGTCGCGGACGGCCTCGCCGCCGCCCACGCCGCCGGGGTCGTCCACCGCGACGTCAAGCCGGAGAACATCCTGCTCGACATGGAGGGCCCGCTCGGGCCCGGCAACTCCCACCCCGCGCTGCTCACCGACTTCGGCGTGGCCAAGCTGATCGACACCCCGCGCCGCACCAAGGCCACCAAGATCATCGGGACGCCCGACTACCTGGCCCCCGAGATCGTCGAAGGCCTCCCGCCGCGCGCCGCCGTCGACATCTACGCCCTCGCGACGGTGCTGTACGAGCTCCTCGCGGGCTTCACGCCCTTCGGCGGCGGCCACCCCGGCGCCGTACTGCGCCGCCACGTCACCGAGACCGTCGTCCCGCTCCCCGGCATCCCCGAGGAGCTGTGGCAGCTGCTCGTCCAGTGTCTGGCCAAGGCCCCGGCCTCCCGGCTGCGCGCCTCCGAGCTGGCGGCCCGGCTGCGCGAACAGCTCCCGCAGCTCGCCGGTATCCCGCCGCTGGATGTGGACGAGCCGGACGACGAACCGGAGCCCCAGTCGCACGGGCAGAGCTACGACGAGCAGCAGTACACCCCGGCGGCCGAGGAGCCCCGCCGCCGGGGCGCGGTGCCGCTGGTCCCCGGCTCGTCCCCGGACTCCAACCGGGACACCCACACGAGCATGCGCGTCCCGGCCCCCGACGAGCTCTCCGGCGGCCCCCGGGGCACCGCCCGCGCCCCGCGCGCCCCCGGCCGGCCCCGGCCCGGCTCGGCGCGCAACAAGGCGGCGGCCATCCGCAAGCGCCGCCTCACCCTGGGCGCGGCGGCACTGATACTCGTGGCGGCACTCGGGGTCGGCGGCTGGCTCGCGATGAGCGATGACGACGCGGGTGCGACCCCGCAGGACACCAGCAGCTCCGCCCCCGGCACCCCCTGAGTGCCCCCGGCACCCGCTGAGAGCCCTGAGAAAGAAGGGGCTGCGGGACGCGATCACGCGGCCCGAGGAACGTCCGCGCCGACAGCCGTTACGCTGGACCCGTGGCAGTCGTCGATATTTCCGAAGAGCTGAAGTCCCTCTCCTCGACCATGGGGTCGATCGAGGCCGTCCTGGACCTGGATGCGCTGAGGGGTGACATCGCCGTGCTCGAGGAGCAGGCTGCCGCTCCGTCTCTCTGGGACGACCCGGAGGCGGCGCAGAAGATCACCAGCAAGCTTTCGCACATGCAGGCCGAGGTCCGAAAGACGGAGGCCCTGCGCGGCCGCATCGACGATCTCGAAGTCCTCTTCGAGCTCGCCGAGGACGAGGGCGACGCCGACGCGCTCGCGGAGGCCGAGTCCGAGCTGACCTCCGTGAAGAAGGCGCTCGACGAGATGGAGGTCCGTACCCTCCTGTCCGGCGAGTACGACGCGCGCGAGGCCCTGGTCACCATCCGGGCCGAGGCGGGCGGCGTCGACGCGGCGGACTTCGCGGAGAAGCTGCAGCGCATGTACCTGCGCTGGGCCGAGCGGCACAACTACAAGACCGAGGTCTACGAGACGGCGTACGCCGAAGAGGCCGGCATCAAGTCGACCACCTTCGCGGTGGAGGTGCCGTACGCCTACGGCACGCTCTCCGTCGAGCAGGGCACCCACCGGCTCGTCCGGATCTCGCCCTTCGACAACCAGGGCCGCCGTCAGACGTCCTTCGCGGGCGTCGAGGTGCTGCCGGTCGTCGAGCAGACCGACCACGTCGAGATCGACGAGTCCGAGCTCCGCATCGACGTGTACCGCTCCTCCGGCCCCGGCGGCCAGGGCGTCAACACCACGGACTCCGCGGTCCGGCTGACCCACCTGCCGACCGGCATCGTCGTCTCCTGTCAGAACGAGCGCTCGCAGATCCAGAACAAGGCGTCCGCGATGAACGTCCTCCAGGCGAAGCTCCTCGAGCGCCGCCGCCAGGAGGAGCAGGCGAAGATGAACGCCCTCAAGGGCGACGGCGGCAACTCCTGGGGCAACCAGATGCGGTCGTACGTCCTGCACCCGTACCAGATGGTCAAGGACCTGCGTACGGAGTTCGAGATGGGCAACCCCGAAGCGGTCTTCAACGGCGAGATCGACGGCTTCGTCGAGGCCGGTATCCGCTGGCGCAAGCAGAACGAGAAGTAACCTCACCCGCGAAGTAGTTGAGCCCGGACGGTGACCGCCGTTCGGGCTCCTTCGCGTTCCGGCCCGGCAGTTGGGGAGACGGCGTGGCGAGTGCGTCACAGTCCTGATGCCGAATGAAGGTCAATTGGCGCCAAAACGCCGCACATTGCATGGATCGGCCTTGACGTAGTCCTTAACTCTGGACAGGCTGCTGGAGCAGCATGCGTATGTCTGGGACGGGTGTGATCGGGGGCGGGCGGCATGGCCGCGGCACAACGTCGGCCGGCGTTCGGAGCAAACCCCGCAGGGCCGTGGCCCCGCATATGGCTGCTCCATTGACGAGAACAGCTACTGGGGGTAGCAGCACATGACGAAGAAGACGCGAGTACGCGTCGCGCGGATAGCCGCGGGTGCGGTCATTGCCGCAGGCGCCTCGCTCACCGCCGCGGGTGCGGCGCAGGCCGTCGGGATCGGCGTCGACGTCCCGGGTATCGGCGTCAACGCCGAGGCCAACCAGGACGGCGTGAACATCGGTATCGACGGCCAGGACGACGCGGCGGGTGGCGGCGACGCCGCCGCTGGTGGCGAAGACGCGGCCGGTGGTGGCGAAGACGCGGCCGGTGGTGGCGACGCGGCCGGTGGCGCCGATGTCGCGGGTGGCGCGGATGTCGCCGGTGGCGCCGACGTGGCGGGTGGCGGTGACGCTGCTGCTGGTGGTGAGGACGCCGCAGGCGGTGGCGACGCTGCTGCTGGTGGTGAAGATGCTGCGGGTGGCGGTGACGCTGCTGCTGGTGGTGAGGACGCTGCGGGTGGCGGTGACGCTGCTGCTGGTGGTGAGGACGCCGCAGGCGGTGGCGACGCTGCTGCTGGTGGTGAAGATGCTGCGGGTGGCGGTGACGCTGCTGCCGGTGGTGAGGACGCCGCAGGCGGTGGCGACGCTGCTGTCGGCGGTGGCGACGCCGCGGGTGGTGGCGACGCGGCTGTCGGCGGTGGCGACGCGACCGGTGGCGGTGACGCTGCCGCTGGTGGTGGCGACGCGGCTGTCGGCGGTGGCGACTCCAACGGTGGCGGCAACGCCTCGGGCGGCGACACCACCACCGGCGGCTCCGGCTCCGCGACCGACGGCGGTAGCGGCGGCGACTGCACCGTCGACCTGAACGGTGCCGAGTGCGCCGACAACACCGACACCGACTCGGTCGGCAACCAGCCGGCCGAGCAGGGCAAGGGCAAGGACGAGCTCGCCGAGACCGGTGCGGCCGAGACCACGTTCCTGCTCATCGGTGCCGCGACGATGATCGCCGGAGGCATCGGCTTCCGGATCCTCCCGCGCCTGGTGAACGGCCGCACGGCCGCCTGACGGCCCAAGCGGTACTTGTACGACCACAGGGACCCGGTCCGCCTCGGCGGACCGGGTCCCTGTGCGTGTACGGCCCTTCCCCGCCCCTGAGGGCCCCTTCGGCGCGGGTTTCCACGGAATCGGCCCCATCGGCCGCCGTACCGTGCCGCAGTCGGTCACAGGGGCGTACCGGACGACCGTTCCGGCGCGACCGGGACGGGGGAGTTCAGGTAACGAGGTGGTCGCTCCCGGTCACGCCGCCTGGTGCGCGAGCAGCGCAAGGGCGCACAGCAGCACCACCAGCAGGGCGATCAGCATCATGGGGTTCATCCCGCCGAAGGGACCCTGGCCCTGTCCCTGCTCCTCCAGCCGCGCGCGGCTGGCCCGGCACACGGGGCAGCGGCCCTCGGCCACGGGCGCCGCACAGTTCGCGCACACCAATCGGTCATAGGTCATGCGCTTTCCTCCTCCCGCGCGGCGGAGCCGCACAAGCTTTCTCTCCGCACAACGCTCACGGAAACGCGACCGTTCCCCCTACCACTGTGCCAGCTCGCGAGGATTTCGGCGCGGCCCGCCGGACAGGTAACGGAAGCTCCCGGTTCGCGTCCGCTTGCGTTCCGGCATAAATCACCCATCCCGGTACGCGCGCCTGCACGCGTCAGTCCGGTTCGCGTATGGTCACGCTCACCTACTCCCGGCCGACCGTGGTGCATCCGTGATCCGATTCGACAACGTCTCCAAGACCTACCCCAAGCAGAGCCGTCCCGCTCTACGGGATGTGTCTCTCGATATCGAGAAGGGCGAGTTCGTCTTCCTGGTGGGCTCCTCCGGCTCCGGCAAGTCCACCTTCATGCGACTCATCCTCCGTGAGGAGCGCGCCAGCCAGGGCATGGTCCACGTCCTTGGCAAGGACCTCGCGCGCATGTCCAACTGGAAGGTGCCGCACATGCGGCGCCAGTTGGGCACCGTCTTCCAGGACTTCCGGCTGCTTCCCAACAAGACCGTCGCGGAGAACGTGGCGTTCGCCCAGGAAGTGATCGGCAAGCCGCGCGGCGAGATCCGCAAGGCGGTCCCGCAGGTCCTCGACCTCGTCGGTCTCGGCGGGAAGGAGGACCGGATGCCCGGCGAGCTCTCCGGCGGTGAGCAGCAGCGCGTGGCGATCGCGCGGGCCTTCGTGAACCGGCCCATGCTGCTGATCGCGGACGAGCCGACCGGCAACCTCGACCCGCAGACCTCCGTCGGCATCATGAAGCTGCTGGACCGGATCAACCGGACCGGCACCACCGTGATCATGGCGACCCATGACCAGAACATCGTCGACCAGATGCGCAAACGCGTCATCGAGCTCGAGCAGGGCCGTCTCGTACGCGACCAGGCGCGCGGCGTCTACGGCTACCAGCACTGAGCACCGAGTACTGAAAGGACGCCATGCGCGCCCAGTTCGTCCTGTCGGAGATCGGCGTCGGCCTCCGTCGCAACCTCACGATGACCTTCGCCGTCGTCGTCTCCGTCGCCCTCTCGCTTGCCCTGTTCGGCGGCGCGCTGCTCATGCGCGAGCAGGTCAGCACGATGAAGGACTACTGGTACGACAAGGTCAACGTCTCCATCTACCTCTGCGGCAAGGGTGATGCGGAGACGGTGGTCCAGTGCGCCAAGGGCGCTGTCACCGCGCAGCAGAAGAAGGAGATCGAGGGCGATCTCAAGAAGATGGACGTCGTCGAGACGGTGACGTACGAATCGTCCGACGAGGCGTACAAGCACTACCAGGAGGAGTTCGGCGACTCCCCGATGGCCGGCAACATCACGCCGGACCAGATGCCGGAGTCCTTCCGCGTCAAGCTGCACGACCCGACGAAGTACAAGGTCGTCGCGACCGCGTTCGCCGGACGCAACGGGGTGCAGTCGGTCCAGGACCAGAGAAGCATCCTGGACAACCTCTTCGGGCTGATGAACGGCATGAACGTCGCCGCGCTGTTCGTGATGGCGCTGATGCTGGTCATCGCGCTGATGCTGATCGTGAACACCGTCCGGGTGTCCGCGTTCAGCCGACGGCGGGAGACGGGCATCATGCGGCTCGTCGGCGCCTCCGGCTTCTACATCCAGATGCCGTTCATCATGGAGGCCGCGTTCGCCGGACTGATCGGCGGCGTGCTGGCCTGCGTCATGCTGCTGGCCGGGCGCTACTTCCTGATCGACGGCGGCCTCGCGCTCCAGGACAAGCTGAACCTGATCGACTTCATCGGCTGGGACGCGGTGCTCACCAAGCTCCCGCTGGTTCTGGCGATCGGCCTGCTGATGCCCGCGGTTGCCGCACTCTTCGCGCTGCGCAAGTACCTCAAGGTATGACGATCGCCTCCCGGGGCGCGCGGCCAACAGCCCGTGCGCCCCGGAGCCTTGTCCTAGGCTAGGCAGCATGTCTGGCCCCGTGCACCGTGCAGGGTCCCGCGGCCTCTGCCGCGGGGCTGCCCTGACATTGGTCTTCGCGAGTGTGCTCGCCACCGGCGCCGCCACCGGTTCGCTGCCCCGCGGCGACGGGCGGGGCCGGGACGCGCAGACCCGGTCCGTCGCCTCCGTCGCGGACCGCGACGCGGTGGCCGACGCCGCAGCCGACGCGGTGGCGGACGGCAAGTCCGGTACGGAGGCGGCCGAGGAGGTCGTCAGCCGCAGCGGGGACCGCTGGGGCGCGGTCTACGACGAGCGGGAGTACGAGGAGTTCGAGCAGGCCCTCGACGGCTCGTACACGGGCGTCGGGATCGCAGCCAGGCGCTCCGCCGACGGGCTGGTCGCGGTCGCCCGGGTCCAGCCGGGCAGCCCCGCGGACCGGGCCGGTGTCCGCGCGGGCGACCTGATCCGCACGGTCGACGGCAGCCGGGTCGACCGGCGCCCGGTCTCCGACGTGGTGGCCCTGCTGCGCGGTGACCGCGAGGGCGCGGCCGAGGGGAGCGCCGTGGTGCTGGGGGTGCAGCGGGGTTCCGTCAGCCGGACCGAGACGCTGCGCAGGGCCCGGCTCACCACGGAGGCGGTCACCGTGCGGCGGCTCGGCCCCGAACGGCCCGAATCCGGCTCGGCCGTACTGATCGAGGTCGGCTCGTTCACCAAGGGTTCCGGCACTCAGGTCCGTGACGCAGTCCGGAAGGCACCCGCGGGCGCCGGTGTGCTGCTTGACCTGCGCGGCAACTCCGGCGGGCTGGTCACGGAGGCCGTCACCGCGGCCTCCGCCTTCCTGGACGGCGGCCTGGTCGCCACCTATGACGTGCACGGGGAGCAGCGCGCCCTGTACGCGGACGCGGGGGGCGACACCGAGCGCCCCGTCGTCGTCCTCATCGACGGCGGCACGATGAGCGCGGCCGAGCTGCTGACCGGCGCGCTGCAGGACCGGGGGCGCGCGGTCACGGTCGGCTCGCGCACCTTCGGCAAGGGCTCCGTCCAGATGCCGAGCAAGCTCGCGGGCGGTGCGGTGGCCGAGCTGACCGTGGGCCACTACCGCACTCCGGCGGGCCGCAGCGTCGACGACCGGGGCATCACACCGGACCTCGCGGTCAGCTCTGAGGCCCAGAAGAGGGCCGAGACGGTATTGAGTGGCCTCGGGGGTGGGTCGTAGTGCGAAAATGGCCGCACTATGGCTAAGGAAAAGGACCCAGAGCGCAAGATCATCGCGCAGAACAAGAAGGCGCGCCACGACTACACCATCCTCGACACCTACGAGTGCGGCCTCGTACTCATGGGGACCGAGGTCAAATCGCTGCGCATGGGCCGGGCCTCCCTGGTGGACGGCTTCGTGCAGATCGACGGCGGCGAGGCGTGGCTGCACAACATCCACGTCCCCGAGTACGTCCAGGGCACCTGGACCAACCACTCCGCCAAGCGCAAGCGCAAGCTGCTGATGCACCGGGCCGAGATCGACAAGCTGGAGTCGAAGGCGCAGGAGACCGGGCACACGATCGTGCCGCTCGCCCTGTACTTCCGCAGCGGCCGGGTCAAGGTCGAGATCGCGCTGGCGAAGGGCAAGAAGGAGTACGACAAGCGCCAGACGCTGCGCGAGAAGCAGGACACCAGGGAGACGAACCGGGCGATCTCGGCGGTGCGCCGCCGCCAGCGGGCCGCCTGACCGGGCGGGTCACGACGGCCGGCGGCCGGTCCGCCAGGAATACGCTGGCATCGGCGCACGTTGGTCACGTACGATGGCACTGCACCCCACGGGGTGTGTACCACCTTTGAAAAATCAACATGGGGATGATCGGTTTCGACAGCGGATGTCGAAGCAGGGGAAGCGAGTCGAGGAAGCGGCAATGATCTCGTTAACCATATGTCGCAACCAATAATCGCCAATTCCAAGCGCGATTCCTCCGCCTTCGCCCTCGCTGCCTAATTAGCAGCTAAGCGAAGACTCTGCGGAGTGTCAGCCCGGGGGTGATCCCGACCCGGATCCTGGCATCATTTAGGGATCTAAACTTCTAGGCCCGGTCACGGGGCCCTGAAGGAAATCAAACAGTGACTGGGCCTGTCGGAGGCTTGTTCGCGTGACCTCCGGGGCCGAGAAAAGCGCAGCGAACTGCACTCGGAGAAGCCCTGATTCCGCACCGTTGGACGCGGGTTCGATTCCCGCCATCTCCACAATTCCCATGTGAACGAGGACCCCGTTGCCACCGGCAGCGGGGTCCTCGTTTTTTGTCTGCCGGCAGGCCCGCAGGCCACGACCGGCGCGCGGGGGCGCGCGTCCCGGCGTGCGGCGGCGTGCGAGGTGGAACGGATGTACCACTCATGATTTACAACACCGGACAGTAGGGTCGCGGCCTCCTCGGCGTGCGCTACATTCATCGTCCGGGTGCACTGTGGTGGGGGGCGCGTGGACAGGGTGGGGGCCCGGTCCGGCGGCATATAACCGGTCAGTTGCGCGCACCCGATCTTGAGTGGGGGAAGTGCGTACACCAGTGGAAACTTGGCGTGAAGGTGCCCATGCGGGGCACACACACGAGCCGAACGAAGTCACCATCCAACTTGACGGTCTGGGACGCCAGCTCTCCGAGCTGCTGCCGGAACCCGGCGCTCCGGAAGGCTCCGACGGCCCCGTCTTCGTCGACGAGAGCGGGCGCCGGAGCAAGACGCTCCGACGGTTCGGCTGGGTGATCGCAGCGGTCTGCGTCTGCTTCGCGGTGACGCTCGTCGCCGCCGTCCTCGGCGGCAACTCCAGCGCCCCGTTCCTGCCGCTCTCCGGTCAGGAGGAGCACCAGAACGCGGACGAGGTCCAGGTGCCGCCCGCACCGGACGAGAGCGCGGACGTCTCCGCGACGCCCGGCGCGACGGCCGGCTCCTCGCCGTCCGCACCCGTGGCCGGAAGTAGCGCCCCCGTACTGCCGGGCAGCTCCGCCGCGGCCGGCTCCACGGCCCCCGGCGCCGGCTCCTCCGCACCCGCCGCCGTCGTACCGGTCGGGGACCGCTCTGCGGCCACCACCGGTGGTGGCGGCACCGCGTCGTCCGCCGGTACCACGGCGTCCGCGCCGCCCGCCGCCGACACCGGGACGCCTCCCGCGGAGCCGGGGACGGAGCCGTCGGACACCACCACGACGCCGCCCCCCGCCGAGTCCGCCGACCCTCCTGTGGAAGAGCAAGAAGGCACCAACTAAATGACCACCCCCGTCACGCGGGGCAGGCACAACCGTAAGAAGCAGACCCGGCGGCGCAGGCTTCCCATGCGTTATTTGCTGCCGTTCCTGCTCCTCGTCGCCCTGCTCGCCATGCTGATGCTGCGCGGTTACGTGCACAGCGAAATCCTTGCCGACCACCGGATCCAGCCACCTGCGGCGACCGACACGGTGCCCGAGCAGGTCCTCGAAGGCGGACCCGTCATCGACGCGCGCAGCGCGGGCGAACCGGCCAAGTCCCTGCGCATCCCCGATCACCGCATCGTGCTGACCTTCGACGACGGCCCGGACCCCGTGTGGACCCCGCGCGTGCTCGACAAGCTCAAGGAGTACGGCGCCCACGCCGTCTTCTTCGTCACCGGCACCATGGCCTCGCGCTATCCCGACCTGGTCAAGCGCATGGTCGAGGAGGGGCACGAGGTCGGGCTGCACACCTTCAACCACCCCGACCTCTCCTACCAGTCGCACACCCGCATCGACTGGGAGCTCTCGCAGAACCAGCTGGTGCTGGCGGGCGCGGCCGGAATCCGCACCTCGCTGTTCCGGCCGCCGTACTCCTCGTTCGCCGACGCCATGGACGACAAGTCCTGGCCGGTCACCCAGTACATCGGCAGCCGCGGCTACCTCACCGTCGTCAACAACACCGACAGTGAGGACTGGAAGCGCCCCGGCGTCGGTGTCATCAGCAAGAACGCCACACCGAAGCACGGCAAGGGCGCCATCGTCCTGATGCACGACTCGGGCGGCGACCGCTCCCAGACGGTGGCCGCGCTCGGCCACTTCCTGCCCAAGATGCAGGACAAGGGCTACGAGTTCACCAACCTCACCACCGCCCTCGGCGCCCCCAGCGCGCACACCCCCGTCACGGGTCTCGCGCTCTGGCAGGGCAAGGCGTTCGTCCACGCCGTCGGCGTCTCGGACCACATCACCGATGTGATGGTGGCCGGTCTCGCCGTCATCGGGGTGCTGGTCATCTCCCGCTTCGGGCTGATGCTGCTGCTCTCCTTCGTGCACGCGCGCCGGGTCCGCGGACGGGGCTTCGGCTGGGGCGAACCGGTGATCCGCCCGGTGACCGTCCTGGTGCCCGCGTACAACGAACGCGAGTGCATCGCCAACACGGTGCGCTCCCTGGTGGCAAGTGACTATCCGGTCGAAGTCATCGTGATCGACGACGGTTCCACGGACGGCACCGCGGACATCGTCGAGGCGATGTGGCTGCGAGACGTCAGGGTGGTGCGCCAGCGCAACGCGGGGAAGCCCGCGGCCCTCAACAACGGAATCGCGCACGCCCGCCACGACATCATCGTGATGATGGACGGGGACACCGTCTTCGAGCCGTCCACCGTCCGCGAGCTCGTACAGCCCTTCGCGGACCCACGGGTCGGGGCCGTCGCGGGCAACGCCAAGGTCGGCAACCGGGACTCGATGATCGGGGCCTGGCAGCACATCGAGTACGTGATGGGCTTCAACCTCGACCGCAGGATGTACGACCTGCTGCGCTGCATGCCCACCATCCCCGGCGCGGTCGGGGCGTTCCGCCGGGACGCGCTGGACCGGATCGGCGGCATGAGCGAGGACACCCTCGCCGAGGACACCGACGTCACGATGGCCATGCACCGGGACGGCTGGCGCGTCGTGTACGCGGAGAACGCCCGCGCCTGGACCGAGGCGCCGGAGACCGTGCAGCAGCTGTGGTCGCAGCGCTACCGGTGGTCGTACGGCACGATGCAGGCCATCTGGAAGCACCGCCGCGCGGTGATCGAGCGCGGCCCCTCCGGCCGCTTCGGACGCGTCGGACTGCCGTTCGTCGCCCTGTTCATGGTCGTCGCCCCGCTGCTCGCCCCCCTCATCGACGTCTTCCTGCTGTACGGGATCGTCTTCGGGCCCACCCAGAAGACGATCGTCGCCTGGCTCGGCGTCCTCGCGGTACAGGCGGTCTGCGCCGCGTACGCCTTCCGGCTCGACCGGGAACGCATGACGCATCTGATCTCGCTGCCCCTCCAGCAGATCCTCTACCGGCAGCTCATGTACGTGGTGCTGCTCCAGTCCTGGATCACCGCTCTCACCGGCGGCCGGCTGCGCTGGCAGAAGCTGCGCCGCACCGGTGTCGTGGAGGCGCCCGGCGCGATGACCGGCCAGCGGCGCGGCAGCAGCAACGACCGGAGGCCCGTCGCATGACCCACCCCAGCTACCCCTCCGCGTACCCGCCGCAGCCGCAGCCGCAGCAGCCGCCCGGGGAGCCGCACACGGTGCCGTTCCCGGTGCAGTCGCCGTACCCGCCCGCCGGACAGTCGCCGTACCCGCCCGCCGGACAGTCGCCGTACCCGCCCGCGACGGAGCCGGAGGCCGCCCCGGCGAGGGCGGGCGGCCGTGACCGCTACCTCGACCTGCTCCGGGCCGTCGCGCTCGTCCGCGTCGTCGTCTTCCACCTCTTCGGCTGGGCCTGGCTGACCATCCTCTTCCCGTCCATGGGCGTGATGTTCGCGCTGGCCGGCTCCCTGATGGCCCGGTCGCTGGCCCGGCCGGCCTGGAGCGTCCTGCGCGGCCGGCTGCGCAGACTGCTGCCGCCGATGTGGGCGTTCGCCGCACTCGTCGTACCGATGATGTTCGTGATGGGCCTCAAACCGGTTCGGGACGAGGGCATCTGGTGGTTCCTGAAGCTCGGCTGCTACATCCTGCCGGTCGGCTCGCCGCCGTTCCCCTGGGAGAGCGGCTCCGAGAGCGGGTTCCTGGAGCAGTCGTGGGCCGAGCAGGCGGCGGGCCCGCTCTGGTACATCCGCGCCTACCTGTGGTTCGTACTGGCCTCACCGCTGCTCCTGAAGGCGTTCCGCAGGCTGCCCTGGGCGACGATGCTCGCGCCGATCGGCCTCACCGCCGTCATCGGCACCGGCCTGGTGACCGTGGACGGGGCGACCGGCGAGGCGCTCGTCGACTTCGGTACGTTCGGCGCCTGCTGGATCCTGGGCTTCGCCCACAACGACGGGCTGCTGAAGAAGGTCCCGCGCTACATCTCGGTCTCCTCGGCCGCGATCATCATGGCCTTCGGCCTCTGGTGGGCGTCCGGACACCTCACGGAGGAGGGCTGGAACCTCGACGAGATCCCGCTCGCCCAGGCCACCTGGTCACTCGGCTTCTGCGCGATCCTGCTCCAGTACGCGCCCTCGTGGAAGCAGCTGCCCGGCCGGCTGGCCGGCTGGGACAGTCCGATCACCCTGGCCAACAACCGGGCCGTGACGATCTACCTCTGGCACAACCTGCTGTTCATGGCGACGATGCCGATCATCGACCAGCTGTGGAACATCCCGTGGGTCGGTGACCACCTCGGCACCTACATCGACGCCTCCTACAACGTCCTGATGCTGATCCTGATCTGGCCGCTGATAGGGGTGATGATCGTCGCGGTCGGCTGGGTCGAGGACGTGGCGGCGAAGCGGCGGCCCCGGCTCTGGCCCAACGGCGAGCCGAAGCGGACCGGGAAGCGGCCCGCCGGACGCGGCACGCCGGAGGCGGCCGGGTCCCCGGGGCGGCGCGGCCGCTGACCTCCCTCACCGGGGCGCCCGCGCCCCGGTGAGAGCAAGGTTGCGCACCGGTCACCTCACGGCACCACGCCGAAACGCGCGCTCCCTAGGTTCGGGGACAACACCCCGACCCCCTGTGGAGGCGCGTGATGGCTGGCCGTTGGATCGAGCAGTGGGAACCGGAGGACGAGACGTTCTGGCGGGAGAGGGGCGAGCGGATCGCCCGCCGGAATCTGTGGTTCTCCGTCCTCTCCGAGCACATCGGCTTCTCGATCTGGACCCTGTGGTCGGTGATGGTCCTGTTCATGGGGCCGGAGTACGGGGTGGACCCGGCCGGGAAGTTCTTCCTGATCTCGACCGCGACCCTGGTGGGCGCGGTCGCGCGGGTGCCCTACACCTTCGCGGTGGCCCGGTTCGGCGGCCGGAACTGGACCGTGTTCAGCGCGTTCACCCTGCTGGTGCCGACCGTCGCCGCCTATCTGGTGATGGAGCCGGGAACCTCGTACACCACCTTCATGGTGGTGGCCGCGCTGACCGGCATCGGCGGCGGCAACTTCGCCTCCTCCATGACGAACATCAACGCCTTCTTCCCGCTGCGCGAGAAGGGCTGGGCGCTCGGGCTCAACGCGGGCGGCGGCAACGTCGGAGTGCCCGTCGTACAGCTCGCCGGGCTGCTGGTGATCGGGACGGCGGGTGCCGCGCATCCGAGGATCGTGCTCGGCGCGTACATCCCGCTGATCGTCGTCGCCGCGCTGTGCGCCGCGTACTTCATGGACAACCTGGCACCCGTGCAGAACGACACCGGGGCCGCCGGGGACGCCGTCCGCGACCCGCACACCTGGATCATGGCGGTGCTCTACATCGGCACCTTCGGCTCCTTCATCGGCTACAGCTTCGCCTTCGGCCTGGTGCTCCAGACCCAGTTCGGCCGCACCCCGCTGGAGGCCGCCTCGCTCACCTTCATCGGCCCGCTGCTGGGCTCCCTGATCCGGCCGGTCGGCGGCCGGCTGGCCGACCGGTACGGCGGCGCCCGCATCACCATGGGGAACTTCGTCGCGATGGCCGCCGCGACCGGAGTCGTCGTGTACGCCTCCGGCATCGAATCGCTCACCGTCTTCCTGACCGGCTTCACCGCGCTCTTCGCACTGAGCGGCCTCGGCAACGGATCGACGTACAAGATGATCCCGGGCATCTTCCACGCCAAGGCGACCGCGCGCGGACTGCGCGGTGAGGCGGCCGCGGCGCAGGGGCGGCGGCTGTCCGGGGCGGCCATGGGGCTCATCGGCGCGGTCGGCGCGCTCGGCGGGCTCGGCATCAACCTGGCCTTCCGGCAGTCCTTCCGGAACGCGGGCACCGGGACGGCCGCCTTCTGGTCCTTCCTCGCCTTCTACGGGGTGTGTGCCGTACTCACCTGGGCGGTATACCTTCGCCGCACGGCTCCGGTGCCGGCGAAGCCCCAGCTCAGCTACGCAGAGGTGTGATGATGTCCGCACGGTGTCGGGTGACGTAACGGGCGGGAAATACGGGTGAACCGAGCCTGTCACGCGGCGTTGACAGTCTCGGTCCTCCGCACCATCGAGCAGCAGCGGGACGAGAGCCGGGTAGACCATATGCACGACGACGAACAGCACGGGCCCCTCGCGGGCTTCACGGTCGGCGTCACCGCCGCGCGCCGGGCGGAGGAACTCGCCACGCTGCTGCGGCGGCGCGGCGCCACCGTGGTGCACGCCCCCGCCCTGCGGATCGTGCCGCTCGCCGACGACAGCGAACTCCTCGCCGCCACCCAGGAGCTCATCACCAGCGTCCCCGACGTGGTCATCGCCACCACCGCGATCGGCTTCCGGGGCTGGATCGAGGCGGCCGACGGCTGGGGGATCGGGGACCGGCTGCTGGACCGGCTGCGCGGCGTCGAGCTGCTGGCGCGCGGCCCCAAGGTCAAGGGCGCGGTCCGGGCCGCCGGGCTGACCGAGGCGTGGTCACCCGCCTCCGAGTCCATGGCCGAAGTGCTGGAACGGCTGCTCGCAGAGGGCGTCGAGGGCCGCCGCATCGCCCTCCAGCTGCACGGCGAACCGCTCCCCGGCTTCGTCGAGTCGCTGCGGGCGGCGGGCGCGGAGGTCATCGGAGTCCCCGTCTACCGCTGGATGCCGCCCGAGGACATCACCCCGCTCGACCGGCTCCTCGACCTCACCACCACCCGCGGCCTGGACGCGCTCACCTTCACCAGCGCCCCCGCCGCGGCCTCGCTGCTGCGCCGTGCGGAGGAGCGCGGAATGCTTCCCGAACTCCTGGGCGCGCTGCGGGACAACGTCGTATCGGTCTGCGTCGGGCCGGTCACCGCCCTGCCGTTGCAGGCCCACGGGCTCGACACCATCCAGCCGGAACGCTTCCGGCTCGGCCCGCTCGTCCAGGCCCTCTGCCGCGAACTGCCCTCCCGGGCGCGGACGTTGCCCATCGCGGGACACCGGGTCGAGATCCGGGGCCACGCCGTCCTGGTCGACGACGAGCTGCGCCCGGTGCCGCCCGCCGGGATGGCCCTGCTGCACACCCTGGCCCGCAGGCCGGGCTGGGTGGTGGCCCGCGCGGAACTGCTGCGCGCGCTGCCGGGCAGCGGCACGGACGAGCACGCGGTGGAGACGGCCATGGCTCGGCTGCGCACCGCGCTCGGGGTGCCCAGGATCGTCCAGACGGTCGTCAAGCGGGGCTACCGGCTGGCCCTGGACCCGGCCGCCGACGCCAAGTACGCCGACTCCTGAGGGAGATGGCGCGCCGTCAGGTGTGATCCCCGCAGCAGGAGGGCCAGCGCCGCGGTGCACAGGAGCGCCCGTACGGCGTTCCAGGCGACCCACGCGTCCTCGAACCGGTCCCGCACGGCGGCCGGGTCTGCGACGCGCGCCGGATTGCCGGCCCGGGCGAGCTCGTCGTTGAGCGGGACGTTGACGCCGGAGGTGAGCAGGAAGGCGACGGCGTACACCGCGAACGCGGCGAAGAGCCACCCGCGCGGACCGGGGGAGCGGCGCTGCTGCCAGGCGGCCACCGCGGTGAGGACCAGCGCGCCGAAGAAACCGGCGAAGAACACCGGGTTCTCTATGACGTCGTTGATGTTCTGCATGACCTCGATGAAGGTCCGGTCGTCGCTGCGGCCGAGCGCGGGCATGACCGCGCAGGAGAAGACGTAGAACGTGCCCGCGACGAGTCCGGTGGTGACGGCGGCGCCGCCGAGAACGAGGTGGCGGAGGGCGCGGTGCGGCCGGTGGGCCTGGCTGGTTGTCATGGCTCCAGTCAATTCGCGCGGCGGCTCCCGCTCCATCGTTCAGGCGCGCAGCTCCCTACGCGGGCGTCCAGGCCCGGGATACCGTGCTGGGATGATCAATGACATCCACCGGCTCGACCCCGGGATACGACTCCGTCCCGTCACCGAGTCCGACGCCGCCTCCCTCGCCGAGGCGCTGACCCGCAGCCGTACGTACATGAGCGCGTGGGAGCCCCGGCGGCCCGAGGCCTTCTACACCGAGCAGGGGCAGCGCGATCGGCTTGCCGGGATCCTGGCCGACCAGGCGGCGGGGCGTGCGAGGTCCTGGGTGCTGGCCGACGAGGAGGACCGGGCGGTCGGCGGATTCAACCTCGACGGCATCGTGCTCGGACCGTTCCGCAGCGCCACGCTCGGCTACTGGGTGGACGTCGAGTGCGCGGGCCGGGGCCTGGCCACCACCGCGGTGCGGCTGATCTGCGAACTGGCCCGGGACGAGCTGCGGCTGCACCGCATCCAGGCGGGAACGCTGCTGCACAACGTGGCCTCGCAGCGGGTGCTCGCCAAGTGCGGCTTCGAGCAGTTCGCGACGGTCCCGCGCTACATGCACATCGACGGAGACTGGCGCGATCACCGGCTCTTCCAGCGCATCCTGCACGACGGCCCGGTCACCGGGGCACCGGCCGCGCCCGGCGCCTGAGCGCCCGCCCCCGCGCGGCCCGTACGGTGTCCGCGCGGCGGCAGGGGTTACGGGCGGGGTGCCGGAGGGGCACTCTGGTGGGGACGTCGGGCCGGACCCAAGGCGGTGGCATGCGCATGGCAACGCGCAAGGGATCGTGCGACTGGCGGTTCGACGCCGGGCGGCTCTGCCTGGACCTGGTCGCGACAGGGGCCGGCCGCGCCGACGCCCCCGACCCGCTGGACCGGCCCGAGCAGCTCGCCCACTGGCTGACGGCCTCCGGGGCCGTACCGCAGGGCACCCGGCTCACCGCCGTGGACCACCACTGGCTGCTGCTCTTCCGCCAGCTGAGGACCGCCGTCGACCGGCTGCTGACCGCACAGCTCGGCGGCCGCGGAGCCGAGGGCGCCCTGGAGCGCGTCAACGCGCTCGCCGCCGGGGCGCCGCCCGGCGTGCGCGCCGTGCGCACCGGGAGCGGCGCCCTGGTGCGCGGGCTCAGCACCGAACCCGACTGCCGGGCGCTGCTCGCCACCGTGGCCCGCGACGCGGTGGAGCTCCTCACCGACCCGGTGGCGCTGGGCGGCCTGCGCCGCTGCGAGGGCGACAACTGCCGCCGGATCTACCTGGACACCTCACGCGGCCGGCGCCGGCGCTGGTGCTCCAGCGAGGTGTGCGGGAACCGCGAACGGGTCGCCCGGCACCGGCGGCGCAACGCCGACCCGGCCGGGCGGCCCACGACGCCGTGACGCCCCTCGGGTCCCTGTCCGGGCACCGGTGAGATCACATGCTCGTGGCAGGTGCGCGACGGGCCCCGCGTCGCATAGGGTTGACGGCTGCCCAATGCACGTCAGAAGGGGGTCTCGGTGGCCGCGCAGGATGCCGCTGTCGATTCGTTGCGGGACCGGGAAATCGGTGTCGAGCAGGAACATCTCGACCGTGTGTACCACCGCCTTGAGGAGAAGATCCACGAGGCGGAATTTCTCATGAGTGATGCCGTCAAACGCGGCCAGGTCGGGACACCGGGAGCACTCGCCGAACGCGACGCCCAGGTGTTCCGGGCCGGAATCCACCTCAACCGGCTGAACAGCGAGTTCGAGGACTTCCTCTTCGGGAGGATCGACCTGCTGCTCGGCAAGGACGGTGAGCGCGGCCCCGACGGCGCGTTCACCTCCGTCGAGCCGGCCGACGACGCAGTACGGGAGGACAGCACCGCAGACATCGCGGAGACGCTGCACATCGGCCGGATCGGGGTCCTCGACTCCGACTACGCGCCACTGGTCATCGACTGGCGGGCGCCGGCCGCCGCGCCCTTCTACCGGTCCACGCCGAAGGAACCGGGCCGGGTGGTCCGCCGCCGCGTCATCCGCTCCAAGGGCCGCCGGGTCCTCGGCGTCGAGGACGACCTGATGCGCCCCGAGCTGACCGGCTACCTGGAGGGCGAGAAGCTCCCCGTGGTGGGGGACGGGGCGCTGATGGCGGCGCTCGGGCAGGCCCGCAGCCACACCATGCGGGACATCGTCTCCTCCATCCAGGCCGAGCAGGACATGGTGATCCGGGCGCCCGCCGCCTCGGTCACCGAGGTCTCGGGCGGCCCCGGCACCGGCAAGACCGCGGTCGCCCTGCACCGGGCCGCCTACCTGCTCTACCAGGACCGGCGGCGCTACGCGGGCGGCATCCTCGTCGTCTCACCGACGCCGCTGCTGGTCGCGTACACCGAGGGGGTGCTGCCCTCGCTCGGTGAGGAGGGCCAGGTCGCGATCCGCGCGGTCGGCTCGCTGTCGGACGAGGCGGCCGGCATCGAGGGCGCCACCACCTACGACGAACCGGCCGTCGCCCGGATCAAGGGCTCCTCCCGGATCCTGCACGTGCTGCGCAAGGCGGCCCGCGGGGCGCTGGAGCAGCCGGTGCTCCGCCCGCCCGCCGAGGACGCGGGCCAGCTGGCGTTCGGCGACGCGGAGGAGGTCCCGAAGGAGGCCGTCACGCCCACCCGGCTCCGGGTGGTGGCCTTCGGCGCCCGGGTCGAGCTCAACGAGGACGAGCTCCGGCGCATCCGGAACAACGTCCTGAGCGGAACCGCACCGGTCAACCTGCTGCGCCCGCGCGCCCGCAAACTGCTGCTGGACGCGCTGTGGAGCAGGTCGTCCGGCCGGGGCCGCTACACCGATCCGGAGCTGGCCGTCGAACTGCGCTCGTCGTTCGACGAGGACGTCTCCACCGAGACGCCGTTCATCGCGTTCCTGAACGCCTGGTGGCCCGAGCTCACCCCGCGCGGGGTGCTCGCCGCGATGTCCGACGAGAAGCGGCTCGCCCGCTGGGCGCGGCGGACCCTCAACCAGGGCGAGGTGCGCCGGCTCGCCCGCTCCCTGAAGCGCCTCGACAGCGCCGGTCAGGGGCCGCTGTCCGTCCACGACGTGGCGATGCTGGACGAGTTGCAGCATCTGATCGGCACCCCGAACCGGCCCAAGCGCAAACGCGAGTTCGACCCGCTGGACCACCTCACCGGTCTGGAGGAGCTGATGCCGCAGCGGGAGGAGACCCAGTGGGAGCGGGCCGAGCGGCTCGCGGCGGAGCGCACGGAGTACGCGCACGTCATCGTCGACGAGGCGCAGGACCTCACGCCCATGCAGTGGCGGATGGTCGGCCGCCGGGGCAGGCACGCCACCTGGACGATCGTCGGGGACCCGGCGCAGTCCTCCTGGTCCGATCCGGACGAGGCGGCCGCGGCGCGCGACGAGGCGCTCGGCAGCCGCCCGCGCCGGAACTTCACGCTGACCGTCAACTACCGCAACCCGGCGGAGATCGCCGAGCTCGCCGCCAAGGTCCTCGCGCTCGCGATGCCCGGCATGGAGTCACCGGCCGCCGTCCGCTCCACGGGTGTGAGGCCGCGCTTCGAGACCGTACGGGACGGTGATCTGGCCGGGACCGTGCGGGAGGAGGCGCGACGGCTGCTGGCCGAGGTGGACGGCACCGTCGGCGTCGTCGTCGCGATGAACCGGCGGGCACAGGCCCGTAAGTGGCTCGCGGAGCTGGGCGAACGGGTGGTCGCGCTCGGCAGCCTGGAGGCGAAGGGCCTCGAGTACGACGCCACGGTGGTCGTCTCGCCCGCGGAGATCGCGGACGAGTCCCCGGCGGGGCTGCGGGTGCTGTACGTCGCGCTGACGCGGGCGACGCAGCAGCTCACGGTCGTCTCTGGGGAGCGGGACCTGCCCGACGAGGACGGGGTGCCGGACCTGCTGAGGGACTGACGCCCGGCCGCCGCGGCAGCCGGCGAGGGAGCCTCTTCGGAGTCAACCCGCGCGGAGGGAATCACTTCTCCGGGGTGTTTGTTAGCCTGGAGTCGGCATCGGCTCGATCCAAGCCCCCGGGCCCAACCTTAGTCGCTTCGAGCGACCACTTGCCGCGAGGCGAGCATGGCGGGCCGGTGCCGCTTAACCGAAGAAGACAGACCCGCGTCACCTCCCGGTGACGCGGGTCTGTTTCTGTTTACGGGCCCACCGGCATCCCGGAGGTGACCCTTCAGGGGTTCCGCTGGAGCCCCCATATCTCGTATGGTGGAAACAACTTTCCGAAGTGTGGCAGTCATTACCGGCTACCCACCGGTAGGTGCGAATATCTGAAGGCGTGTGCGGGTCTGATCCTGATTTCGGACCCGGCCGCGTAGCAATGAAGCTAAGGAAAGCGAAGGACTCGGCCATGGCAACGGCGCCCAGCGTCTCGTACTCGATGACGGTCAGGCTGGAGGTGCCCGCGAGCGGCACAGCGGTCTCCCAGCTCACCACGGCCGTGGAGTCCTCCGGTGGTTCGGTCACCGGCCTCGACGTGACCGCTTCCGGCCACGACAAGCTCCGGATCGACGTCACGATCGCGGCCTCCTCCACCTCGCACGCCGACGAGATCGTCGAAGGCCTGCGCGACATCGACGGCGTCGTCCTCGGCAAGGTGTCCGACCGTACGTTCCTGATGCACCTCGGCGGCAAGATCGAGATGCAGTCGAAGCACCCCATCCGCAACCGTGACGACCTCTCGATGATCTACACCCCCGGTGTGGCCCGGGTCTGCATGGCGATCGCGGAGAACCCCGAGGACGCCCGCCGGCTCACCATCAAGCGCAACTCCGTCGCAGTCGTGACGGACGGCTCCGCGGTGCTCGGCCTCGGCAACATCGGCCCGATGGCCGCGCTCCCGGTGATGGAGGGCAAGGCGGCCCTCTTCAAGCGGTTCGCCGGCATCGACGCCTGGCCGATCTGCCTGGACACCCAGGACACCGACGCCATCGTCGAGATCGTCAAGGCGATCGCCCCCGGCTTCGCGGGCATCAACCTGGAGGACATCTCCGCGCCGCGCTGCTTCGAGATCGAGGCCCGGCTGCGCGAGGCCCTGGACATCCCCGTCTTCCACGACGACCAGCACGGCACCGCCATCGTCGTCCTGGCCTCGCTGACCAACGCGCTGCGCGTGGTGGGCAAGGCCATCGGGGACGTACGAGTGGTCATGTCCGGCGCCGGGGCGGCCGGTACGGCCATCCTGAAGCTCCTCCTCGCCGCGGGCGTCAAGCACGCGGTCGTCGCCGACATCCACGGCGTGGTGCACGCCGGCCGCGAGGACCTGGTCTCCGCCGACGCCGACTCGCCGCTGCGCTGGATCGCGGACAACACCAACCCGGAGTCCGTCACCGGCACCCTCAAGCAGGCCGTCGTGGGCGCCGACGTCTTCATCGGCGTCTCGGCCCCGAACGTGCTGGACGGGACCGACGTCGCGGCCATGGCGGACGGCGCGATCGTGTTCGCGCTCGCGAACCCGGACCCCGAGGTCGACCCCACGGTCGCCCGCGAGACGGCCGCGGTCGTGGCCACCGGCCGCTCCGACTTCCCCAACCAGATCAACAACGTCCTGGTCTTCCCCGGCGTCTTCCGCGGACTCCTGGACGCCCAGTCCCGGACCGTCAACACCGAGATGATGCTCGCCGCCGCGCGCGCCCTCGCCGGTGTCGTCGCGGAGGACGAGGTGAACGCGAACTACATCATCCCCTCGGTCTTCAACGACAAGGTCGCCGGAGCGGTCGCCGGAGCGGTCCGGGACGCCGCCAAGGCGGCCGGCGCGACTGTGACGGGTCCCACGTCCGTCTGATGTCCGGCGCGTCGCGGGTCGCGGCGCCCCAAACGCCCCTTTAGGGTGGGCGGGCGACGCGTCCCGCAGAGCCCCGCAATCGCTGCGGACCGCTTTCGGGGAGTCGACGGAACGTCACCACGACGAGGCAGTGGCGCTTTTCGTGTGACTCCGGAGGGTGCCGGATTGGCTTTCCCGCCGCAGGTGGGGGCAGGATACTTTCCCAAGGACTTCGTCCGGGGGGAGACCCCACGGGGCGCGAGGGTTCTTACACGGACCCGAGTCCGGGGACTGTCCGAGGGCCCTGGCAGCATCGGCTTCGATCTCACGCCTCACAGGCAAGAAGAACACGGGAGTAACAACATGAACCGCAGTGAGCTGGTGGCCGCCCTGGCCGACCGCGCCGAGGTGACTCGCAAGGACGCCGACGCCGTGCTGGCCGCGCTCGCCGAGACCGTCGGTGAGATCGTCGCCAAGGGCGACGAGAAGGTCACCATCCCCGGCTTCCTGACCTTCGAGCGCACCCACCGTGCCGCTCGCACCGCTCGTAACCCGCAGACCGGCGACCCGATCAACATCCCGGCCGGCTACAGCGTGAAGGTCTCCGCGGGCTCGAAGCTCAAGGAAGCCGCCAAGGGCAAGTAACAACCCCCTGGTACGACGAAGGGCGGTCACCCCGACCAGGGTGGCCGCCCTTCGGCGTACGGGCCGCAGAGAGCCGTTTGCGGGCCTCTGTGCGGGTACGGAGGCGCTCCCCGGGGGCTCGCCGCCCCCGGGGACCCGGCTCAGACGAGTGAACCGCCCGGCAGCTCCACCTTCGCGCCGAGCTTCTCCAGCTTGTCCATGAAGTTCTCGTAGCCCCGGTTGATCAGGTCGATCCCGTGCACCCGGGACGTCCCCTGCGCCGCCAGGGCGGCGATCAGGTACGAGAAACCGCCGCGCAGGTCCGGGATGACCAGATCCGCGCCCTGCAGCTTCGTCGGCCCGGAGACGACCGCGGAGTGCAGGAAGTTGCGCTGGCCGAAGCGGCAGTCGGAGCCGCCCAGGCACTCGCGGTAGAGCTGGATGTGCGCGCCCATCTGGTTCAGCGCCGAGGTGAAGCCGAGCCGCGACTCGTACACCGTCTCGTGCACGATCGACAGGCCGGCGGCCTGCGTCAGCGCCACGACCAGCGGCTGCTGCCAGTCGGTCTGGAAACCGGGGTGCACGTCCGTCTCCAGCGCGATGGCGTTCAGCGCGCCGCCCGGATGCCAGAACCGGATGCCCTCGTCGTCGATCTCGAAGGCGCCGCCGACCCGGCGGAAGGTGTTCAGGAACGTCATCATCGAGCGCTGCTGCGCCCCGTGGACGTAGATGTTGCCCTCGGTCGCCAGCGCCGCGGACGCCCAGGAGGCGGCCTCCAGACGGTCCGGGATGGCCCGGTGCGTGTAGCCCTCCAGCCGGTCGACACCGGTGATCCGGATGGTCCGGTCGGTGTCCAGGGAGATGATCGCGCCCATCTTCTGCAGTACGCAGATGAGGTCCTCGATCTCCGGCTCCACGGCCGCGTTGGACAGCTCGGTGACGCCCTCGGCCAGCACGGCCGTCAGCAGCACCTGCTCGGTCGAGCCCACCGACGGGTACGGCAGTCGGATCTTGGTGCCGCGCAGCCGCTGCGGGGCCTCCAGGTACTGGCCGTCCGCCCGCTTCTCGATCGTCGCGCCGAACTGGCGCAGCACGTCGAAGTGGAAGTCGATCGGCCGGCCGCCGATGTCGCAGCCGCCGAGCCCCGGGATGAACGCGTGGCCCAGCCGGTGCAGCAGCGGGCCGCAGAAGAGGATCGGGATGCGCGACGAGCCCGCGTGGGCGTCGATGTCGGCGACGTTCGCGCTCTCGACGTGGGTGGGGTCCAGGATCAGCTCGCCCGGTTCGTCACCCGGACGGACCGTCACGCCGTGCAGCTGCAGAAGCCCCCGGACCACCCGCACATCGCGGATGTCGGGCACGTTGCGCAGCCGGCTGGGCCCGCTGCCGAGCAGCGCGGCGACCATTGCCTTCGGCACCAGGTTCTTGGCGCCTCGGACGCGGATCTCGCCCTCCAGCGGGGTTCCGCCGTGGACAAGCAGGACATCGTCTGTGCCGGTCATGAATCTCGCGTTCCGGAGTGGTCGGGCAGGGGGCCAATCGAAAGGGTAATGGCCGCGCACCCCCCTTCCGTAAGAAAGCGGGGGGTACGCGAACGTCATGAATCCGCCACAACACGCTCCGCGTCCTGGATCTCGCGGAGGGTCACCGTCCGCACGGGTGCCCGGCCGTGCGCTCCCCGTGCACCCGTGCGCCCTGAGCTGCGCTCGGGCGCGCAGGGCGGCTGCCGGTCGACTTGGCCCCCACGAACGCCGAACATGCGGGATCATTTCTGGCATGACCGAGGTGTCCTCGCTCACAGGGCGGCTGCTCGTGGCCGCACCCGCCCTGGCGGACCCGAATTTCGACCGCGCGGTGGTGCTGCTCCTCGACCACGACGAGGAGGGCTCGCTCGGCGTTGTCCTGAACCGCCCGACCCCGGTGGGCGTCGCCGACATCCTGCTGTCCTGGGCCGGACTGGCCGGCGAACCCGGTGTCGTCTTCCAGGGCGGCCCGGTCTCCCTCGACTCGGCGCTGGGGGTGGCGGTGATCCCCGGGGAGGAGGGCCCGCTCGGCTGGCGCCGGGTGCACGGGGCGATCGGCCTGGTGGACCTGGAGGCGCCGCCCGAGCTGCTGGCGCCGGCCCTCGGCTCGCTGCGGATCTTCGCCGGGTACGCCGGCTGGGGGCCGGGGCAGCTGGAGGCGGAACTCTCCGAGGGCGCCTGGTACGTCGTCGAGTCGGAGCCGGGGGATGTCTCGTCCCCGCGTCCGGAGGGTCTCTGGAGGGCCGTCCTGCGCCGACAGCGCAGCGAACTGGCCATGGTCGCCACGTACCCGGACGACCCTTCGCTGAACTGATCCGCCGGGCTTTCAGTACGCTTGGCGGTTATGAGCACTCTTGAGCCCGATCGCGGGGCAGGTACGGGAACCCTCGTGGAGCCGACGCCACAGGTGTCGAACGGCGACGGCGACCACGAGCGCTACGCCCATTACGTCCAGAAGGACAAGATCATGGCGAGTGCCCTGGAGGGCACCCCCGTGGTGGCGCTGTGCGGCAAGGTCTGGGTGCCGGGGCGCGATCCCAAGAAGTACCCGGTGTGTCCCATGTGCAAGGAGATCTACGAGTCCATGGGCGCCGGCGGCGACAAGGACAAGGGCAAGGGCGGCAAGGACAAGAAGTAGTAGGCCGACACTTTCTGTCCGCAGCAGCAGAACCGACCTGTCCGGGAGAACCCCCGGGGCACGCAGCCGCGTGCCCCGGGGGTTCTTCGCCGTTCCGGGCCCGCCGCGTCGCACGGGCTGCGCCCGCGGGTCACAGAGTGGTTGAGACCACTTGTCGGCGACTTCGTCTAGACCTACCCTCCTGCAAGTTGTGCAGAACGAAACGCGCGTTGCGTATGTTGCAACGCCTACCGGTAGGGGTCCGGATGAAGCTTTCTGCCCGAATTGCCGCCCCGGCTGCGGCGCTTGTGCTGGCGGGTCTCACCGCCACCGCCTGCGCGCCGCAGACCTCCGACACCGGCGCCAAGGGGGACGAGAAGACCGGCACACTGCGCGTCTGGCTGTTCCAGGAGGTGGGCAACAAGCCCAAGGAGAAGGTCGTCGACGCCGCGGTCGCGGACTTCCGGAAGGCCCACAAGGACGCGAAGGCCGAGATCGAGTACATACCCGTCGACACCCGCGCCCAGCGCGTCAAGGCCGCGTTCAACGACCCCAAGAGCGCCCCGGACCTGATCGAGTACGGCAACACCGACACCGCCGGCTACGTGAAGGACGGCGGACTGGCCGACATCAGCGCCGAGTTCGGCGCGTGGGCGGACGCCAAGGACACCGACCCCACGGCCAAGCAGTCCGTGACGGTCGACGGAAAGATCTACGGGGCCCCGCTCTTCGTCGGCGTCCGGGCGCTCTACTACCGCACCGACGTCTTCGAGGACCTGGGGATCGAGGCGCCCAAGTCCCAGGCGGAGCTGATCTCCACCGCCAAGAAGATCCACAAGAAGAAGCCGGACCTCTACGGGCTCGCGGTGGGCGGCGCGTACACCTACGGCGCGATGCCGTTCATCTGGGCCAACGGCGGCGAACTGGCCACGGGCGGCGGGACTTCGTACAAGGCGGCCATCAACAGCGAGAAGGCCCGCAAGGGCATCGCCGCCTACACCTCGCTCTTCGGCGGCGCCAACTGCCCGGCCGCCAAGTGCGCGGCCATGGGCGGCAACGCGACCGTCACCGCCTTCGCCGCCGGCAAGGCCGCCATGGCCATCGGCGGCGACTTCAGCCACGCGGCCGTCGAGGCGGGCACGGTGAAGGGCAAGTACGCGGTCGTCCCGCTGCCCGGCGTGGCCGAGGGCTCCGTCGCCCCCGCGTTCGCGGGCGGCAACAACATCGGCGTGCTGAAGAGCAGCAAGCACCGCACCCTCGCCGTCGACCTGATGAAGTCGCTGACCGGCAAGGAGACCCAGGCGAAGATGTTCGACGCGATGGGCTTCCTGCCGACGTACACGGACGTGCTGGACGCGGCCGCGAAGAAGGAGCCGTTCGTCGAACCGTTCGTCAGGACGCTCGGCGCGGGCGCCAAGTTCGTCCCCGCCTCGGCCGCCTGGGGCCAGATCGACTCCTCGCTGATCCTGCCGACGATGTTCCAGGAGATCGTCAGCGGCCGTAAGGACGTGGCCGGCGCCTCGGACGACGCGGCGAAGAAGATGGACGCAGCGTTCGCCGCCGCGGGCTGACGATGACGGCGAACAGCACGGCGTACAAGGCGCCGGGCGCACCCGGCACGGGCGGGGCCACCCCCCGTCCGCGCCGGCACCGCCCCCCGGTCTCCCCGGCCCGGCGGTCCGGCTGGACCCCCTGGCTCTACCTCCTGCCCGCGCTCGTCCTGCTGGGCGGGCTGCTGGTCTACCCGATCTACCAACTCGGCCTGATCTCCTTCCTGGAGTACACCCAGGCCCAGGTCAGCGGCGGCGAACCGGCCACCTTCCAGGGGTTCGGCAACTACGCGACGCTCTTCCGGGACAGCCAGTTCTGGCAGGTGCTGGCGGCCACCGTGGTCTTCGCCACCCTGTGCGTGCTGGCTACCCTGCTGGTCGGCTGCGCCCTGGCCGTCCTGCTCACCCGGGTACGGGCCCTGCCCCGGCTCGCGCTGATGATGGCCGCGCTCGGCGCCTGGGCGACCCCGGCGATCACCGGTTCGACCGTCTGGGTCTTCCTCTTCGACGCCGACTTCGGACCGGTCAACCGGGTGCTGGGGCTCGGTGACTTCTCGTGGACGTACGGGCGCTACAGCGCCTTCGCACTGGTGCTCCTCGAAGTCCTGTGGTGCTCGTTCCCGTTCGTGATGGTCACCGTGTACGCGGGCATCCGGGCGATCCCCACCGAGGTGCTGGAGGCGGCGGCGCTGGACGGCGCCTCGCAGTGGCGGATCTGGCGCTCCGTCATGGCGCCGATGCTGCGGCCGATCCTGATCGTCGTCACCATCCAGTCGATCATCTGGGACTTCAAGGTCTTCACGCAGATCTACGTGATGACCAACGGCGGCGGCATCGCCGGGCAGAACCTGGTGCTCAACGTGTACGCCTACCAGAAGGCGTTCGCGTCCTCGCAGTACAGCCTCGGCTCGGCCATCGGTGTCGTGATGCTGGTCATCCTGCTGGCGGTCACGCTGGTCTATCTGCGCCTGGTGAGGCGCCAGGGGGAGGAACTGTGAGCCTGCCGTCCCTGTCGCGCGTCCGCCGGCCCGGCCGGCTCGCCGCCGAGGCGGCGGCGCTGCTGATCGCCGTCGTCGTGGCCTTCCCGCTGTACTGGATGGTGCTCTCGGCCTTCAAGCCGGCCGGAGAGGTCCAGTCCGCGCACCCGAGGCCCTGGACGCTGTCGCCGTCCCTGGACTCCTTCCGCCGGGTCTTCCAGCAGCAGGACTTCGGGCGCTACTTCCTCAACAGCCTGATCGTCGCCGGCACGGTCGTCATCGTCTCCGCGCTGATCGCCTTCCTGGCGGCGACGGCGGTCACCCGGTTCCGGTTCCGCTTCCGCACCACCCTGCTGATCATGTTCCTGGTCGCGCAGATGGTGCCGGTCGAGGCGCTGACGATCCCGCTGTTCTTCCTGATGCGCGACTTCGGCCAGCTGAACACGCTCGGCTCGCTGATCCTGCCGCACCTGGCCTTCTCGCTGCCGTTCGCGATCTGGATGCTGCGCGGCTTCGTCAAGGCCGTCCCGGACGCCCTGGAGGAGGCGGCGTACATCGACGGCGCGAGCCGGGCCCGCTTCCTGTGGCAGATCCTCTTCCCACTGGTCTTCCCGGGACTGGTCGCGACGAGCGTCTTCTCGTTCATCTCGACCTGGAACGACTTCCTCTTCGCGAAGTCGTTCATCATCAGCGACACCTCCCAGTCGACGCTCCCGATGGCGCTGCTGGTCTTCTTCAAACCCGATGAGAACGACTGGGGAGGGATCATGGCAGCCTCGACGGTGATGACCATCCCCGTGCTGGTCTTCTTCGTACTCGTACAGCGACGCCTGGTCTCGGGACTGGGCGGAGCGGTTAAGGACTGACCTCATGGACATGGAACTGATCCCGGCCCCCGTGCGCGCCGGTGGCCCCGGTGACCAGGGCGGGGGCGGATTCGTCCTGGACGCGTCCACCACCATCACGGCGGCGCCCGGCACCGAGACCACAGAGCGCTGGCTGCGCGCCACGCTCGGCGCCGCCTTCGGCCTGTCGCTCGCCCCCGCCGCGGAGGGCGCGGAGCAGTCCGTCCGGCTGCTGACCGACTCCGCCCTGGAGCCCGAGGCGTACCGGCTGACCACCCTGCCCGGCAACAGCGTCGCGATCACCGGGGGCAGCCCCGCCGGGGTGTTCTGGGGCGCGCAGACGCTGCGTCAGCTGCTCGGGCCCGAGGCGTTCCGCCGGGCGCCCGTGGACGGCGCCGCCCGGCCCGGCTTCGGGTTCACCGACATCGAGGACGGACCGCGCTTCGGCTGGCGCGGCATGATGCTCGACGTGTCACGGCACTTCATGCCCAAGACCGACGTCCTGCGCTACCTCGACCTCCTCGCCGCCCACAAGCTGAACGTCTTCCACTTCCACCTCACCGACGACCAGGGCTGGCGCATCGAGATCAAGCGCCACCCGCGCCTGACCGAGGCCGGCGCGTGGCGCTCGCGCACCAAGCACGGCCACCGGGCCTCCGAACTCTGGGACGAGACCCCGCACGGCGGTTTCTACACCCAGGACGACATCCGCGAGATCGTGGCGTACGCCGCCGCCCGGCACATCCGGGTCGTCCCCGAGATCGACATCCCGGGCCACTCGCAGGCGACCATCACCGCCTACCCGGAGCTGGGCAACACCGACGTCATCGACACCACCGCCCTGACCGTCTGGGACGACTGGGGCGTCGCCCCGAACGTCCTCGCCCCCACCGAGCAGACCCTGCGCTTCTTCGAGGGCGTCTTCGAGGAGGTCCTCGAACTCTTCCCCGCCGCCACCTCGCCGTTCATCCACGTCGGCGGCGACGAGTGCCCCAAGGACCAGTGGAAGCGCTCGCCCGCGGCCCAGGCCCGCATCAAGGAACTCGGCCTGGCCGACGAGGACGAGCTCCAGTCCTGGTTCATCCGGCACTTCGACAGCTGGCTCACCGCACGGGGCCGCCGCCTGATCGGCTGGGACGAGATCCTGGAGGGCGGACTCGCCGAGGGCGCGGCCGTCTCCTCGTGGCGCGGCTACGGGGGCGGCATCGCCGCCGCGGAGGCCGGGCACGACGTCGTGATGTGCCCGGAGCAGCAGGTCTACCTGGACCACCGTCAGGACGGCGGCCCCGACGAGCCGATGCCGATCGGTTACGTCCGCACCCTGGAGGACGTCTACCGCTTCGAACCCGTTCCGCCGGGCCTCTCCGAGGAGGCGGCCCGGCACGTCCTGGGCACCCAGGCCAACGTCTGGACCGAGGTCATGCAGAACCGGGCCCGGGTCGACTACCAGGTCTTCCCGCGGCTGGCCGCCTTCGCGGAGGTCGCCTGGTCGGCCCTGCCCGCCCCGGAGGAACGGGACTTCGCCGGCTTCGAGCGGCGGATGACCGCGCATTACGCGCGACTCGACGCGCTGGGTGTCGACTACCGGCCGTCGAGCGGCCCGTTGCCGTGGCAGCGGCGGCCCGGCATCCTCGGCCGCCCGCTCGAGGGAGCGCCCCCGCGCGTGTGAGACCTCTCCCTTACCGGTCCCTTCCCGGTGCTCTCCGGGCTCTCCCGTCGAACTCCGCCGTTCTCCTCCGTTGACACTTCCGTGGAACGGAATAAGTCGTACAAGCTCGCTGAATAGTGGCAATTCGCACTCCACTCCGAAGAGGTGCGAATCGGGATCATCCCCCTGGCCAGGGACGGATACTCCCTTCGCGGACCCTCGCGTCGGGCCGGTCCGAAGATGTGCCAGAGTTGCCACGTCCAGGCTTTGAGCACGTACCGTACGGCGAAACAGACGGGACAGCCGGGACACCGGGAAGGGGCAGCTGGGTTGACCACGCAAGCACCGCAGGCGACGCAGTCCGTCACGCTGCCTGCCTCGCTGGACGAGGCAGTGGCGGCACTCGGTGCCATGCCTGCCGCCGTCCCCGTGGCAGGCGGCACGGACCTGATGTCGGCCGTCAACAAGGGCCTCCTGCGCCCCTCCGGCCTGGTCGGACTCGGCCGGATCAGCGAACTGAGGGGCTGGCACTACCAGGACGGTCACGCCCTCCTCGGCGCCGGGCTCACCCACGCCCGGATGGGCCGCCCCGACTTCGCCGCCCTCATCCCCGCCCTGGCCGCCTCCGCCCGCGCCGCCGGCCCGCCGCAGATCCGCAACGCCGGGACGCTCGGCGGCAACATCGCCACCGCCGCCCCGACCGGGGACGCCCTGCCGGTCCTGGCCGCGCTGGAGGCCGAGCTGGTCATCGCCGGCCCCGGCGGCGCCCGCCGCGAGATCCCGGTCTCGCACCTGCTGGCCGGCCGCGAGATGCTGGAGCCCGCAGAGCTGATCGGCTTCGTCCGGGTACCCCTGCTGCACGCCCCGCAGGTCTTCCTCAAGGCGACCGGACGCACCGGCCCCGGCCGGGCCACCGCCTCCGTCGCGATCGTCCTCGACCCGGCCCGGCGCGGAGTGCGCTGCGCGGTCGGCGCCATCGCGCCGATGCCGCTGCGGCCGCTGGAGGCCGAACGCTGGATCGCCTCGCTGATCGACTGGGACGGCGAACGGGGCCTGGCGCCCGACGCGCTGGCCGCCTTCGGCGAGTACGTCGCCGCGGCGTGCATCCCGGACGAGCCACCGCCCGCCGACGGGGGAGAGGCGCCACCGCTGTCCCCCGCCGTACTGCACCTGCGGCGCACCGTCGCAGCGCTGGCCCGACGCGCGCTGGGGAGGGCACTGTCGTGAGCAACGAGGACCACACCGAACAGCACGGGGGATGGGAGCCGATCCCCCAGAGCGGTGAGTACGACGGCGAGTCGACCGCCTTCGTCCACCTGCCGCCGGAGGACCTGGCGAACATCCCGCTGGCCGCGCCCGGCCAGGGCTACGTACCGCCGATGATCCTGCCGCTGACCCCGGCCGCCGGGATCGACCCGGCGGCCACCGGCAGCTGGGTCGTCCGGACACCGGACGGGCAGGACAGCCGGGGCGACGGGCAGGACCACGCCCCGGGCGCGGAGCAGCCCGCCCCCGAGGCGGTGCACTGGCCCGACCCGAACCAGCAGCAGGCGCCGTACGGATACCAGCAGACCCCGTACCAGCCGCACCCGCCGGGGGAGCAGTACCCGGACCGGTACCGCGAGGACCGGGCCGCCACCGGCCAGTGGAACTTCGCGGAGTCCGCCGAGTCCGCGGAACCGGCCGGGCACACCGGCCAGTGGCAGATCCCGGTCGCCGACGGCGATCTCCCCGAGGAGTCCGGCGAGTTCTCCCCCTCCGCGGCGGCCGCCTGGTACGCGGACCGCACCCCGCCGGCCACCCTGCCCGGCGGCGCGCCCGCCCCCTGGGCGACGCGCGAGCCCGAACCCCCGGCCGGGGACAACGCCCCGCCGCGGGGGGCGGACCACGACGGGACACCGGACGCGCCGGACGGCGCGGCGGACGCGCACGAAGTCCCGCCGGAGGCAGCCCTCCAGGACGCGTCGCAGCCCGCCATGGAGCACCCCGGCCCGGCCGAACCGGTCACGGAGCCAGGCACGGAGCCGGTGGCGGAACCTGCTGCGGACCCGGTCGCGGAGCCGGTCGCAGAGGACGCGCCGGACACCGGGGCCACGGACGCCGAAGCGGCACCGGACACCGATGTCACGGCCCCGGACGCGGCGGACACGCCCGCCGAAGCCGAAGCCGAAGCCGACGCCACGGATCCCCGAGTCACAGACCCCGCCCCCACCCCCGACCTCGCCCCTGATCTCGACGCCGATCCCGACGTCACGGACCCGGAGGCCGCCCCGGCCCCCCGGCTCGACCTGCCCAGCGAGCACCCCTCCGTCTCGTACGCGCTGCACGTGAACGGCGTCGACCGGCCCGTCACCGACGCCTGGATCGGTGAGTCGCTGCTCTACGTACTGCGCGAGCGCCTCGGCCTCGCCGGGGCCAAGGACGGCTGCTCACAGGGCGAGTGCGGTGCCTGCAACGTCCAGGTGGACGGCCGGCTCGTCGCCTCCTGCCTGGTCCCCGCGGCCACCGCGGCGGGCAGCGAGGTGCGGACCGTCGAGGGCCTGGCCGTCGACGGCGAACCGTCCGACGTCCAGCGGGCGCTGGCCGACTGCGGCGCCGTCCAGTGCGGCTTCTGCATCCCCGGAATGGCCATGACCGTCCACGACCTGCTGGAGGGCAACCACGCCCCCAGCGAGCTGGAGACCCGTCAGGCACTCTGCGGCAACCTCTGCCGCTGCTCCGGCTACCGGGGGGTGCTCGACGCCGTGAACGAGGTCATCGCGGGCCGTGAGGCGGCCTCCGCACCCGCACCGGAATCCGCGGAACAGTCCACGGGACAGTCCACGGGACAGCCCACGGAACAGTCCGCGAAACAGGACGAGGCACGCATCCCGCACCAGGCGCCCCCCGGCGCGGGTAGTGTGCAGGCCCATCTGCAGGACGGAGGCATGGCGTGAGCAACGACGCAGCCACCGCGGGCGGCGCGACCCACACGGCGATCAGCATCCCCTCACTGGACGGGCCCGACGGCCCCGAGGGCGAGCAGCCGGTGTTCGGCCTCGGCGCCTCGCTGCCGCCGGCCGACGCCCGCCCCAAGACCGAGGGCACCTTCCCGTACGCCGCCGACCTGTGGGCCGAGGGACTGCTCTGGGCGGCCGTGCTCCGCTCCCCGCACCCGCACGCGCGCATCCTGTCGATCGACACCTCGGCCGCCGTAGAGATGCCGGGCGTACGCGCGGTCGTCACCCATGAGGACGTACCCGGCGAGAGCGCCTACGGACGCCGCGTCGTGGACCGTCCCGTCTTCGCCTCCGAGCTGGTCCGCCACCACGGCGAGCCGATCGCCGCGGTCGCCGCCGACCACCCCGACACCGCCAGGCTGGCCGCCGCCGCCATCGCCGTCGAGTACGAGGTGCTGGAACCGGTCACCGACCCGGAGAAGGCCTTCGCCGCGGAACCGCTGCACCCCGACGGCAACCTGATCCGCCACATCCCGCTGCGCTACGGCGACCCGGAGATCGTGGGCGAGGTGATCGTCGAGGGGCTGTACCGCATCGGCCGCCAGGACCCGGCGCCGATCGGTGCCGAGGCCGGGCTCGCCGTGCCCCGCCCCGACGGCGGCGTCGAGATCTACACCGCCTCCACCGACCCGCACACCGACCGCGACCTCGCCGCCGCCTGCTTCGGCCTCGAACCGGACCGGGTGAAGGTCGTCGTGACCGGCGTCCCCGGCGCCACCGGCGACCGCGAGGACCCCGGATTCCAGCTCCCGCTGGGGCTGCTCGCCCTGCGCACCGGCTGCCCGGTCAAGCTGGCCGCCACCCGCGAGGAGTCCTTCCTCGGCCACGCGCACCGCCACCCGACGCTGCTCCGCTACCGCCACCACGCCGACGCCGAGGGCCGGTTGGTGAAGGTCGAGGCGCAGATCCTCCTCGACGCGGGCGCGTACGCCGACGACTCCTCCGAATCGCTGGCCGCCGCCGTCGCGTTCGCCTGCGGCCCCTACGTCGTCCCGCACGCCTTCATCGAGGGCTGGGCCGTCCGTACGAACAACCCGCCGTCCGGCCACGTCCGGGGCGAGGGCGCGATGCAGGTCTGCGCCGCGTACGAGGGCCAGATGGACAAGCTGGCCGCCAAGCTCTCCCTCGACCCGGCCGAACTGCGGCTCCGCAACGCCCTGTCCACCGGCGACATCCTGCCCACCGGACAGACCGTGACCTGCCCGGCCCCCGTCGCGGAACTCCTGCGCGCGGTACGGGACTTCCGGCTCCCCTCGCTCCCCAAGGACTCCCCGGAGGACGACTGGCTGCTCCCGGGCGGCCCGGAGGGCGCGGGCGAACCCGGCGCGGTGCGGCGCGGGGTGGGCTACGCGCTGGGCATGGTCCACATGCTCGGTGCGGAGGGCGCGGACGAGGTCTCCACGGCGACGGTCCGGGTCCACGACGGGGTCGCCACCGTCATCTGCGCCGCCGTCGAGACGGGCCAGGGCTTCTCGACACTGGCCCGCCAGGTCGTCCAGGAGACCCTGGGCATCGAGGAGGTCCACGTGGCCTCCGTCGACACCGACCAGCCCCCCGCGGGACCGGCCACGCACGGCCGTCACACCTGGGTCTCGGCCGGAGCCGTTGAACGCGCCGCGAAGATGGTCCGCACCCAGCTGCTCCAGCCGTTGGCCCACCAGTTCGGCATGTCCACCGAACTGCTCCAGATCGCCGACGGCAAGATCACCAGTTACGACGGGGTGCTCTCGACGACCGTCATGGAGGCGATGGACGGCAAGGAGCTCTGGGCCACCGCCCAGTGCCGCCCCCACCCCACGGAGCCGTTGGACGAGTCCGGCCAGGGCGACGCCTTCGTCGGCCTCGCCTTCTGCGCGATCCGGGCCGTGGTGGACGTCGACATCGAGCTCGGCTCGGTCCGCGTCGTGGAGATGGCCGTCGCCCAGGACGTCGGCCGGGTCCTCAACCCGTCCCAGCTGGCGACCCGGATCGAGGCGGGCATCACCCAGGGCATCGGCACCGCCCTCACGGAGAACCTCCGCACCGCCCGCGGCCTCATCCGCCACCCCGACCTCACGGGTTACGCCCTGCCGACCTCCCTCGACGCGCCGGACATCCGCATCGTCCGACTCGTCGAGGAGCGCGACGTGGTGGCCCCGTTCGGCGCCAAACCCGCCTCCGCGGTCCCCGTGGTGACCTCCCCGGCCGCGGTGGCGGCGGCGGTCCGCTCGGCCACCGGTCGCCCGGTCAACCGCCTCCCGATCCGGCCGCAGGCAGCGGTGGCGACGGTCAGGTCCTGAGCCCTGCGGGGCACGGAGCCTGCACCATCACGGGGGCACGGCACTTCGCGACTGCTCGTCCCCGGTCCTGAGTACGCGTACTCAGGGCCGGGGACGAACGTGTCTCTAGCCTATGGATCGCCAGCTACCAAGCGACCATGGGGGGAACTCATGTCCACACCGATCGGCGGTGCGACGCGAGGGTTATGGATCGAACCGAGCGAGGTACATAAGGCGGCCGCGGCCGCTCGCAAGGTTGCCCACGACATACCGGATGACGTCAAAGCCCTGTTCACGCCGACGGATACGGCCGTCGCCGGACTGGTCGGTTTCCAGTCCGCCCAGGCGATTGACGACTGCCTGGAGGCGTGGACGAAGGCGTTGCGTTCACTGGCGGGCATGGTGGGAGGCGCGGCGGACGCGGTCAGTGGCTCAGGTAAGAGCCTCACGGACGAGGACCAGGAGCGGCGCAAGGCGTTCCGGGGCCCCTACGCTCCGGGCTTCAGCCCCGCACCCGGCCTCTACGGGAGGTACTGAGGCATGCGAGTCTCGGAGCTCCGTGATGCCAAGCCACTCCTGCTGACCGACGCCGGCGATGCCTGGGACGCGTTGGCGGAGCAGTTCACCACTCACGCAGGCGACTTTGGCAAGTACCTGCACCGCCCTCTCAGTCAGGACGGGGCCTGGGGCGGTGCCACCGCCGAGTCGGCCGACGACAGACTCGCCCGAATGCAGCGGGACTTGAACGTCGCCAAGCAGGAACTCGACGGCGTGGGCGAAGTGTTGAGGGCCTGTGGCGAAGCGCTCCTGACCTACCAGGGCCGACTCGCGGACGCAGTCGCGGACGCCACGGACGCCGGATACAAAGTCGCCGACGACGGCACGGTCACTGCCCCGACTGTCGGCGCCGACCACATGATGCCGGGCGACATCGCGATCATGCATCGAGACCAGGCCGCTCGCGCTCAGGGGTACGCCGACCGGATCGGTGACGCCTGGAACGCGGCGCAGGCGGCGGACAAGGAGTACACGGCGGCGATCGAACTCTTCACCGATGCGGCCAACCGGTGCGCCAAGGGTGACTGGAGCGCCGGCCTGCTGGAACTGGCGACAGCTGACGCACTCAATACCGAGCTGCTGTCCGAGCTCGGCATGCCGGACGGAAAGGCGTCGCCCGACGCCGTACAGGCGTGGTGGGCGGGGCTCTCCCCCAGCCTCCAGGCCGAGCTGATCCAGGACTACCCGCAGGAGATCGGCAACCGGGACGGCGTACCGATGGCCGACCGGGACCGGGCCAACCGGACCTACCTGCCCATGCTGTTGAGTAGCCTGGAGTCCGACTACGCATCCGCGACCGGGGGCGAGGCGGCGGCTCTCAAGGACAAGATCGACGGCGTGAAGGGCATCCAGCAGCAACTGGACCGGGGGCGCGAGCCCCGCCCGTATCTCCTAGGCCTCGGCTCGCAGGGCAACGGCCGCGCCATCGTCTCGTTCGGCAACCCGGACACCTCGAAGAACGTCTCCGCGTATGTGCCGGGCCTGAACACCAAGCTGAGCGGGCACTTCGCGTCTGCGGACGTGGAGCGGGCGTGGAATGTGGCGCACGCCGCGAACAAGAAATATCCGGGCGCCACGACCGCATCCATCGTTTGGCTCGGCTATGACGCACCGCAGCTGGGCGGTGTCGAGTGGTCGGCCACCGACGTCATGAGGGACGATGACGCCAAGGCCGGAGCCCCGGCGTACAACGGCTTTTTGAATGGCATTCGGGCCACCCATGAATCCGGGTCCCCGCATGTGACGGCCATCGGCCACTCGTACGGCTCCCTGACCGTGGGTGAGGCAACCCAGCAGCCCGGCGGAATCCCCGCCGACGACGTGATCCTCGTGGGCAGCCCGGGGGTCGGCGTCGACAAGGCCGCCGACCTCGGCGTGGGCGCCGATCACGTCTACGTCGGTGCGGCGGAGAACGACCAGGTGAGCAACCTGCCCACGGGTAACCCTCTGCAGTACATCGCACCGGGCAGTGAGTACGGCCCCAAGGAGAACTGGTTCGGTACCGATCCGGCCGACGACCATTTCGGAGGTCATCACTTCAGCGTCGCCCCCGGCGAGGACACCGGCCTCATGGGGCTCGTGACCGGCGATCTGCCCGCGCATTCGATCTACTTCGAACCGGGCAAGGGCGGAGCTTCCCTGGACAACATCGCGAGCGTCGTGGCCGGTCATGCTAACGAGATCACGACGGCGGCGCCGAGGTGATGCGTGTGAGTGGGCTGTTGCGGTTGCTGGGGTGTGTGCTGCTGGTGGTGGTGCTCGCGGCGTGTCAGGGCAAGGCGAAACAGGAGGAACCTGCGATGGATATGCAACAGGCCGGGCAACGCTCGGAGGCGATACTCGGCGGCACGATGGCGGCGATCCGGCCGCCGGTTAAGTGGGTCTTCGGCACTCCTATGGAACAGCCGTGCAGCACCGACCTCAACAGACCGACCGGCACCACGACCGTCGTCCGCAGTAGGAACATCCTCACTGTGGTCTCCGAGCAGCGGCGCGGTGAGCTGTTGGAGCAGGTCCGGCGGTACTGGGAACAGCAGGGCGCCCAGGAATTCAGCGTGAAATCCGACAAGAACATGCCATGGATCCGGGCCACGACCGCCGATGGATTCTCCCTCTCGCTGCAAGTCGGCAGCATTGGGAACGTGTTCGTCGATGTGGGACTCAGCTGCGCCGAGGACTCCGAGATGACCTATCCGGCTGGGACGCCCGGCCAGCCCGGGGGTTCGAAGAAGGAGGAGCTGACGCCGCGGGAGCATTCGGACTTCTGGTCCTCCGGCGAAGTGCGTCGGTCGTCGACGTCGTGAACGGCGGTGGGGCCAAGGCCGGTGCCGAGGTGATGCGTGTGAGTGGGCCGTTGCGGTTGCTGGGGTGCGTGTTGCTGGTGGTGGTGCTCGCGGCGTGTCAGGGCGAGGCGGAGCCGGAGGAGCCCGCGATAGATATGCAGCAGGCCGGGCAGCGTGCGGAGGTGATTCTCGACGGCACGATGGCGGCGATTCACCCGTCGGTGAAATGGGTTCACGGCACCCCTGCGGAATCGGCGTGCAGTACCGGTCTCAACCGGCCGACCGGGACTACGACCGTCTTTCGCAGCAGGAACATCCTCACTGTGGTCTCGAAGGAGCGGCGCGGTGAGCTCTTGGAACAGGTCCGGCGTTACTGGAAGCAGCAGGGCGCCAGGGATTTCAGCGTCTTCTCCGACAAGGACGTGCCTCGGATCCGGGCCAGGACAACCGATGGGCTGGCCGTCATCCTGCAAGTGGGCAGTATCGGCAACGTCTCCGTCGAAGCGGGACTCAGCTGCGTCGAGGACTCCGCGATGACCTATCCAACCGGAACACCCGGCCAGCCCGGGGGTTCGAAGAAGGAGGAGCTGATGCCCCGGGAGCATTCGGACTTCTGGTCCTCCGGCGGCCCGCGTCGGAAGTAGCCCGGAGCGCTGCCCCGTAGTGACCGGGGACATGGCAGGTCGCGGCGGTGCGGGGCGACCATGGGCGGATGCACCTCTCCTCGGCTGACCGCCCCGAACCCGGCCCCACGCTGGCGCAGCTCCTCGCGCTGATCGCTGCCGGGACGCTCGATGTCGTCGTGGCGCCGTGCGGCACCGGCGTACCCGTGTCCGACGTGGTGCTGCACGATTCCGGTGAGGAGCGGGACGAGGACGCCTGGGCGGCCACCGGGCTGGTCCTGCTCGCCGTCGGGGTGGAGGTCGCCTCGCCCGAGGCGGTCGACGTGCTGCGCGCCGCGGACCGTGCCGGAGCGGCGGCCGTGGTGATGCGGCGCGGCGCGCGGGGGCCGCGGGCGGCGTTGCTGGAGGCGGCGGAGCGGGGGCGTACGGCGTTGCTGACCCGGCGGGCCGGGCAGGGCTGGACCGAGGTGCTCGGGCAGTTGCGGACGGCGTTGGTGCACAGCGTCCCGGACCGGTCAGGGAGCGCGGCCGGTGTGGACGGGCTGCGGCTGGGGGACCTCTCGGGGCTGGCCAACACCGTGGCGGACCTCGTCGGCGGCGCGATCACGATTGAGGACCCGCAGTCGCGGGTGCTGGCCTACTCGCGGATGGACCACGAGCCCGATCCGATGCGCCGGCTCACGATCCTCGGCCAGGAGGTGCCCCGCTGGCGGGTCGTCCAACTGCGGGAGAGCGGCTTCTTCCAGGCGCTGTGGAACACCGACGACGTGGTGCGGCTCCCCGCGGACGAGCGGTACGCCGAGCGGCTGGCCGTCGCGGTGCGGCACGGCTCCGAGGTGCTCGGCTCGATCTGGGCGGCGGCCGACGGGCGGCCGCTGGCCGAGGACGCGGTGGCGGCGCTGCGGACGGCGGCCCGCGCCGCCGTCCCGCACCTGTCGCACCACCGGACCTGGGGCCGGGCGGCGGCGTGGGCGCGCGAGGGTTCGGTGCACGCGCTCCTGTCGGGCAACGGGCAGGCGGCGTACGACGTGGGGCTCGTCCGGGGCCGGCCGTACGCCGTGCTGGTGGCGGAGGCCTACGACGGGCCGGAGCCCGCGCCGGGTGACGCCGGGCAGCGGGTGCAGCGGGTGCTCGACGTACTGGCGCTGCAGGCCGCGGCCTACCGTCCCGGGTGTGTGACCGCCCGTTCCGGGCAGCGGCTGTACGTCCTGGTGCCGGCCGTGGACGGCGAGAGCGACCCCGCGCGCACCCTGCTGGCCACGGCCCGTTCCGTGCCCCGGGGCGTGGTCTTCGCCGGAGCCGGGCCCGTGGTCTCCGAGCCGACGGAACTGCCCGCCTCGCGGGACGCCGCGGAGCTGGTGGTGCGGGTGCTGCGGGAGCGCGCCGCGCGGCTGACCCCTGCCGGGGCCGGCTCCGCGGTGGCGTCGTACGCGGAGGTCGCGGCCGAGGCGGCGGTGCTGCGGCTGCTGGACCGGGTGGAGCCGCTGTGGCAGGAGACGTCGGGGCCGGTGCACGCGATGCTGGAGCACGACCGGTCGCACGGGGCGCGCTACGGCGAGTCCGTCGCCGCGTACCTCGACGCCTTCGGCGACACGGCCGCCGCCGCGCGACACCTCAACGTGCACCCGAATACCCTGCGGTACCGGCTGCGGCGGGCGCGGGAGCTGTTCGGGGTCGACCTGGCCGATCCGGCGGTGCGGTTCCTGGCGGAGATCGGCCTGCGCCTCGGGCCCGGCCGACCCCGGTCCTGATTCCGGTCCTGATTCCGGTTCTGTCCTGCCGGTCTGCGCCCGGCCCTCATCTTCATGATTGTTTACTTGTCACAGCTCACAGAAGAACGGGTCGGTCCTGGTCCCCTGCGACGAAGACATGCCGGGCTCCGCGCCCCGAAGCTGGGCACAACGGCCCGCGGTCCGACGGGCGCGGTGCATGAGCGACCCATCACGTAGGAGTGTGGTTCAGGTGACTTCCGGTCCGGCCCCCCAGCGCAAGCGCGCCCGTGAGGCGGCGCTCGCCCGTGCCGTCGAGGACGGGCTGCTCGGCCCCGGCTCGCCCCTGGTCGGCCTGCTCGACGTCGACGGGGTGCTGGCCGCGGTGGACGCGCTGAACGAGGCGTTCGAGGGGCCGGCCACGGTCCACCACACGTTCGCGGCCAAGGCGTGCGGCCTGGTGCCGGTGCTCCGGCTGCTCGCGGAGGCGGGCATGGGCTGCGAGGTGGCGTCGCCCGGCGAGCTGGAACAGGCCCTCGCCGCGGGCTTCAGCCACGACCGGCTGGTGTTCGACAGCCCCGCGAAGACCGTCGAGGAGCTGGAGTTCGCCCTTGAGCACGGCATCGCGATCAACCTGGACAACTTCCAGGAGCTTGAGCGCGTCGACCGCCTGCTGGCCGGCCGCGAGCCCGCCGGACCCATCGGCCTCCGGGTGAACCCGCAGGTCGGGGCCGGGGCCATCGGGGCGATGAGCACCGCCACCGCGACGTCCAAATTCGGCGTCGCGCTGCGCGACCCGGGAGCCGTCGACGCGGTGATCGAGGCCTTCACCACGCGCCCCTGGCTCAACCGGCTGCACGCACACGTCGGCTCCCAGGGCTGCCCGCTGCCGCTCATCGCGCAGGGGGTCGGCGCCGCGTACGAGCTGGCGGAACGGATCAACACCCTGCTCGGGCACGCCCGGATCACCGGACTGGACATCGGCGGCGGCCTGCCCGTGAACTTCGACAGCGAGGACGACCGCCCCACCTACACCGACTACGTCACCGAACTGCGCGCCGCCGCCCCCGGGCTCTTCGACGGCCGCTACACCCTCGTCACCGAGTTCGGCCGCTCGCTGCTGGCGAAGAGCGGCACCATCGCCTCGGTCGTCGAGTACACCAAGTCGGCCGGCGGCCGGCGGATCGCGGTGACCCACGCCGGCGCCCAGGTGGCCACCCGCACGGTGTTCATGCCCGACTCCTGGCCCCTGCGCGTCGGCGTGTTCGACGCCTCGGGCCGGCCCAAGGAGGGGCCGCTCCACGTCGTCGACATCGCCGGACCGTGCTGCTTCGCCGGGGACCTGACCGCGAGCGCCCGCGAACTCCCGGCGGTCGAGCCCGGTGACGTCGTGGCGCTGTACGACACCGGGGCGTACTACTTCTCGTCGCACTTCTCGTACAACTCCCTGCCCAGACCCGCTGTGTACGGTTATCGCACGGATTCGGCAGGGCAGGTCCGCCTCGCCCTGGTCCGCGAGGCCCAGAGCGTGCGCGAAGTCGTCGAGGAGAGCGGCCTCTCCCACGCGGACGCGCTCGTGGCGCTCTGCGCGCGGGGGCCGGAGCAGGCACCGAAGAAGGAGGTGGCGGGGTGAAGCACGTCCTCATATCCGCCGACATGGAAGGGGCGACGGGCACCGTCTCCCCGGCGGACGTCACAGCCGGGACACCGCGCTACGAACGCTTCCGCCGACTGCTCACCCAGGACGTCAACGCCGCCGTCGCCGGGTTCGCGGACGCCGGCGCGGACGAGATCGTCGTCAACGACGCGCACTGCGGCATGGACAACGTACTCATCGAGGAACTCGACCCGCGCGCGGTCCTGATCGTCGGCCGGCACAAGCCGCTCGGCATGATGGAGGGCCTGGCGGAGGGCCCCGACGCGGTGGCGTTCGTCGGCTACCACACCGGCGCCGGTGAACAGGGCGTCCTCGCGCACACCTACCTCTCGCACAGCATCCTCGGCGTCCGCATCGACGGCGAGCCCGTCGGAGAGGGCGGGTTCAACGCCCTGGTCGCCGCAGAGGCCGGCGTCCCCGTCGTCCTGGTCACCGGCGACGACGTGACCTGCCGCGAAGCCACCGGGTACGCCCCCGGCTGCCGGACCGTCACCGTGAAGAGGGCGATCTCCCGGCACGCCGCCGTCTGCCGCACCCCGGCCGTCACGAGCGCCGACATCCGCCGCGAGGCCGCGGCGGCCCTCTCGGCGCCCCCGCCCCGGCCCGTCGCACGCCCCGTGCCGCACGTGGTGGAGGTCGACGTGGACAGCCCGCACCTCGCGGACCGCGCGGGCGCACTGCCCGGAGTCGAACGGTCCGGCCCCCGCACCGTCCGTATGGACACCCCGGACGCCAGGACGGCACTGCGCCGCTTCCGGGCGCTCAGCTGGGTGATCGGCGGCGGTCGCGAGGGCGACTGGACCTGAGGCCCAGCGGTCCGGCGGCCCGATGCCCGTGCAGGCACCGCCCGGATGCCGCTCCGACGGCGCGCACGCCCCCGCCCCCAGGGGCTTCCCCCGCCCTGTACGACGTTGCCCATGACCTGGAGAGCTGCCATGACTTCCTCCGTACCGCAGAGAACGCCGCGGAAGACTCCACAGAAGACTTCGCAGAAAGCACCGCAGAAAGCACCGCAGAAAACGCCGCAGAGCCCGCAGCCGGAACTCAGCCGTTCGCTGCGCAACCGCCACATGTCGATGATCGCGATCGGCGGCGCGATAGGCGCCGGCCTTTTCGTCGGCAGCGGCTCGGTGATCAAGACCGCGGGGCCCGCCGCGATCGTGTCGTACTGCCTGGCCGGCGCGCTCGTGCTGTGCACCATGCGGATGCTCGGTGAGATGGTCGTGGCGAGGCCCTCCTCGGGCTCCTTCGCCGACTACGCCCGTACCGCCATCGGGCCGTGGGCGGGCTTCACCATCGGATGGCTGTACTGGTACTACTACGTCATCATCGTGGCCGTGGAGGCCGTCGCGGGCGCGGCGATCCTGCACGCGTGGATCGGGCTGCCGCTCTGGGTGCTGGCCATGGGCCTGATGGTCGTGATGACCGCGACCAACCTGCTCTCCGTGAAGTCGTTCGGCGAGTTCGAGTTCTGGTTCTCCTCCGTCAAGGTCGCCGCGATCGTGGCGTTCCTGATCGTCGGCGGTCTCTACGTCTTCGGCGGCTGGCCCGGCTCGTCCTTCGACTTCTCCAACCTGACCGCGCACGGCGGCTTCGCGCCGAACGGCTTCACCGCGATCTTCTCCGCGATCGTCGTGGTCATCTTCGCGTTCGGCGGAGCCGAGATCGTCACCATCGCCGCCGCCGAGAGCAAGGAGCCCGAGCGCTCGGTGGCCCGCGCCACCACCGGGATCATCTGGCGGATCATCCTCTTCTACGTCGGCTCCATCGTCCTCGTCGTCACCATCGTTCCGTGGGACAGCGCCAAGGTGCTGGCCAGTCCGTACGTCGCGGCCTGGAAGATCATCGGGCTGCCGGGCGCGGGCGTCGTGATGGACATCGTGATCCTCACGGCCGTGCTGAGCGTGCTCAACTCCTCGGTCTACGTCTCCTCGCGGATGCTGCGGGCGCTCGCCACCCACGGCGACGCCCCCACCTGGCTGGTGGCGACGAACAAGCGCCAGGTCCCGGCCCGCGCGATCCTGGCCGGAACCGCGGTCGGCTGGATCTCGGTGCTCCTGGCCTACCTGTCGCCGGACACCGTCTTCACCTACCTGGTGAACTCCTCCGGAGCGATCGCCATCTTCATGTACCTGATGATCGGCGTCTCCCAGCTGCGGATGCGGCGCCGGCTGGAGCGCGAGGAGCCCGAGCGGCTGACCCTGCGCATGTGGCTCTTCCCGTACCTGACCTGGGTGGTGATGGCCGGATTCGCCGCGGTGCTGGTGGCCATGGCCGTCATCGGTGACCAGCGCACCCAGCTGTTCACCAGCCTCGGCAGCCTGGCCGTCGTCCTCGTCGCGTACGCGGTGCGCAGGGCGCGCGGCAGCCGTCCGGTACCGGACGCCGGGGTGACCGGCTGACCCGTCACATGGAACCGCCCGCCCCCGCGTCCTTCCGGACGAGGGGGCGGGCGGTTCCGTATACCGAGGCCGTGACCGGAATCGAACCGGTGTAACTCGAGTTGCAGTCGAGCCCCTGAGCCTCTCGGGCACACGGCCGCGCGTTGTTCTGGTCCCGACCGTAGACGTCCGTGACCACGGCCGCCAAGAGCGCGGGCCGTCCCGCAACGCGACTGCCACACCCCGTTCACGAACAGCCGTCCGGTCCTACGACCAAGGGACCAGAACGGGAGGGACTCGCGACAGGGTCCAAGGGCGATTTTGCCCCTTACTCTAGGGTTCATGACCGCCCTGGAACCGCGTGACGCCGAGGTCTCGGCCCGCCCCGAAGACATCGATGACCTGCACGGGACCATGGCCGTGGGAGCGGCGGAAGGGGTGCTCGGGCGGACCTACCGGGCGCTCAGTATCGGCATGGTCTCCGTCGTGTTCCTGATCGCCTTCGAGGCCACGGCCGTGGGGACCGCGATGCCGGTCGCCGCCCGTGAGCTGCACGGCGTCCCGCTGTACGCGTTCGCGTTCTCGGCGTACTTCACCACCAGCCTCTTCGCCATGGTGCTCTCCGGCCAGTGGGCCGACCGGCGCGGCCCGCTGGGGCCGCTCGCCGCCGGGATCACCGCCTTCGGGGTGGGCCTGCTGCTGTCCGGGACCGCGGGCACCATGTGGATGTTCATCGCGGGACGGGCCGTGCAGGGGCTCGGCGGCGGGCTGGTGATCGTCGCGCTGTACGTGGTGGTCAGCCGGGCCTACCCGGAGCCGCTGCGGCCCGCGATCATGGCCGGGTTCGCCGCGAGCTGGGTGATCCCGTCCATCGTCGGGCCGCTGGCCTCCGGGAGCGTGACCGAGCACCTGGGCTGGCGCTGGGTCTTCGTCGGCATCCCGGTCCTGGTGGTCTTCCCGCTGGCGCTCGCGCTGCCCGCGATCCGGCGGATGGCGTCCGGGCCCGCGGACCCGGCAGCGCCCGTCGAGGCGTTCGACCGCCGGCGCATCGTGCTCGCGCTGGGCATCTCGCTGGGCGCGGGGCTGCTCCAGTACGCCGGGCAGGAGCGGAACTGGTTCTCGCTGCTGCCGCTCGTCGCCGGGGTCGCCCTGCTCGTCCCCGCGATCCGGGGCCTGCTGCCCCGTGGCACCGGAAGGGCGGCGCGCGGGCTGCCCTCCGTGGTGCTGCTGCGCGGGTTGGCGGCCGGGTCTTTCATCGCCGCCGAGTCGTTCGTCCCCCTGATGCTGGTCACCCAGCGCGGCCTGTCCCCGACGATGGCCGGGCTGTCGCTCGCGGCCGGTGGCGGGACGTGGGCGCTGGGCTCGTTCCTGCAGTCCCGGCCGCGCCTGGAGCCGTACCGCGAGCGGCTGATGGTGGCCGGCATGGTGCTGGTCGCCGCGGCGATCGCGGCCGCGCCCACCGTGCTGATCGACGGGGTGCCCGTCTGGACGGTCGCCGCGGCCTGGGCGGTCGGCTGCCTCGGCATGGGCACGGTGACCGCGTCGACCAGTGTGCTGCTGCTGAAGCTGTCCGCACCACACGAGGCCGGGGCGAACTCCGCGGCCCTGCAGATCTCCGACGGCCTCTCCAACGCCCTGCTGCTGGCCGCCGGCGGCGCGGCGTTCGGCGCGCTCGGCGGCGGAGCGGTGGGGGCCGTGCACGAGGCCGTCGAGGCGGGATCCTCCGGCTCCCACCCGGGGGCGTTCGCGGTGGTGTTCCTGCCGATGGCGGGGGTCGCGCTGGTGGGGGCGTGGGTGGCTACGCGGGTGCGCGAGCGCTGAGTGGTACCGATCTGGCCCCACCTGGTGGTACCGTTTTGGTATGGCCATGAATCTGCGTCTTCGTGACGACCAGACCGAAGCACTCAAGCAGCGCGCCGAGCAGGAGGGCACGAGCATGCACGCCATATTGCTCCAGGCCGTGGACGACTATCTGGCCCGGACCGCCCAGCAGGCCATCGTCCGCAAGACGGCGAAGGAGCAGGCGGCCAAGTGGGGCGAGCTCATGGAGCGGCTCAAGTGAGCTGTATCTACCTTTCCTCCGAAGACATCCTCGTCATCGCCGAACACGCCTGCCCCGACATGCAGATCGTGGTCCGCGATGCTGGCCTGCTCGAATCGGCTGCCCACCGGCCGTCCGCGGCCATGTTCGGTGAGGAGGCGTATCCGGACGTCGTGGACAAGGCGGCCGCACTGCTCCAGTCCCTGGCGATCAACCATCCGCTCTTCGACGGCAACAGGCGCACCGCCTGGCTGTCGTGCGTGGCCTTCCTCGCGATGAACGGCGTCGATCTCCGCCCCGATATCGACGCGGCGGAACGCCTGGTCATCGCGGTCGCCACAGGCGAAACGGACGAGGTGAAGGTCATCTCCCAGGGGCTGCGCGATCTGGTCGACGAGCACGTGTGAGAGCCGTCGCAATTCGCCCCGGGGTGGCGCCGTCCAGGGCGGATCGCACCCCGCCCCCCGGTAGGGTGGCCCGGTTGTCGTATCGCGTGCGTGCCCGTCCCGGCCCGTGCGGACAGCACTCCACGTACCCGAGAGACCCGAACCGGAGACCGTGACTACTACCGCCTCCCACCACCTCTCACCCGCCTTTCCCGGCCGCGCCCCCTGGGGTACGGCCGGGAAGCTGCGAGCCTGGCAGCAGGGCGCCATGGAGAGGTACATCCAGGAGCAGCCGCGCGATTTCCTCGCCGTCGCGACCCCCGGCGCCGGTAAGACCACCTTCGCGCTGACCCTCGCGTCATGGCTGCTGCACCACCACGTCGTGCAGCAGGTCACCGTCGTGGCACCGACCGAGCACCTCAAGAAGCAGTGGGCGGAGGCCGCCGCCCGGATAGGGATCAAGCTCGACCCCGACTACAGCGCCGGCCCCGTGAGCAAGGAGTACCACGGGGTCGCCGTCACGTACGCGGGTGTCGGGGTCCGCCCGATGCTGCACCGCAACCGGTGCGAGCAGCGCAAGACCCTGGTGATCCTCGACGAGATCCACCACGCCGGTGACTCGAAGTCCTGGGGCGAGGCGTGCCAGGAGGCGTTCGACCCGGCGACCCGCCGGCTCGCGCTCACCGGCACGCCGTTCCGCTCCGACACCAACCCGATCCCCTTCGTCGTCTACGAGGAGGGGAACGACGGCATCCGGCGGTCCTCCGCCGACTACACCTACGGCTACGGCAACGCGCTGGCCGACGGCGTGGTCCGCCCGGTGATCTTCCTCAGCTACAGCGGCAACATGCGCTGGCGCACCAAGGCCGGTGACGAGATCGCCGCCCGGCTCGGTGAGCCGATGACCAAGGACGCCATCGGGCAGGCGTGGCGCACCGCGCTGTCGCCCACCGGTGACTGGATCCCCAACGTGCTCAGCGCCGCCGACAAGCGGCTGACCGAGGTCCGCAAGGGCATCCCGGACGCGGGCGGCCTGGTCATCGCGACCGACCAGGAGTCCGCCCGCGAGTACGCCAAGATCCTCAAGAAGGTGACCGGCGAGAAGGCCACCGTCGTCCTGTCCGACGAGAAGGCCGCGTCCAAGCGGATCGACACGTTCACCGAGGACGGCTCCCGCTGGATGGTCGCCGTCCGGATGGTGTCCGAGGGCGTCGACGTACCGCGCCTCGCGGTCGGCGTGTACGCCACCACCATTTCTACGCCGCTCTTCTTCGCCCAGGCAGTCGGCCGCTTCGTGCGCTCCCGCAAGCGCGGCGAGACCGCCTCCGTCTTCGTACCGACGATCCCGATGCTGCTCGACTTCGCCAACGAGATGGAGGTCGAACGGGACCACGTCCTCGACAAGCCCAAGAAGGGCAGCGAGGAGGAGAACCCGTTCGCGGAGGAGGACAAGCTCCTCGCCGACGCGGAGAAGCTGGAGGACGAGGAGACCGAGGAGCAGCTGCCCTTCGAGGCCCTCGAATCCGACGCGGTCTTCGACCGGGTGCTGTACGACGGTGCCGAGTTCGGCATGCAGGCGCACCCGGGCAGCGAGGAGGAGCAGGACTACCTCGGGATCCCGGGGCTGCTGGAGCCGGACCAGGTGCAGCTGCTGCTCCAGAAGCGGCAGACCCGGCAGATCGCGCACAGCCGCCAGAAGCCGGCCTCCGAGGCCGATCTGCTGGAGAAACCGGCCGGTGACCGGCCGGTGGTCACGCACAAGCAGCTGCTGAGCCTGCGCAAGCAGCTGAACACCATGGTGTCGGCCTACACGCACCAGAGCGGCAAACCGCACGGGGTCATCCACACCGAGCTGCGGCGGGTGTGCGGCGGGCCGCCGAGCGCGGAGGCCACCGCCGGGCAGATCGAGCAGCGGATCAAGAAGGTCCAGGAGTGGGCCACCCGCATGACGTGAGCCCACCGGAGACGCACGGGCACCGGCCCGGGGCACAGGACAGCCGTCCTCGCCCCGGGCCGGTGTCATGAGCGGACCGGCTTCAGCGGGCTGAGGCCGGTGCCATGAGGGGGCCCGCCGCTACCAGACGAACGGAGCGGACTGGGTGGTCGTCGCCACGCACGGCACGGTGGCCGACGTCGGGGACGAGGCCACGATCTGGAGCGACCAGTTGGTGGTGCTCGGGGGAGCGGGCAGCACCGTGGAGTTGGTACTGTCCCCCGCCGCGAGCGTGCCGGATGTGAGCTTCAGCGGTCCGAGGGTGATCGGGTTGCCGCCGCTGAGAGCGGGGTTGGCCTTCGCGGAGAACTGGACCTGACTGGTGACGCCGCCCGAGGTCTTGGTGAGCTTGAGCGTCGTCGTGATGCTGTTCGGGTCGGCACTCGTGCCGGCCGGCATCCTGATCGCAGTGGAGGTGATCTTGATGGTCTTACTGGTGCCCGAGTCGGCGGCGGTCAGGGTGGCAAGACCGCTGCCCCAGGAGCCGCAGTCGTAGCTCGCCGTCGCGGTGAGCGGGACCACGGCGGAGGCCGTCGGGGACGACAGCGCGAGCATGGCGCCGACGGCACACGTGGCGCCCGCCACCAGCGGCAGGCGTCTTCGGCTCCAGGTGTGGCGCGAGGAGATCGACATGACGGGTGGAACTCCTTCCGGTTGAATTCCGCAGATTCGCTGGATCGGTACCAGCCTGCGGATCTGCGTGCCGGGCCCGGCATGTCGGGTGCAGTGAAACGGTGATCTTCAAAGATGTCAACGGATGTGCCGAAAACGCGTGCTGAAATGCTTTTCGGGCATTTCCGAAAGGATCAATTCGGTCTCTCTTGACTTCTCTGCACCGGAGCTCCTCAATGTGCGCAATCAATGGGCCATGAAAGGGTGTCAGGTGATCCGACGTCGAAGACCCGGGGTGACCGGTCTGCTCGCAGCCTGCTTCGTACTGTCGCTGGGCTGTGTCGGGGCCGCCGCGCCGCTTCCCCCGTACCACGCGACGGCGGCCGCGGCCGGCACGGTGACCCCGACCGTCCACTGCACCCTGCCCGCGGGCCAGGGCGAGGCGACCGGGCCGCAGGAGATGAACGTCGAGCTGTCGCCCGCGGTCGTCGCCCCGGGCGGCAAGGTGCACGCCAAGGTGACGCTCGGCGCGTCCCCCGCCACCAGCGCCATCGCCCTGGAGGACGTGCCGACCATCCCCAGCCTCGACCTCGCGATGTCCGGCGGGGCCACCGGCACCATCACCGTGCGGGGCGCCGAGTTCACCATGGACGTGCCGGCCGGGCAGCCCATCGAGATTCCCGCGTACGAGGGCGACTTCCTGGTTCCGGTGGACGCCTCCGGCGAGATCTCGCTCGCCCCCGTCCGCACCCTCACCCAGACCAAGGTCCTCGGATCGGTCTTCGAGACACCGTGCGACGTCGTCGGCGACGTGGGCAGCGTCGGCACCGTCACGGCGGAGGGCTCCACCTCCGAGCCCGCCACCCTGACCGCCCCCGCCGACCCGGTACGCCCCAACACCGCGGTCAAGCTGCGCGGTTCGAAGTGGACGCCGGACAGCACCCCCGTACCGTCGCTCTGCGCGGCGGGCGGTGGCGGCTGCGATCCGCTGAAGTTCACCTCCAACACCCTGCGGATCGACTCCTACGGCACGCTCACCGGCACCGCGACCCTCGGCGAGTCCGGGGCGGTGCCCGACGGCGGGTACGAGGTGAAGGTCAACGACGGCACGAAGGAGGCCACCGCCCCCCTCACCGTCAAGGCCGTCGCGGCGGGCAACAGGGAGATCTCGCTGTCGGCGGACAGCGGCCCGGTCGGCAGCGTCGTCACCGTCAGCGGCCGGAACTACAACCCGGACCGCTGGATCAACGTCATCGGCCTCGACGCGGCGGGCACCGGCCTCGACGACAGCGCGGTCTACGTCAAGAGCGGCTCCGACGGCACCTTCGCCGTCGAGTTCACCGTCATCTCCGACGCCGTCGTCGCTGTCCAGGCCGACGAGGCCAACGACCCGGCGACCGTCCGCACGGCGCCGTTCACCGTCACCGAGGAGGGCGGCGGAGGGGGCGACGGCGGCACGGCCGAGCAGCAACTGACCACCGAGGTCAGGGCCGGGACGCTGTCCATGACCCAGGCCGGTGACACCGTCGACTTCGGCACCACGGTCCTGGGCACGGACAACGGTGCGCAGCAGGCCCGGCTCAACCGGGTCGAGGTCGAGGACGCCAGAGGCGTCAACAGCGGATGGTCGCTGACCGCCACCCTGAGCCGCTTCACCAGCGCCGACGGGAACATCATCCCGGCCTATGCCGTGCGGTGGACCCCGGCCTGCTCGGCACAGGACGAGAGCGTGGGGACACCGGTGGCCGGAGCGCCCACGGCGCTCGGGAGCGAGGCGGCGAGCCTCTGCCGGGTGGATCCGGACGGATCACGTCCGTTCACCGGCGGGAAGTTCGACGCCGACGCGGATCTCGCCCTCACCGTTCCCGAATTCACCCGGCCCGGAGATTACAGCGCCACCCTCACCCTGACCCTGCTGTAACAGGGGTCACCGGGGAAATCCCTTCCGGACGCCCGCCCGCTCCATACGGCAATGGAGCGGACGGGCGTTTCCCGTTCCGCGTCCGCACCATTCAGTCCATTCCCATCATTCCCATTCCGCTTCCTTTGGAGGAGCCGCATGTTCGCGCATCACAGATCCGCCGGTACGAGAAGACCGGGTGGCTCGGCATTACGCCGCGCCGTCGCACTCGGCGCCACCACCCTGCTCGTCTGGACCGGCGGATCCGCCGCCCTGGCACCCCTCGCCCACGCCGGTACGGTCACCCCGACCGTGCACTGCACCCTGCCCGCCGGCCAGGGCGAGGCGACCGGGCCGCAGCAGATGAACGTCGAACTCACCCCCGACGTCGTCGACCCGGGCGGCAAGGTCCACGCCAAGGTGACGCTCGGCCCGTCCCCGGCCACCAGCGGGCTCAGCCTCAACGACGTGCCCACCACCCCGAGCCTCGACCTCGCCATGTCCGGCGGCGCCACCGGCACGGTGACCGTCACCGGACCGCAGGTCTCCCTCGACATCCCGTCCGGGAAACCGATCGAGATCCCACCCTACGAAGGGGACTTCATCGTCCCCGCCGACGCGAGCGGGCCGGTCTCCTTCACCCCGCTGCGCAACCTCACCCGTACCAAGGTGCTCGGCGGCACCTACGAGACCCCGTGCGTCGTGACCGCGGGCGGCGGGTCCATCGGCACCGTGACCGTGGAGGGCAGCGCCGGACAGCCGGCCACGCTGATCGCCCCCACCACCCCGGTGCGCCCGTCCACCGCGGTCACCCTGACGGGCAGCCGGTGGACACCGTCCGCCACCCCCGTACCGTCGCTCTGCGCGGCGGACGGCGGCGGCTGCGACCCCGCCAAGTTCGCCTCCTCCACCCTCGCGATCGACGGCTCCGGGCAGCTGACCGGCAACGCCGTGCTCGCGGAGGCGGGCGCCGTGCCGGACGGCTCGTACCTGGTGAAGGTCGGCGACGGTACGAAGGAGACGACCGCGCCCCTGACCGTCCGCGCCTTCGTCCCCGACGGGCCCCGCGCCATCGCGCTGTCCCGGAGCAGCGGACCGGTCGGCAGCGTCATCACCGTCACCGGCAGCAACTACTTCCAGGACCGGTGGATCAACACGGTCGCCCTCGACGCGAGCGGGGCGACCCTCGACGACACCGCCGTCTACGTGAAGAGCGGGTCCGACGGGAAGTTCCGCGTCGAGCTCACCGTCTCGGACCCGGCGATCGCCTCGGTCCAGGTCGACGAGGCCAATGACCCGGCGACCGTACTCACCACGCCGTTCACCGTGACCGAGGCCACCGCGACGCTCTCGGCGGGCACGGCCAAGGTCAAACCGGGCGGGTCCATCGGCGTCTCCGGCGACGGCTGGCCGTCCGGCGTCACCCCGTCCGCCGCGCTGTGCGCCGCCGACGGCACCGGCTGCGACGCGGCCCGGATCAGCGGCTCCACCCTCCGGATCACCGCCGACGGCAAGCTGAGCGGCACGGTCACCGTCGCCGGCTCCACCCCGCGCGCCGTGTACGCGCTCCGCGTCACCGCCGGCAGCTCGGAGGCCCTCACCCAGCTGACCGTCTCACCCACGTACATCGTCCTCACTCCGGCGGCCGGCCCGAAGGGCACCGCCGTCACCGTCCTGGGACAGGGCTTCGCGAAGGTCGCGACCGTGTCGATCGTCGGGCTGCGGGCGGACGGCTCACAGACCTCCGACCCGGTACGGACCAAGGTGGTCGGCCTCGACGGGGCGTTCTCGCAGACGTTCACCGTCAAGGCGGCCGACACCGTCGCGATCCGGGTCCGCGAGGTCCTCGTCAACCCGCGCACCGAGACGGCCGCCTTCACCGTCCAGGACGGCACGGTCCCGGCCGGGCCGTCCTTCGCGCTCTCGCCGCCCGAAGGACCGGTCGGCACGGTGGTCCAGGTGACCGGCCGGGGCTTCGCACCCGTCGCCACGGTCTCGGTGACCGGACGCACCGCGGACGGGAAGCAGACCTCCGACTCCTACGTCACCCGGATCATCGGCCTCGACGGCACCTTCGCCCTCAACTTCACCGTCCGGGACCCGGCGACGAAGTCGATCCGGGCCTGCGAAGTGCTCGTGAACGGTAAAACCGTCCAGCAATTGTTCACGGTGAGTTAACGCTGGTTCACAACTCATGTACGGAGCGTCGCGAGGGAGTCGGCCGACATGGACGCGCGTAGATCCGCGCCATCCGGCCGACGCCCCGCTGACCGGCACTTATGCTCGCGACGCACAAGCGCTTTTCCGCAGGCGCCCGGATTCTGGACGAGGTCTTCCGCTGAGCGGACTGGCTCGCTACTGTCCCAAAAATGTGAACGCCCCGTGGCAACGCCGCCGCGGAGCGCAGCCGGTGCCTTGGCCAGGCCGGCGGCCTCTCCGTGCGTCGCCGCTGGGACCGGTGACGCACAACCCGTGGGAACCAGCCGCCGCCGCTCACCAAAGAGGAGAGGGCGTCGTGACCGCGGAGACCTCGCAGACGCTCGACCGGGGACTGCGTGTCCTCAAACTGCTTGCCGACACCGACCACGGACTGACGGTCACCGAGTTGTCGAACAAACTCGGCGTCAACCGCACCGTGGTCTACCGTCTGCTCGCCACCCTGGAGCAACACACCCTGATCCGGCGCGACTTGGGTGGAAGAGCCAGAGTCGGCCTGGGCGTGCTGCGCCTGGGCCGCCAGGTGCACCCGCTCGTCCGCGAGGCCGCGCTGCCCGCGCTCCGCTCGCTGGCGGAGGACATAGGTGCCACGGCCCACCTCACGCTCGTCGACGGCACGGACGCGCTGGCCGTCGCGGTCGTCGAACCGACCTGGACGGACTACCACGTCGCGTACCGGGCCGGCTTCCGCCACCCGCTCGACCGGGGCGCCGCGGGCCGGGCGATCCTCGCGGCCCGGCAGAAGCCGGTGGGCGAGACCGCGTTCACCCTCACCCACGGTGAGCTGGAGGCCGGGGCGAGCGGCGCGGCGGCCGCGCTGATGGGGGTGACGGGCGTCGAGGGCAGCGTGGGCGTCGTGATGCTCGCGGACGCGGTCCCGGAACGGGTCGGCCCCCGCGTTGTGGACGCGGCGCGGGAAGTGGCGGACGCGCTTCGCTGACGCGGGGTGCGGGGTTCCGGGGTGCGGGTTTTGTCCTCAATCGCCGGACGGGCTTGGGTGCGGGTGCTCCGCCGGGTGCGGGGCCGCCTGTCCGGTGGGTGGGGGTTCGGGGTCCCTCCGGGGCGTCTCCTCAAACGACGAACGTGCGGGGGTCCGTATTGCGTACCCGGGTCTGTGTTCGTCGTTCTGCGGGGACTCCCCTGCACGCCCCCGAACCCTGCCGTCGCGCGTCTGCGGCAGGGGTGGGGACGTGCAGGGGAGTCCCCGTAGGAAATGGCGTACGACCCGGGTCCCTCGCGGTCCCGGGTGAACACGCCATTTTTGAGGAGACGCCCCGGAGGGGCACCGCCCCCCACCCACCGGGCAGGGCGCACCCCGCGGGGTACCCGCACAATTAAGCCCGTCCGGCGATTGAGGACGGAGCCCGCACCAAGGAACCCCGCGCCCCGACAGGGCACATCGCACAGGCGGGTCCGGTTAGATTGGGCGGGTGCTCACACGTCTCTCGCGCCCCCGCACCCTCGCCCTCTGCGCCCTGCCCGTGCTCGCCCTCTTCGGCGTGGCCGCCTTCGCGCCGCTGCCGTTCACGCTGGCGCAGCCCGGTACGACGGCGAATGTGCTCGGGGACGACAAGGGCGCCCCTGTGATCACCATTGAGGGCACCCCCACCCGGCCCACCAAGGGCCAGCTGCGGATGACGACGATCGTGGCGACCGGGCCCGACGCCGAGGTCGGGATCAGTGACGTGGTCGACAGCTGGTTCCGTACGGATCGGGCGGTCATGCCCCGGGACTCCGTCTACCCGACCGGCGGCTCCGAGAAGGAGATCGAGAAGCACAACCTCGACGACATGGTGGAGTCGCAGGACTCGGCCGTGGACGCCGCGCTGAACTACCTCGGCAGGAAGCCCGGCTCCGTCGACGTCACCCTGCACCTCGCCGACGTGGGCGGCCCGAGCGCGGGACTTTTCTTCGCGCTCGGGATCGTCGACAAGCTCGACGGCGACGGCTCCGGGGGCGATCTCACCGGTGGCCGCACCATCGCCGGCACCGGCACCATCGAGGCGGACGGCAAGGTCGGCGCGGTCGGCGGCGTCTCGCTGAAGACGCAGGCGGCCCGCCGGGACGGGGCGAGCGTCTTCCTCGTACCGAAGGCGGAGTGCAAGGAGGCGCACGCCGAGCTTCCCGACGGGCTGCGGCTGATCCCGGTCACGACCCTGAAGGGCGCGGTGTCCTCGCTGCGGGCACTGGATCACGGGGGCAAGGTCCCGAGCTGCTGACCGGCCGCTTCGCGGGGTCGGAGGGCTCATCCGGACCCGTGCCCGGTTCGTCGTCCATCGTCCGCCAGGCCGGGAAGACCAGCGGGCTCAGCGTCGCGAGCAGGTAGCACCCGCCCATCGCCAGCAGCGCCCCCGAGGCGCCCGCGCTCTCCACCAGCAGCCCGGCCGCGAGACCGCCCACCGGCATGGCCAGCTCGCAGCCGGCGGTGATCGCCCCGGAGACCCGGCTGCGCAGCGCGTCGGGGACGCTCCCGTAGATCACCGTCGTCAGGATCGGGTTCAGCACGCCGCCCGCGACCCCGCTCAGCACCATCGTCACGGCCAGCGGCAACGTCGTACCGGTCAGCGCCGCGACCAGGAACCTCGGCGCCCCGCACAGGATCACGCAGACGCTGAACACGGCCCGCCGCGAGTACCGGTGCCCCACCGCCCCGTACAGCAGGGCCCCGGTCAGGCCGCCCGCCCCGAACAGCGCGGTGAGCAGGCCCAGATCCCGGGCTCCGCCGAGTTCGGCCGAGGCGTGGACCGGCAGCAGGACGGCGGCCCAGCCCTGGTCGGTTCCGTTCATGATCAGGACCATCACGACGACGCCCAGCAGCAGCCGGTTGCCGAACAAGTAGGCGTAACCTTCGCGCAGTTCGCGCTTGTAGGTGGGCAGCGAGACCGGTTCGGCGGTCCTGGCGGGCTCGGCCGCGCGCACGCCCCGTAGCCCCGCCGCGATGAGCGCGGCGGAGGTGAGGAAGGTGGCCGCGTCCAGCAGCAGTACGGTCTCCGCGCCGACCATCGCGATCAGCACCCCGGCCAGCGCGGCGCCGACCATCCTGGCCCCGCGCGAGACCGCGTCGAAGAGGCTGGCGGCGCGGGGGAGCGTGGTGCCGGCATGTTCGGCGAGGTCGGGGACCAGGACGTAGCGCGCGGTGTTGCCGGGTGTGTGGAACAGCCCGTTGACGGCCATCAGGGCGCAGAGCATCCAGAAGGCGAGGGCGTCGGCGTAGTGGAGCAACGGCACTGCGGCGACGGCCAGTCCGCATGCGGTGTCGGAGGCGACGGAGACCCGGCGGCGGCCGATCCGGTCGATGACGGGCCCGCCGATCAGGGCGGAGACGACGATCGGGAGGGTCGCGCAGAAGGCGACGATCCCGGCCCGGCCGGCGCTGCCCGTGGTTTCCAGGACGAACCACGGAACACCGATGAGGGTGAGTGAAGTACCGGCGGTGGATATGGAGTTGGCGGACAGTACGGCGACGAGTGGCAGCCGGTTCCGTGTGTTCCTCCCCCCGTCCACGGACTACGCCGTGCGAGCGGTGCGGGACGGCGCGGCGGACCCGTCCGGCAGCAGTCGCAGCCCCAACTCGACCATGGTCAGGCCCAGTCGGGTGCGCAGGCCGGTGCGCGGGGCGGGGAAGCCGGTGGCGGTGTCGATGCCGGGCCGGGGGTGGGTGAGGCGGAAGTCGGCCGCGTGGCGCTGGAGTTCGGCGGAACGGATGGCGTGCAGCTGAAGGTGCGTCTCGGGATGCATGGCTCGGTGGTCCCCTCGGTCAGGTCGGTCGTTCGGTCGGTAACGGGGTCGCCGGGTGGGTCGTTCGGCGGGTCGTCCGGCGAGTCATTCGGTCGGGCGCGGGAAGACGTGCAGGTGGGTGCGGACCAGGGCTGAGCCCTCGGTTCCCTCCGGGACCCGCCCCCAGTAGCTCTCGATGAGCTCGTGGACCTTCTCCGCCATTTCCAGGGCGAGTTCGGGCGTGAGGCGCATCTTGAAGTCGCTGAGGTCGGAGGAGCGCACCCACTCCTTGGGCCACTCGTGCGTGGTGCCGAGCCAGGTGTTCAGCTCCTGGGCGTGCCGGGTGGCGCTCTCGTGCAGGACGACTCCCATGGCGCCTCGGATCTCCGGGTCCGGGTCGCGGAGGAAGTCCGCGCCGTGTTCGAACGCCATGCCTCCGTGAACGGCCCTCCACCACCGCTCACGACCCTTGCCGCGCTCCGGGTCGTCCTCCACGAAGCCGTACGAGGCGAGCTGCCGCAGGTGGTAGCTGGTGGCGCCGCTGGACTCGCCGAGCCGGTCCGCCAGGCCGGACGCGGTCGCCGGGCCGAACTCCCGCAGGGCGGTCAGCAGCCGCATCCGCAGGGGATGGGCCAGCCCGCGCAGGGAGCGGGCGTCCACCGTGTGCATGTTGGGGGTGCCGTCCTGGCCGGCCTCTTCCCCGGCCTCTTTCTCTGTCATGCCCCAACCATAGAGTTACAAAGGAAGCTTTGCAACAGGTTCTTTGCATCGCTTTCTTTGTAACTCCGGACGGACGGATGGATGGGGGTGGATGGGGGTGGATGGGTGGACGGACGGGCGGGCCGCGGCCCCTCATCCCGTCTTGATGAACCCCTCCGCGACCAGCCAGTCCTTCGCCACCTTGTGCGGGTCGTCCCCGTCGACGTCCACCTTGGCGTTCAGCTGCTGCGCGACCTCCGTGGTCAGCCGGGCGCTGAGCGGGTCCAGCAGGGCGGCGATCACCGGGTACTTCTCGAAGGTCGGGGTGTGGATGACGGGCGCCGCGTTGTAGTTGGGGAAGAAGTTCTTGTTGTCCGTCAGCACATCGAGGTCCATCGCCTTGATCCGGCCGTCGGTGGTGAACACCTCGCCCAGCAGGCAGGAGTTGGACTTCGACACCTGGGTGTAGACGATCCCGGCGTCCATCTTCTTGATGTTGCCGCCGGGGATCGACATCCCGTACGCCTTCTCCATGCCCGGCAGTCCGTCGTTGCGGGAGGCGAACTCGTTCTCCACGCAGACCGTCACCGCCGAGGGGTTCTTCTTCGCCAGCGCGGCGACGTCGGAGAGCGTCTTCAGGTGGTACTTCGCGTTGTTCCGCTTGCTGATGGCGAGCGCGTACGTGTTGTTCAGGGTGGACTGCGGCAGCCACGTCACCCCGTTCTTCCGGTCCGCGTCGCGCACCGCCTCCCACTGCTTCAGCGGGCTGACGATCGGCTTCGAATGGCCCAGATAGGTGATCCAGGCGGTGCCCGTGTACTCGTACATCGCATCGGCGTCGCCCTGGCGGATCGCCTCGCGCGCGCTGATCGAGCCGGGCAGGTTCGTCCGGTCGAGCACCTCGGCCCCGGCGGCCTTGAAGATCAGGCCGATCATCTGGCCCAGGATGATGTTCTCGCTGAAGTTCTTCGAGGTGACGGTCAGCGAGGCGCCGTCCAGCGGCTCGCCCTTCCCCACGGACCCCGGCTTCACGTCGTCGACCATCGGGGACCCGCTCTTCAGGCCGCACCCGGAGAGCACCAGCGCCAGGGCGGCCGCCGCCACCGACGCCGTACGCAACCACCTCCTCCTCATGCCCCCGCCTCCAGTCCGCGCGGTGTCAGCACGACCTCGACCAGCGACGCCAGCCAGTCCACCAGCAGCGCCAGCACCACCGTCAGTACGGAACCGAGCACCAGCACCGGCATCCGCTGGGTCTGGATGCCCGAGGTGATCAGGTCCCCGAGCCCGCCGCCGCCGCCGAACGTCGCCAGGGTCGCCGTGCCCACGTTGAGCACCAGCGCGGTCCGTACCCCGGCCAGGATCAGCGGCACCGCGAGCGGCAGTTCGACCTTGGAGAGCGTCCCCATCGCGGACATCCCGATCCCGCGCGAGGCCTCCACCAGGGTCGGCTCGATGGCGTTGAGGCCGGCGACGGTGTTGGAGAGCACGGGCAGTACCGCGTAGATCACCATGCCCGTGATCGCGGTCGACGGGCCGATGCCCAGCCAGATGACCAGCAGTGCCAGCAGCCCGATCGCCGGGGCCGCCTGACCGACGTTGGCGATCGCCGTGACCACCGGGGCGGCCTTGTTCAGCCCGCGCCGGGTCAGCGCGATGCCCAGCGGAATGGCGATGATCAGTACCCAGAAGGTCGAGATGGCGGTCAGCCTGACGTGCTGCCACCAGCGCAGTTCGACGGTGTCGCCCGCGAGTGAGTTCTCCGCGATGGCGTCGAGGTGGACGTTGTTGATCCATACGTAGGTGACGATCAGAACCACCGCGAGCGCCGCGGGCACCGTCACCAGCTTGCGCCAGGTGATCCGGCGGGCCGGCCGGGCCGCGGCGGGCGGCGGCTCCTCCTCCTCTTCGTCACGGAAGGCGTGGCCCTTGACGTCGTGCTCGCCCGGCGGGCGGTCCCGGTCGGACGCGGGGACCGGACCGGTGGGGCCGGGGTCGGAGGGGCCGGGGGAGCGAGAGCTGGGAGTCATACGTCCGCACCGCCCTCCAGCTCCTGCACGGTCTGGTTGCCGCGCAGTTCCTGGAGCTCGTGCTGGTGCTCGATGGCGGTGAGCCGGTCGGCCTCCAGCAGTTCGTGCACGGAGTTCATCAGGGTGTGCATGTCGACGACCCCGATGAACTCGCCGCGCCGCCCGGTCACCGCGACCCGCCCGCCGCTGTCGGTCAGCACCGCTTCCAGCGCGTCGTGCAGCGTGGCGTCCCTGGTCACCGTGTCGTGCACGAGCTGTCCGGCCCGCGCCAGTGAACCCCGGGCGCGCATCAGGTCGCCGCGCCGCAGCCACTTGTAGGGGCGGTTCCTGCGGTCCAGCATCAGCAGTTCGTTGTGCGGGCCGCCGCCCAGTTTGTTGAAGACCGACTGGAGCGGGTCGTCGACCGTCACCGTCGGGAACTCGGCGATCTCCACGTCCCGTACCCGGGTGAGGTTGAGCCGCTTCAGTGCCGCACCGGCCCCGACGAAGCCCGAGACGAAGTCGTCCGTCGGGTTGGTCAGGATGGCCTCCGGGGTGTCGAACTGCGCGATGTGGGAGCGCTCGCGCAGCACGGCGATCCGGTCGCCCAGCTTGATGGCCTCGTCGAAGTCGTGGGTGACGAAGACGATGGTCTTGTGCAGTTCGTGCTGGAGCCGGATCAGCTCGTCCTGGAGGTGGTCGCGGGTGATCGGGTCGACAGCGCCGAACGGCTCGTCCATCAGCAGCACCGGCGGATCGGCGGCCAGCGCCCGCGCCACGCCCACCCGCTGCTGCTGACCGCCGGAGAGCGCACGCGGATAGCGGCCGTGGTACTCGCGCGGGTCGAGGCCGACCAGGTCGAGCATCTCCTCGACCCGGTCCTTCACCTTCGACTTCGACCAGCCGATCATCTTCGGCACCAGGGCGATGTTCTCCGCGACCGTCATGTGCGGGAAGAGCCCGGACGACTGGATCGCGTACCCGATCTTCCGGCGCAGCTTCACCGGATCCATGTCGGTGACGTCCTCGTCGCCGATCCGGATCCGGCCGGACGTCGGCTCGATCAGCCGGTTGATCATCTTCAGGGTGGTCGACTTCCCGCAGCCGGACGGGCCGACGAGGATCACGGTCTCGCCGGCCTTGATGTCCATCGAGACGTTGTCCACGGCCGGGCTCGGGTTGCCCGGATAGAGCTTGGTCAGGTTCTCCAGCTGGATGGTGGCACCGGAGGTGGCGTTGACTGCGGGTTCCTGTCCGTCTTCCGCCGCGGTCTCAGACACGGATCCCCCGCGGGATGGTCAGACGCCCCAGCAGCACCAGCGCGGCGTCGAGGATCAGGGCGAGAATGACGATGCCGAGCGTGCCCGCGAGCACCTGATTGAGCGCGTTGGCACTGCCCAGCGAGGCGATACCGCGGAAGATCTCGTTTCCGAGCCCCGGCCCGGAGGCGTACGCGGCAATGGCGGCGATGCCCATCAGCATCTGGGTGGCGACCCTGATACCGGTGAGGATGGGCGGCCAGGCGAGCGGAAGTTCCACCTTGCCGAGCCGGGCGAGCCGGGACATCCCGATGCCCTTCGCCGCGTCCACCAGCGCCGGGTCGACGCCGCGCAGCCCGACGATGGAGTTCCGGACGATGGGCAGCAGCCCGTACAGCGTCAGCGTGATCACGGTCGGCGCCACACCGAGTCCGACCAGCGGGATCAGCAGACCGATCGCGGCGAGGGACGGAATGGTCAGGATGGCCGCCGTCGAGGTGATCGCCAGCGAGCCGCCCCAGCCGCTGCGATAGCTGACGACGCCGATCAGCACCCCCAGCGCCGTCGCGATGACCATGCACTGGAACACGGCGCTGACGTGCTGGTACGCGTCGGTGAGCAGCTGCTGGTGCTGATTGCCCAGATACTCCCAGAAGCTCAACTCGGCACTCCTCGGCTCAGTTGACGTCCTCCGCCGCCTGTTCGACGAGGGGGATGATGCGCAGGGGTACGGGGTTCTCCATGACGATGGCCGTGGAGGCCCGGACAATGCCATCAAATCCGACAACGAGGTCGATCACCCGCTGGAGATCCGCGTTGGAACGGGCCACGAGCCGGCAGAACATATCGCCCTGGCCGGTGGTGGTGTGCAGTTCAAGTACCTCCGGTACGCCACTCAAGTGCGCCCGTACGTCGGTCCCTTGGCCCTGTTTGATCTCCAGCGTCGCGAAAGCGGTGACCGGGTAGCCGAGGGCCGCCGGGTCCACGTCCGGACCGAATCCGCGGATGACGCCATTCGACTGAAGACGGTCGAGGCGCGCCTGTACCGTCCCGCGCGCCACGCCGAGCCTGCGCGAAGCCTCCAGTACCCCGATCCTGGGTTCACGCGCCAGCAGCACGATGAGCCGCCCGTCCAGGTGATCGATCGCCAAGGTCCGCCTCCGGGGAGTCACAGGGATGGTCAGCATGTACAGATAGCCCGCCCATCATGGCCAACCACTGCACAGACTGCCCAGTGATTTCGCAAACTGTTGCGCACCTTGCGAAGCGGGGAGAACCTTCGGACATGACTGAGACGATGCACAGCACCCCCGACAGTGCACGGCAGGCCGACCCCTTCCCGGTCAAGGGAATGGACGCCGTCGTCTTCGCCGTCGGCAACGCCAAGCAGGCCGCGCACTACTACTCCACCGCCTTCGGCATGAAGCTGGTCGCCTACTCCGGACCGGAGAACGGCAGCCGCGAGACGGCCAGTTACGTCCTGACCGCCGGTTCCGCCCGCTTCGTCTTCACCTCCGTCATCAAGCCGGCCACGGACCACGGCCGCTTCCTGGCGGAGCACGTCAACGAGCACGGCGACGGCGTCGTCGACCTGGCCATCGAGGTCCCGGACGCCCGCGCCGCGTACGCCTACGCGGTCGAGCACGGCGCCCACGGCCTGACCGAGCCGCACGAGGTGAAGGACGAGCACGGCACCGTCGTCCTGGCCGCCATCGCCACGTACGGCAAGACCCGCCACACCCTCGTCGAGCGCGGCGGCTACGACGGCCCCTACCTCCCCGGCTACGCCGCGGCCGAGCCGATCGTCGCGCCGCCCGCCAAGCGCACCTTCCAGGCCATCGACCACTGCGTCGGCAACGTCGAGCTCGGCCGGATGAACGAGTGGGTCGGCTTCTACAACAAGGTCATGGGCTTCACCAACATGAAGGAGTTCGTGGGCGACGACATCGCCACCGAGTACTCCGCGCTCATGTCCAAGGTGGTCGCGGACGGCACCCTCAAGGTCAAGTTCCCGATCAACGAGCCGGCCGTCGCCAAGAAGAAGTCCCAGATCGACGAGTACCTGGAGTTCTACGGCAGCGCGGGCGTCCAGCACATCGCGCTCGCCACGAACGACATCGTCGCCTCCGTGAAGGCGATGCGCGCGGCCGGCGTCCAGTTCCTGGACACCCCGGACTCGTACTACGACACGCTGGGCGAGTGGGCCGGCGAGACCCGGGTGCCGGTGGAGACCCTGCGCGAGCAGAAGATCCTCGTGGACCGCGACGAGGACGGCTACCTGCTCCAGATCTTCACCAAGCCGGTCCAGGACCGTCCTACGGTGTTCTTCGAGATGATCGAGCGCCACGGCTCGATGGGCTTCGGCAAGGGCAACTTCAAGGCCCTGTTCGAGGCGATCGAGCGCGAGCAGGAGCGCCGCGGCAACCTCTGAGCGACGCGGGAGTGACCGCGACGGGCGGGCCGGATTCTCTCCGGCCCGCCCGTCGCGGTTTGCGGGGCGGCCACCTGCGTGTCAGCTCTTGCCCGATGCGGTGCTTGAATGGACCGTCGTTCCTGATCCCGCAAGGAGATGCGCTGTGCCCCTGGTGTCTGTAGTGATGCCCGTGTACAACTCGGCCGCGACGCTGGGGGCAGCGATCCGGTCGGTGCTCACGCAGACCCATAGCGATCTGGAACTGCTGGTCACCGACGACCAGTCCTCCGACGGCTCCATGGACCTGCTCCGCGAGTTCGCCGCCCAGGACGAGCGCGTGCTGCCGGAGTCGGCGCCCGAGCGGGGCGGTGCGGGCCGCGCCCGCAACCTCGCGATCGAGCGCGCCCGCGGGGACTACGTGGCCTTCCTCGACTCCGACGACATGTGGCTGCCGGAGAAGGCCGAGAAGCAGCTCGCCTTCGCCGCGGAGGCCACCGCGCCTCTGACGTTCACCTCGTACTTCAAGATGGACGCCGACTACCCGGGCGACAGCACCGACTGGGTCCCGAACGGGCGGGTCATCCCCGCGCGGGCGCACGTGGACTACCGCGCGATGCTGGTCAAGGACTACATCGGCGCCCTCACCGCCATGTACGACCGCAACGCCCTGGGCACGAGGCTCATGCCGGAGATGCGCAAGCGCCAGGACTACGCCCTGTGGCTGTCGATCATGCGCGACGGCGCCGACGCCCGCGGCCTCGCCGAACCGCTCGCGGTGTACCGGGCCCACCAGGCGGGATCGCTGTCCTCGAACAAGCTGTCGCTCGTCCCGTACAACTGGAACCTGTACCGCGAGCACGAGCACCTCTCGGTCCCCCGGGCGACGCGCGCACTGGCCGGCGCGGTGTGGCAGTCGCTGCGGAACTCGCGCGTCTGACCCGGGGCACGGGCCGGGAAGCCGGGCGTGGGGTGTCCGCGGTGTCTCAACTAGAGCGTGTCCGCACGTTCTTTGAGTTCCGCGACGCCGAACACTCCGTGGAGGCGGTCGAGGTCCAGCCGGGCGCGCATGTCGTGCAGGGCGTCGTGGACCTTCATTGAGCGGATGCCGACGGTGCAGTCGAGGAATTCGTTCCATACGGCGACCGCGCCGTCGACGTCGTCGCGGCGGAGCCGGACTTGACCGAGGTCGGCGAGGACCATGGCACGGGTGCGCTTGCGGTCGATTCCGTGGATGTCGAGCGCGAGGTGCAGGTGCTCTTCGGCGGCGTCGAGGTCTCCGAGGCGGGCGAGGACCATGCCGGACTCGTGCGCCCAGCGCCCCGGCGAGTAGTGGGCGGCCCAGGATTCCCCCGGGACGGCGGGAGCACTCTCGATGGCAGTCTGTGAGGCGGCGAGAGCCTTGGCGGCGGTACGAGGGTCGCCGTCGGTGGCGGCGGCGTTGGCGAGGGTGGCGTTGTAGTAAGCGATGGCCCGCGGCTCATCGAGGTGGCGGGCGAGGCGGACACATTCCTCGGAAATGCGTACCCCGGCCGCCCGGTAGTTCAAATCGATGCACTGGACGGCGAGCCCGCGGAGGGCGGTCGCGGCCAGTTCGGCGTGGCCGGCCTCCCGGGCCATCTGATACGACTCCTTGAAGTACTCCTGGGCCATGCCCTGGTTGCCTTCATCTTGCGCCATCCATCCGGCGAGGTGGACGAGCTGGGCGACGGAGGCGAAGAGTTCGCGGCCGGTGGCCTGGGTGTAGCTGCCCTCCAGCCAGGGGCGGACGTCCTGGGTGAGGTAGCGGACCGCCAGGTGACGGGCGTGGCCGCCGCCGAGCTCGGAAGCAGCATCGCCGAGCGTGGTGGTCATGTGCCGGACGGCGGTGACCTCGCCGAGGCCGACGGTCACGGTGGCGCCTGCGTCCGCGGCGGCGGTACGGCGGGTGATGCTGTCGGGGTCGGGCAGGGAGAGCGCGCTGAGGGCCGCGGCGCTGGAGGCTGCGAGGAACTGCCGACGGTGCAAGTCTGACTCTCCTAACCGGACGACCGAGGCCACGGTATCGGCCCCGGCTCACCGCGTGGGGCTCGCGCTTGGGCAAGTTCAGCGCGGAAAGCGCCTGGTTGTGCGCGGTCGTCAACCGGGGCAGACGCACTGTCGCACCGGGCGCGAGGGACAACCTCTACACGCTGCCGGGATACGACTACGGGCGGGCCGGGAGCTCCGGCCCGCCCGTCGCGGGCAGCGCGTGCTCAGCGGGGCTGCTTGGCGTCCTCGACGAAGGCGGCCCAGGCCCGGTTGCCGAGGATGAGCGCGGGGCCGGTGGGGTTCTTGCTGTCGCGGACGGCGGTGCGGGCGGTGAGGCCCGCGACCTCTATGCAGTCGCCGCCTTGGCCGCTGTAGCTGCTCTTGCGCCATGCTGCGGCCTCAAGGTCAGGGGTGCTCGTCACTGTCTACCTCTCCATGTCACGCTCTACATCTCCTGCCGCGCCTTGGTGATCAAGTTCAAACTGTCCCCGGGGCTCAAGGCGATGGACCGAAGCGAGTCGAAGATCAGCGTATATTCCTCGGTCTCTTCGGGAGTCTCCATGTACAGCGTCCCCGTTCGATGCTCCACGCAGACGACGGGAGAGAACGATGCGTTGGGGAAGCCGAAGAGAACGAACGAACCGGCCAGCCCGGCGTGTGCTCCGGCTCTGTCAGGAATGATCTGTACGTCGACATTCGGCTGCTCCGTCATGGCCGCCAGGTGGTCAAGCTGCCGACGCATGACCTGGGCGCCGCCTACTTGCAGGCGCAGAGCAGCTTCGCCCTCGATGACGCACAGGCGAGGCGGCTCTGGACTCCGCAGAATCTCCTGGCGCTTCATCCGGGCCGTGACGAGGTCGTCAATCGCCTCTCCGTCAAGCGTTGATGGCGGGGCCGACAGGATGGCTCGCGCGTAGTCGGGTGTCTGAAGAAGTCCGGCGATCAGGTTGTTCTGACAGGACCTGATGTAGTCGGCCGTCTTCTCGTAGTCGATGAAGTCCATGTACGAGGGGCGGGCGAGCCCCGCGCGCTGCACCCACCCCGGTTCGCGGCTGCGTTGAGCCAGCGACACCATGCCGTCGACCTGCGCCGCGCTCTCGACCCCGTAGAAGGACAGAAGATCGCGCAACTCGCCCAAAGAGATGCCCAGTCTGGCCTTCTCGATCCGGTTGATCTTCGTGCGATGACAGCCGATGCGTTGTGCCGCATCTTCAGGGGTTTTGCCTGCCGCCTCGCGGTACTCGATCAGCAGCGAGGCGAGTCGACGACGTCGAACAGTTGGGCGTGATGCGGCCATAAGTCCCCCTTGACGATGGGCTGACGGGGAGAAGCGTACCGACGCTAAAAGATCATGGGTCGAGTTCCAAAGAGTCACTTGCGAGATGCGCGCGAGCAGAGCACTCTGGTGCCATCATCACTCAGTGTGCGATGGCGGTGACGCCTCGCGCTGTCCGTGGTGCGCACGCAAAAGACCCCCGCGACCTGCACCGGTCCGGGGGCGTGGCCCACGCCCTCCAGGAGCGTCGACATGAAGCATGTTATCGACTGGTTGTTTGGCCCGCTGCGGCGATCCATGAAGCCGCCCCCTCAACTCCGTCCCCTCCCACCGCCCTTCCCGGTCAGGCCCCGGTCCGGCGTCATCGCGCTGGCGGACGCGCGGCTGGCTGCCGCGCCCGGCCCCTACTCGCCCGCCGCCTGGGCCCGATGGGAGCGTGCCGCGAACCGGGAGCGGCGGGCGCGGCGGACCGTGTGGTGGCTGGCCGCGCACGGTGACTGTGCGAGGAAGGGGCTCATCCACGGTGTGGTGGTGGGGCGGTGATGCCAAAACAGGTGGTGCGGCGGTGGAGCCGGCATCCCCGGCAGGTCGGGCGGGCGCGCGCCGAACTGTGTACGGCACTCGCGAGTTGGGGACTGGTGCCGGTCACCGACACCGCGTTGCTCGTCCTGTCGGAGTTACTCACGAACGCCGGGCGGCACGCCCGGGTCTCGCCGGGCCGGGAGATCGAGACCCGCTTCGTCCGGCTGCCGGACGGCGTGCGGATCGAGGTGCACGACGCCTCGTCCGTCCGCCCGGTCCGCCGGGAGCCCGTGCCGGACGCGTGCGAAGGGCGCGGGCTGTTCCTCGTCGCCGCACTCGCGGACCGGTGGGGCGCTGCTGACCGCAACGGCCCGGGGAAAGCGGTCTGGGCGGAGTGCAGGCTGCCGTCGCAGACCGGAGGCGGTCCGGATGCCGTCTGAACAACTGCGGTGCGCGGTACGGATGAGGCGTGGCGACCTCGTACACGTACAGGGGGAGTGGCGTGAGGTGGGTGCCGTGCGGCTGGACCGGTACGCGACCGGCGGCATGGCCGTGGTGCTGACCTTCGCCGGAGGGGGCCGCCCGCTGCGCGTGCCCGCCGATCACCTGGTCACCGTGCCGCTACCGGAGCCGCCGAGGCCGCCGGGCTGGGCGTTCGTCGAGGACGCGTCCGACAGCCCGGCGGTGCACGAAACGGAGTGCACCACGTGTGGGGAGGGCCCGGAGCCCACCGTGTCCCAGGACGTTGCCGTACGGCAGCTGTGGTGCGCCGAGCACGCGGCCCGGACGGGGCACACCGGGTTCCTGGCCCTGCGCGTGGGGCTGCTGAGGGCGGTTGCGGTGGACGGGGTCCCTCATTGACGCGGTGTTCCCGACCCCGCGTGAGGGGGTCGGTCAGCCGAGCAGGCCCGTGTCGGCGCCGATCTTCTTTATGCACGCGTCCTCGGAGGCGAACAGGGTGATCACGCCGTTGTCCGCCAGGACCAGGTAGTTCGCTATCAGGGTCCAGCCGCGCTGCTTCAGGACCGTCCGGGACTCGGCGATGTCGCCATCTTTGCGCTTGCGGTCCTCCCGTTTCCGGGACAGCTGCCAGTCGCGCTCGCCCAGCTCGCTCACCACTCCCTCGAAACTGCTGAGGTCAACAGGCGTGGACTTGGTGCCGAAGCCCTTGAAGGCGACGGTGCACGATGCTGGCGAGCCGTCCGACCGTTCCTCGGCCGAGCGGGCGAAATCCGGTGCGTTCGCCGGAACGCCCGCGTCCGCGGTCGAGGTGTCCAGGTCCGTGCGTACGACTTTCTCCGGGAGAGGACCGGTGCCCTTGGGGCGGGGTGATGGCGACGAAGGGGCGGCTGCCCCGGTGTCGGCGTCGCTCGTGCCGCAGCCTGCGGCTCCGAGCGCGATGACCGCTGTCGCCACGGCAACCCAAATCGTCCTGCTCACGGTGTTCCCTCCCAGGTCGCGGGAGCGTGTGCCCCGCGTTCGAGAGGGGAGTTTTTCACGCTGTGCCGCCGCGACGGGCGCCGGGAGCCGCGCCTGCCGCAGCCCGTGCACCGCCGGAGGCGCTACACCGGGAGCATGGCGCGGCGTCCCGGCGCGGCGGACGACTGTGCCGTCATCCCGCCGTCCACCACGAGGAGCTGGCCGGTGAGGTAGCGGGACTCGTCGGAGGCGAGGAAGACCATGGTGTGGCCGATGTCCTCGGGGGAGCCCAGGTAGGGGAGGGCGTTGCCCCGCTTGAGGCTGTCGACCACTTCCTGGGGGAGGTTGTTCTCCAGGGCGGGCGTCACCACCGCGCCGGGGGCGATGGCGTTGCAGCGGATGTTCTGCGGACCGTACTGGGTGGCGACCGACTTGGTGATGCTGACCACTGCGGCCTTGACCGCGCCGTAGGAGGTCTGCAAGACGTCGCCGACGAGCGCGGCGACGGACGCGGTGTTGATGATCGAGCCGCCGCCGGCCCGGATCATGTGGGGGATCGCGTGCCGGGAACCCAGGAGCGTGCTGCGCATGTTGAGGGCGACGGCCCGGTCGAATTCGTCCATGTCCACGCGGAGCACGTCGAGGTCGGTACGCGGGTTGGTGCCGCCGACGTGGTTGCACAGGACGTTCAGGGCGCCGTACTCGTTCACCGTGGCGCTGATCATGTCCGCGATGGAGTCCTCCTCCATGACGTCCACCGTGAGGGGCAGTGCCTGACCGCCCGCCGCGGTGATGAGGGCGGCCGTCTCCTCGGCTGCCCGGGTGTCGTGGTCGGCCACGACGACGCGGGCGCCCTCCTTGCTCATGAGTTCGGCGGCGGCGCGGCCGATGCCGCTTCCGGCTCCGGTGATGACGGCCACTTTGTCGTGCAGACGGTTCATGTTCGTTTCCTTACGGTGCTTTCCCGGCAGCGTTGTGTACTATGCATGCCTTTTTCACGATACATATAGCGTGCACTATGCACAAACAATCGCCGGGCCGACCCGCGCCGCGTTGAACCCCTCCGTGTGACGCAGCTCTCAACTGGGCCGTGCAGCAGGCGAGACCCCTTCCCCGTCAAGAGGGGGACAGGAAGGGAGGAGCGCTGTGGATCTGGCAACCCAATGGAGTTCGCTGCGGTCCGAGGCGGCCCGGCCCGATGTGCCCGACCGGGCGGCTTTGGCGCAGGTGCCCACGGATCCGGGGACCGGCTTCCAGGCCTTCGTCGCCGCCCGTTCGGGCGCACTGTTCCGGGGCGCGCTGGTGCTGACCGGGAGCCGCGAGGCGGCCGAGGATCTGGTCCAGGAGACTCTGGAACGTACCTGCCGTCGCTGGCGCACCATCGCTGACAAGGACGCTCCGGACGCGTACGTGCGGCGGATCATGGTCAATCTGGCCAACGACAGATGGCGACGGTTCCGCCGTGTCGTGCCCCGGCACGATACGGGCGACGACCGGCCGGCCCCCGGCGACGACTACGGGCGCATAGACAGCCGGGACCAGCTCGTCCGGGCTCTGCAGGGGCTGCCGATAGGAATGCGCACCGTCGTGGTGCTGCGTTACTTCCACGACCTGTCGGACGCCGAGATCGCTGAGGACCTCCGGATCTCACCGAGCGCCGTCCGGTCCCAGATCACCCGCGGCCTCGAAAAACTCCGGGCCCAGGCGCCCGCACTCTCCGAACCTTCGTCACCGCAGCCCCGGAAGGGAACCCGATGAACGGCTACGGATCGCGGCCCCTGGACGGCGGCCCCGGTGACACCTCCTTCGAGCAGGAACTGGTATCCGCCTTGAACGACTTCGCGAACAACTCGCCCGCCCCCCACTTCGACGCCACCGGCATCCAGCGCCGCGCCCGCCGCAAGCGCGCCGGCCTCATCGCCGGGGTGGCCGCCGCCGTGGCCGTGGCCGGCGGCGGCACCGCCTTGGCCGCCATCACCACCGGCAGCCCGAACACGTCGAGTACCACCGCCGCGAGCAGCACGGATGCGACGACCGTGATGATCTCCGGCAAGAAGATCGATATGACGGGCTGGGATTCCGGTTCCGCGAAGGCTGCGTTGGTTCAGGTGGGGTTGAAGCTGGGGACGGTGACGGAGAAGTCGGTGCCCGACTGCAAGCCGACTTCTGTCCTCGGGGTGTCGCCGCACAGCCCGCAGAACGTGTCGCCGGGCGACACGGTCAACCTCACCCTCTGCTCCCGTTCTTCGGCTCCTGACACGGATGCGACGACCGTGATGATCTCGGGCAAGAAGATCGATATGACGGGCTGGGACGCTGGTTCGGCCAAGGCTGCGTTGGTTCAGGTGGGGTTGAAGCTGGGGACGGTGACGGAGAAGTCGGTGCCCAACTGCAAGCCGACCTCCGTCATCGGGGTGTCTCCGCACAGCCCGCACAATGTCTCGCCGGGCGACACGGTCAACCTGACCATCTGTATCCGCTGAGCCGAGGGTCTCCCCCGAGGTCCCGTCACCCTGCGCGCGGACGCAGAACCCTGGCGGGGCTCCGGTCATCGGACCGGGGCCCCGCCGCCGATACTGTCGCCGTCGCAGAACTTGATCGGGCCGGCTTGTGCGACTCAGCTCCTCACACGCACCGATGAGCAGCGGATCAGCCTCTGCGACGAACTCATCGGCATCGGCGGCGAACTCGGCGGCGTCGGGAAAGACGCTGGTGCTGATGTCACCTGACAGCCAGCCGACCAGGAACTCGACCGTGCCCACGGGATGGGCGTCGTAGTACCAGCCTCTCGGATTCCAGCAGACGACCGTCCACCCGTCCGGCTGCCCCTCGGTGAGCCAGCAGACCCGGTCTCCGTTGTCGGTTCCCGCCCACGGCAGGAGCCCGCCCGGCTCCGGGTAGAAGGGGTAAGGACACTTCTCGGAGTGCCTGCCGATCAGATGACTCCGGCGCAGTATCAAGAACTGGCCGCCCGTTACAACGGCGGTCCTGGCTGGCAGACCGACGACGCGCAGGCCTACGGTCGTGGCTTCGGGTACAACCTGGACCAGGCAAGGCAGGCACTGCATGACTGAGCAAGGCTTGAAGGAGCGGACGCAAGGGCCACCCATCAAGGCCGTCGTGACAGGTCTGTGTGCCACGATTCTGCTGGTGCTGCATGCCATCGGGGGGCTCTTCCTGCTGAACGCTCTGCTTGTCGAGCCCGAGGGGCCGTGGGACAGCACGGTCACGGACACCGCCCGGATGATGGCCGTCTTCGCCCTGTTGACCGAGGTGTTGGCCATCGTGGTTACGTGGGCGGTCGTCGCACTGCTACGTCTTCGGCGCTGGTGGTTCGCCATCCCGGTAGTGCTGATCCTCACGGCGACAGCGCGGATGGTGTTCGCGCCGGTTGCGTGACCCCCTCGGAGGGGGCGAGCTCCGGCTCGGCCTTGCCCAGCGGATCACATCGGGGCGTCGCAGAATCCCGAGCGCCTGTTCCTCGACGTCTCCGCCGGTGTGAGCGACCACGCCATCGGTCAGCTGGGCGTCGAGTTGCCTGCGCAGACGCAGCGCGGCGAGCTCGTGTCGCTTCACTGGCGACATCACCATGACGATCTCGCCGTGGCTGATCTCCGGGTACTCCAGACGGGGAGGCACGGTGAGTTCTGCGGCGAATTTGCGCAAACGACCGTACACGGTGTCGTTCATGCATTTGAGGATAGGGGCCTTGAGCGGCGCAGCTGCCGGTCGAGGCGGGCGGGCGGACGGGTGGGCCGGACCGTCCACCCGCCTGCCATGGGCGGGTGCCCCCTATGGACGTCAGTGGCCCGACGACGCCCCCGCCGCGCCCTGCTTCGGGGGTGCGGGGGACGGGGCCGGTGCCTGCGACGGGGCCGGTGCCTGCGGCGGGTCGGTTCGCTGCGGTGCCGGGGCCTGGGGTGGTGCCGGCGGGGGCGCGGGCTGCATGTCCTGGGGGCCGCCCGCCGGGGGCAGGCCCATGGTGTCCAGGGCCTCCTGCGCGTTCGGGGCGTCCAGGGGCGAGAACTGCGGGTTGGTGCGCAGCGCGTCCTCCAGGTTGCGGCGGGCCGGGCCGAAGTCGTTCAGCGCGCGCTGGACCATGCCCAGGTGGTACGCGTAAGAGGCGTTCTGGCCGCCCGTGTCGACCGCCTTCCGCGCGTACTCCAGAGCCGAGTCCGAATCGCCCGAGCGGTGCAGCGCCCAGCCCAGCGCGTCCGCCACCGCCGCGCTGCGGTGACCGAGGTCCCACTCCGCGCGCAGCTGCTCCACCGCCGCGTCCGCGTCACCGTGGGCTGCCTCGAAGCGGCCGAGGAGCAGGGCCTCGTCCACGCCCTGGGTCCCGGCCCGGGACAGCGCCTCGCGCAGCCGGGTGTACTGGTTGACGGAGTCGCCGTCCAGGCCCAGCGACTCGTACAGCTCGCCCAGCTCCAGCATGTACTCGGGCCGCGGGGACTTGGCCAGTGCGGCCTGGTAGTCCCGCTGGGCCTCGTCCGTGCGGCCGAGGGCCGCCAGCGCGCGGGCGCGGCCCGCGAGGGAGGCGTGGTGGGCGCGGTCGGTGCGCAGCGCAGCCCCGTACTGGGCCACGGCCTCCTCCGGTTCGCCCCGCTCCCAGGCCAGATCACCCAGCCGGGAGAGGCAGGCCGCCTTCTCCGCAGGTGTCTTCGCCCGGTTCGCGGCGTCCTGGGCGGTGGCGAGCGCGTCCTCGCGCCAGCCCCGGTCGCGGTACATCTCCGCCGTCCGGCCCAGCGCGGGCACCCCGGCCCGCAGCGCCGTGTACTTCTCCACCGCCGTGATCGCCGACTTCTGGTCGCCGAGGCCGTTGTACGCGTCGATCAGCTCCGGGTAGACCGTCCACTGCTTCGGCTGCCGGCGCCGTACCGTCTCGCCCCACTTCTTCGCCGTCACGAAGTCGTGCCGGGCGTTGGCGAGCGAGGCGAGGCCGACCCAGGCGGCCTCGTTCCCCCGGTCGCCCGGCTGCACGTTCAGCGACCGCTTCAGCGCCTGCTCGGCCCGGGTGTAGTACGCCGCGTCCGCCGCCCGCCGCCCCCACTCCACGTAGGCGGAGCCCAGCACCGCCCACGACTGCGCGTCGGAGGGATGGGTGCCCACCCACGCCTGCCGGTCCCCGATCAGCGATGTCAGATCGGAGAGCGAGGCGGGGGAGCCTGCCGCTGTCGCGGTCATCGCCCGGGAGACCGGACCGGACACCGGCGGCGCCGCGTCCTTGTCCTCGTCGGGCACGGCAACCACCGCACCCGTCACCAGCACCGCACCCGCCACCACGCCGAACGCGGCCCGGCGCAGCGTCGTGCGCAGCGAGGCGGGCGGCGGCTCGGCCAGGGAGGCGGGGTCCGGCGGCAGGGCCGGAGGGGATTCGCACGGCGGGGCGTAGGCGGTGTCCGGGGTCTCGGGGGAGTGGTCCGGCCCGGGGGCCGCCGGGGGCTGCTGCGGAGTGACGTCCATGCCGATCACTCTGCGTCAGTATGAAGATCGCACCGCGTCTTGGGATGGCAGGCGCTTACGGGTTCACACCAATGGGCCCGGGTGCGAGTCTTGGATCATGGACGATCTTCTCGAACTACTGCGTGCGGGGCTCCCGGCCGAGGCCCTGATCACCGACCCGGACATCACCGCCTCCTACGCCAACGACATGGCGAGTTTCTGCGAGGCGGGCACCCCGGCCGTCGTCGCGCTCCCACGCAACGTCGAGCAGGTCCAGCACGTCATGCGCACCGCCACGGCCCTGCGCGTCCCGGTCGTCCCACAGGGGGCCCGCACGGGCCTGTCGGGCGCCGCCAACGCCTCCGACGGCTGCATCGTGCTCTCCCTGACCAAGATGGACCGCATCCTGGAGATCAGCCCCGTCGACCGGATCGCCGTGGTGGAGCCGGGCGTCATCAACGCGGTGCTGTCCCGCGCGGTCGACGAGCACGGGCTGTACTACCCGCCGGACCCCTCCAGCTGGGAGATGTGCACCATCGGCGGCAACATCGGGACCGCCTCCGGCGGCCTGTGCTGCGTCAAGTACGGGGTCACCGCCGAATACGTCCTCGGCCTCGACGTCGTCCTCGCGGACGGGCGTCTCCTCAGCACCGGCCGCCGCACCGCGAAGGGCGTCGCCGGATACGACCTCACCCGGCTCCTCGTCGGCTCCGAGGGCAGCCTCGGGATCGTCGTCAAGGCCGTGCTCGCGCTCAAGCCGAAGCCGCCCCGGCAGCTCGCGCTGGCCGCCGAGTTCCCCAGCGCGGCCAGTGCCTGCGACGCGATCTGCGCGATCATGGAGCGGGGTCACACCCCGTCACTCCTCGAACTGATGGACCGTACGACAGTCCGAGCCGTCAACAAGATGGCGAACATGGGCCTCCCCGACTCCACGGAGGCGCTCCTGCTCGCCGCCTTCGACACACCGGACCCCGCAGCCGATCTGGCCGCCGTCGCGGAACTCTGCACGGCCGCCGGCGCCACCGAGGTCGTCCCGGCGGAGGACGCGGCCGAGTCCGAAATGCTGCTCCAGGCCCGCCGGATGTCGCTCACCGCGCTGGAGACCGTCAAATCCGCCACGATGATCGACGACGTGTGCGTACCGCGCTCCCAGCTCGGCGCCATGCTGGAGGGCACCGCAGCCGTCGCGGAGAAGTACGACCTCACCATCGGCGTCTGCGCCCACGCGGGCGACGGCAACACCCACCCCGTCGTCTGCTTCGACCACACCGACGCCGACGAGTCCCGGCGGGCCCGCGAGTCCTTCGACGAGATCATGGCGCTCGGCCTCGAACTCGGCGGCACCATCACCGGCGAACACGGCGTCGGCGTCCTCAAGAAGGAGTGGCTCGCCCGGGAACTCGGCGAGGTGAGCGTGGAACTGCACCGGGGCATCAAGCAGGCCTTCGACCCGCTGGGGCTGCTCAACCCGGGCAAGGTGTTCTGACACTCCGGCAAGGTGCTCCGACCGGCGTCCCCCGCCGCGTCCGCTCAACTCTCCCCGTCCTGCGCGTCGTCCGACGGCCACGGATCGCTCATCCACAGGTCGTCGGCCGGCAGCGGCGCCAGCAGTTCCGCGAGGCCCTCGTCGATGCCGAGCCGCTCGGACTCCGTGCCCGGCGGAACCACCCGCAGCGTCCGTTCCATCCAGGCGGCCACGGCGACGGACCCCACCTCCAGGAGGGCGTTGCCGTCGGGCGAGGTCAGCGCCACGCAGATGACGGAGCGTCCGTCGACCTTGGTCGGCCAGATCCGTACGTCCCCGTGCCCGCACGGCCGGAACACGCCCTCCACCAGCAGATCGCGGGCGAACGTCCAGTACACGGGGGCGTCGGAGCCGATGTGGAAGGTGATGTGCACGGCGTACGGGTCCTGGGTCCGATACGTCAGCCGGGCGGGCACCGGGATGCTGCGCTCGGGCGACAGGACCAGCTTGAGCTCCAGTTCGCGTTCCACGACGGTGTGCATGAGGCGTCCCTTCGAGACCTGTGAGCCGGTCCCGCGACCGGCCTTCACAGGGAGAGAGCGCCCTCCCCTCCATCCATTACGCGACTTCGGGGAAAAAAGATTGGCGTGACCGGAAAGTGGCCCAAACACCCGGACCGGCACGGGGGTACGCGGGTGTCTGGTAGATGTGGACCCTTGTACGGAGACCCTTGTACTGAGACTCGAAGAGATACGGGACCACGGTGATGAGCGCCCCAACCCCGGCACCCGGTGACGAAAGCCCCCGCGAGGGGTACTACCCCGATCCGTCCATTCCCGGATACGTCCGGTACTGGAACGGCGCCTCCTGGGTGCCCGGCACGAGCAGGCCCGCCCCGCAGAGCGGCGAGGTGATGCCCTCGGCACCCGACCCGGAGCCGGCAGAGCCGCACCGGCCCGCCCCCGCGCCGGTGGACGAGACCGGTCCGATGTTCTTCGACGAGGAGCCGCTGGACGACGTCCGGTCCGAGCCCTCGCCCGCCTGGCAGGCCGACGTCTCCCGGCAGAACGGCTTCGGCGGCGAGCGCGACCGCCGGGTCTCCTGGGGCGGACAGCCCGGACAGCCCGGACAGCCCGGACAGCCCGGCCCGCAGCCCGTGCAGCCTTCGCGGCAGGGTGAGCAGCTTTCGCAGCAGCCCGTGCAGCCTGTGCAGTCTGTACCGAGTACCGATCCGCGTACGCCCGAGGGCAGTTCCCCGGCAGCCGACACGCCCGGAGACCGCTCCCCGGTGCTGCGTTCCTCCGGTGACCGCTCGCCCGCCGTCCGGCGGAGCGCCGAGCTTGCTCCGGTGGACCCGCGCCTGCCCATGCCGCCGGGCCCGGATGCGGCCCCGGCCCCGGCCTCAGAGCCGGCCGCCGGTGCGCTGCCGGGTATGCGGGACGGCGGTGACCGGGCGGAGAACACCGTCGCCATCCGGGTCGCCCGGTCCGGTCGCTCAGGTCGCTCCGGCGGTTCCGGCAGCGGTGACCGCGACGCGCAGGAGCCGCCCGCCGAGGGCACGATGACGATCCGTGCGATCGGCCCGGCCGTCCCGGCAGCCCCGGCCGCCCCACAGACCACCGCGCCGGGCCCCGCGCAGCAACAGGGGCCCGCGTTCCCCCAGCAGGCTCAGGCACCCCAGCAGGCTCGGACACCTCAACAGGCTCAGACACCCCGGCAGATTCAGGCGCCTCAGCAGGCCCGCCAGCCTCAGCAGGCCCGCCAGCCTCAGCAGGCCCAGCAACCCCCGCAGACCTACCAGCCCCCGCAAGCTCAGCAGCCCCCGCAGGCTCAGGCACCCCAACAGACACCCCAACAGGCTCAAGGGGCCGATCAGCCCGTCGTGCCTTGGAAGCCTCCGGTGAACGACCACTTCCAGCAGCTCGCGGCGGCCCAGTCGGCCGCCCGTCCGGCCGCGCTCGGCAAGAGGTTGGCCGCCCGGCTCATCGACACCGTCGTGCTGGGCGCGCTCGTCGGCGCCGTCGCCTTCCCCCTCGCGACCCGGGCCACGGACCACATCAACGAGAAGATCGACGCGGCCAAGCTGTCCGGTCAGACGGTCACCGTCTGGCTGCTGGACTCCACCACCGCCGGTCTGGCCGCCGGGGTCCTGGTCGCGTTCCTGGTGCTGGGCGTCCTCCTGGAGGCGCTGCCGACCGCGAAGTGGGGCCGTACGCTCGGCAAGAAGCTCTGCGGACTCGGCGTACGGGACATCGAGTCCGGCTCGGCGCCCACCTTCGGCGCCTCCCTGCGCCGCTGGCTGGTCTACGGCGTGCTGGGCCTCCTGGCGGTCGGTGTGCTCAACGTGCTCTGGTGCCTGATCGACCGGCCGTGGCGGCAGTGCTGGCACGACAAGGCGGCCCGCACCTTCGTGGCCGGCTGAGGGGACCCGCACGGCTGACGGCTCATCGGGTGATGGGCCGTCGGACGGATCCCGTTCCCCCGAAAGAACCTCAGCCGTTGCGGGCGCCCGTGCGGCGGGGTGCACTGCCCCCATGAGCAACGATCAGCCGACGTCCGGCCAGCCGCCAGAGGACGACCCGTTCCTCAAGAAGCCGCACGAGCCCCAGCCGCCGTCGGGCTCGCCCTACGACAGCGCGCCGCCGCCTCCGCCGTACGACCCCGGCCCCTACGGCGGGGGCCAGTCCGGGGGCGCGGATCCGCTGGCGGGGATGCCGCCGCTCGCCGAGCCCGGCAAGCGCGTCCTGGCCCGGCTGATCGACTTCCTGATCATCTCGATCCCGCTGTACCTGATCTCGCTGCCCTGGGGCGGCGCGGTGGAGGTGTCGAACGACAACAACGGCAACGACGACGTCGGTGACATCTTCGCCCAGACGTACAGCGGCCATCAGCTGATCTGGTCGCTGATCGGCCTGGTGATCTACGTCGGGTACGACACGTACTTCACGCACAAGGACGGCCGCACACCCGGCAAACGGCTGCTGAAGCTGCGGGTCGCGATGCTCAACGACGGCAGCGTGCCGGACACCGGCAGTTCCTTCCTGCGGGCCGTGGTGCTGTGGCTGCCGGCGCTGCTGTGCTGCCCGTGCCTGTGGTGGCTGATCAACATCGTGCTGATGTTCACGGACAAGCCGTACCGGCAGGCACTGCAGGACAAGGCGGGCAAGACGGTGGTGGTGACCACCAACGGCCGCAACACGGCTTGAGGCAGCCGCAACACGGCCAGGTACGGACGCCGTCAGCGCCGTAGTGAGTGCTCGCCCACCCGCGCGGAGGCGGAGGTGCGCGCGGCCGGGATCGTGCGCTGTACCTGACCCACGGCGCGGTCCCCGGGCTCTTGGGCCGGGCGGGCGTCCTGGTGCGCGGAGGCCGTGGCCCCGGTGGGCGGCGTCCTGCGGCGCGTCGGCGCGGGCACGGTGACGGCCACCAGCAGGCCGAGCGCGAGCCCGGCCGCAGCGATCACGGCGATGCCCAGGTCCGAACTCGTGCGGAACAGCAGCAGCATGGCGAGGGTCGAGAAGACGACGGTGACCGAACCGTAGGAGAGCTGTGCAGCAGTAGGACGCGGCATGGCGTTATCCGTCCTCGGGACGTCGGATGGGCGGTCTCTCAACACGGTCGCGCTGTCAAGCGACTCTACGACGGTGGATGCCCTCGCGGAACGGCTAGTAAGCATGACCTAACCCACAGTGCCGGTGCACGGGGGGCGCACGGAGTCATTCTCTGCGCCAATCACGCTCTTCGGCGCGCCGGTTGGGTGTGACGTGGTCGTCCGGATACCGGAAATGTGCTCCTGCATAGTGCACTTGGTCTGTTCAAGTCAAGGTCTGTCTTTTCTCTCGTAACTCCGGTCGAATGTCGTCACTTGTGACGCGTTTCCGCGCGCGGCCCTCTCACACCCCCAGGCCGCAGTCGCGGGCGCCGGGGAGGACTGCATCACGTGATCATTAACAGACGGGCGCTTCGCACCGGAGCGGTTGTCGTGGCCATGGCCGCGACCGCCGCCACCGCATCCGCCTTCGCCACCGCTCAGGCTGATGACAAAGCGTCAGGCGTCGCTGCCTCCGCTGTCGACCGCCGGGACCCGGGGTCGAACGAGGGCAACGCGCACAACCTGGAAGGCCCGTTCAGCAAGCAGCAGGACGCTCAGCGTCAGGCCGCGCTCGAACAGGTCATATCCGGCGACAAGAAGGTGTCGACGCGCGGCGGTTCCAACGTCGTCAAGCTCGACGACAAGAAGTACGTCGAGCTCGGCCGCGAGAAGACCGACAAGATCTTCACCATCCTGGTGGAGTTCGGCGACAAGGTCGACAACACGACCATGTTCGACCCGGACGGCGACGGCCCCAAGCCCGCCGTCCCGAAGTACGGCGGCACGGCGGGACCGGCGCACAACAAGATAGCCAAGCCGGACCCCAAGAAGGACAACAGCACCGCCTGGCAGGCCGATTACAACCAGGCCCACTTCCAGGACCTGTACTTCGGCACGGGCGCCGGCAAGAACTCGCTCAAGACGTACTACGAGAAGACGTCCTCCGGGCGCTACTCGGTGGACGGCGAGGTCTCCGACTGGGTCAAGGTCCCGTACAACGAGGCCCGCTACGGCTCGAACTGGTGCGGTTCGACCAACTGCGCCAACGCCTGGGACATGATCAAGGACGGCACCAACGCCTGGGCCGCCGACCAGAAGGCCAAGGGCCGTACGCCGGAGCAGATCAAGACGGATCTCGCCCAGTACGACCAGTGGGACCGTTACGACTTCGACGGTGACGGCAACTTCAACGAGCCCGACGGCTACATCGACCACTTCCAGATCGTGCACGCCGGCGAGGACGAGTCCGCCGGCGGCGGCGTCGAGGGCACCAACGCCATCTGGGCGCACCGCTGGTACGCCTACGGCACGGACGCCGGCGCGACCGGCCCGGCCGAGAACAAGGCCGGCGGCACCCAGATCGGTGACACCGGCATCTGGGTCGGTGACTACACCGCGCAGCCCGAGAACGGCGGCCTGGGCGTCTTCGCCCACGAGTACGGCCACGACCTCGGCCTGCCGGACCTCTACGACACGACCAACACCGCCGAGAACTCGGTCGGTTTCTGGTCCCTGATGTCGGCCGGTTCCTGGCTCGGCACCGGTAAGAACAGCATCGGTGACCTGCCCGGCGACATGACCGCCTGGGACAAGCTCCAGCTGGGCTGGCTGAACTACGCCGAGGCCAAGGCCGCGACGAAGTCCACCCACAAGCTGGGCGTGTCCGAGTACAACACCAAGGACAAGCAGGCGCTCGTCGTCACGCTGCCCGACAAGGCCGTCACCACCGATGTCACGGCGCCCGCGGAGGGTGCCAAGCAGTGGTGGAGCGACATGGGTGACAACCTCAGCAACACCCTGTCCCGCCCGGTCGACCTCACCGGCAAGTCCAAGGCCTCCCTCGACCTCGCCGGCTGGTGGGACATCGAGGCGGACTACGACTACCTCTACACCGAGGTCTCCGACAACGGCGGCACCAGCTGGACCGCGATCGACGGCACCGCCGACGGCAAGGCGATCCCGCGCGACGCCAGTGACAAGCCGGCCCTGACCGACGTCTCCGGCAAGTACCAGAAGCTCTCCTACTCGCTGGACGCCTACGCGGGCAAGAAGATCGACGTCCGCTTCCGCTACGCCACCGACGGCGGCGCGGGCGGTGTGGGCTTCGCGGCCGACACCATCGCGGTCAACGCCGACGGTGCCGCGCTCTTCACGGACAACGCCGAGGGCGACGACAACGGCTGGACCGCCAAGGGCTTCTCGCGGGTCGGCAAGTCGTTCACCAAGGACTACCCGCAGTACTACCTCGCGGAGAACCGCCAGTACGTCAGTTACGACCAGACCCTCAAGGTCGGCCCGTACAACTTCGGCTTCGCGAACACCCGTCCGGACTGGGTCGAGCACTTCCCGTACCAGAACGGTCTGCTCGTCTGGCTGTGGGACACCTCGCAGAAGGACAACAACGTCTCGGTCCACCCGGGCAAGGGCCTGATCCTGCCGGTCGACGCGCACGCCAAGCCGCTGAAGTGGGCGGACGGCACGGTCATCCGCAACAAGATCCAGCCCTTCGACGCACCGTTCAGCTGGTACCCCACCGACGGCTTCACGCTGCACCTCGGTGACGTGGCCACGAAGATCAAGCCGCAGTTCGGCGTCCCGGTCTTCGACGACCATAAGGGAACCTACTGGTACAAGGAGAACAAGACCGGAAGCGTGCAGGTCGCTGACACCAACACCCGGATCTCGATCATCAGCGAGCCGCTCAGCGGCTCCACGATGACCGTCCGGGTGGGCGCCTCGCACAAGTAATCCGGTAACACCGCAGGTCAGAGCATGATCGGCCGTCGCCCTCTAGCGGGCGGCGGCCGATCGTGTTTAGGTGCCTCTTGTTCTGTTCCTTATTGACACGATGTCTCACGGGGGAGTGCGGAGTATGGCAGGCGGAGGATTCAGCAAATTGCCGAACGGCAGCGTGGTCGTCGCGATCACCCTGTCGAGCCCGGCGCAGAGCGTGGGGCCGGACACCCCGGTCCGCGTCCTGGTGCACGCGGCGAACCGGGCCCGCGCACTGACCCGGCTGCGTAATCTGGGCCTGCGCGCCGTCTACCTCCGCGGCAACGCGGAACCGCCCACCCCGGACGAGATCACCGCCGTCCTGCACCATCCCGACGGCGTTCTGTGGCGCGCGAGACCCGAGCGGGCCCAGGAACTCTGGCACCCGATCCGGGCGCTCCTGAGGCCCGCCCTGCCGGCCCGGCAGAGCTGACCGGCTCTTCCCGCTACACGACAGGCTTGCCGGCGAGCACCACGCCCGCCTCCCGCAGCTCCGTCAGCGCCCGGTCCGTGGTCGCCTTTGCGACGCCCGCGGTCAGATCGAGCAGCACGTGCGTGCCGAAGCCCTCCCGGACGGCGTCCAGCGCGGTGGCCCGGACGCAGTGGTCGGTGGCGATACCGACCACGTCGACCGACTCCACCCCGCGGTCGCGCAGCCACTCGGCCAGCCCCACACCGTTCTCGTCCAGGCCCTCGAAGCCGCTGTACGCCGCCGCGTACGCCCCCTTGTCGAACACCGCGTCGATGGCCCCGGAGGCGACCGCGGGCGCGAAGTTGGGGTGGAAGCCCACCCCCTCCGTACCGGCCACGCAGTGCGGCGGCCAGGAGTGCTCGAAGTCCGGCGCGGAGGAGAAGTGCGCGCCGGGGTCGATGTGGTGATCACGGGTGGCCACCACATGTCGGTAGCCGGGCTGGGCCTCACCGATCAGGTCCGTGATGGCGGCGGCGACATCGGCACCCCCCGCCACCGCGAGGCTCCCGCCCTCACAGAAGTCGTTCTGAACGTCCACGACGATCAAGGCGCGGTGCATGGCGGGTGTCCTTAGGTGGGGGAGGGGGAAGAGCGGCGGCTACGGGGATGGCCCCGAGCCTAGGGCCATCAGGCCCGTCCGCGCCTCATACGTACTCGGTGGGAAGAACCGGCTCGCCCCGCGACAGCTGCATCGCGGACATCGGCAGCCCCGCCCGTGCCGTGATGTGCCGCTCCCGGGCCGCGTCCAGCGGCTCCCGGGCGACCACCTCGCCGCCCCGGACCAGCTCCACCAGCAGCTGCCGGCCGGCCAGCTCCGGCGGCACCGGGCCGGTGCCGATCACCTCGGCCTCGGCCACCCCGTCCTCGTCCAGCCGGCGCGCCGCCCACTTGCGGCCGCCGATGGACGTCTTCGCGCCCAGCGACTTCTTGGCCACCGGACGCAGCGGGTCCGCCGGATCGGCCGAGGTCGCCCGCGCCACCAGCTTGTAGACCATCGAGCAGGTGGGCTGCCCGCTGCCGGTCACCAGCTGCGTGCCGACCCCGTACGCGTCCACCGGCGCGGCGGCCAGCGAGGCGATGGCGTACTCGTCCAGGTCCGAGGTCACCACGATCTTCGTGTCCGTCGCGCCCAGCTCGTCCAGCTGCTGGCGCACCCGGTGCGCGACCAGCAACAGGTCGCCGGAGTCGATCCGGACGGCGCCCAGCTCGGTACCGGCGACCTCGACCGCCGTACGGACCGCCGCCGTCACGTCGTACGTGTCGACCAGCAGCGTCGTGTCGCGCCCCAGCGAGTCGACCTGGGCCCGGAACGCGTCGCGCTCGGAGTCGTGCAGCAGGGTGAAGGCGTGGGCGCTCGTCCCGACGGTCGGGATGTTGTAGCGGAAGCCCGCCGCCAGGTCGGAGGTGGTGTCGAAGCCGCCGATGTACGCGGCACGGGCCGAGGCCACCGCCGACAGCTCATGGGTGCGCCGCGCGCCCATCTCGATCAGCCCCCGGCCGCCCGCCGCCGACGACATCCGCGAGGCCGCGGCGGCGATCGCCGAGTCGTGGTTGAGGATCGACAGGATCACCGTCTCCAGCAGCACGCACTCCGCGAAGGAGCCCTCGGCCCGCAGGATCGGCGAGCCGGGGAAGTACACCTCGCCCTCCGGGTAGCCCCAGATGTCCCCGCTGAAGCGGAAATCGGCCAGATAGTCGAGCGTCGGGGCGTCGACGACGTTCTGGTCGCGCAGGAAGGCGAGCATCTCGTCGTCGAAGTGGAAGTTCTCGACCGCGTCCAGGACCCGCCCGGTGCCCGCGACGACGCCGTAGCGCCGCCCCTCGGGCAGCCGGCGGGTGAACGCCTCGAAGACCGAGCGCCGGTCGGCGGTGCCGGCCTTCAGCGCGGCCTGCACCATCGTGAGCTCGTACTGGTCGGTGAAGAGCGCTGTCGAGGGCACACCGACCCGTCGCCCAAGGTCCGCAGAGTTCATGCCGGGGATGCTACCCCTATTTCGTCAAAGTGACGAGATGGGGGTGGTGGGCCCGGCGCGGTGCCGGGCCCGTTTGTGCGATGCCCCCTCCCGGGTGGCAGCATGGGGTAGGTGAGCGTCGCCCCCGTAGAGATCGAACGTCCCGAATCGGCCGAGGAGAACCTCGTTGTCCCCGAGCCCGACGTCCCCTGGGTGACGCTGGTCCACAACGACCCGGTCAACCTGATGAGCTACGTCACCTATGTCTTCCAGGCCTACTTCGGCTATTCGAAGGACAAGGCCCACAAGCTCATGCTCGACGTCCACCAGAAGGGCCGCGCCGTCGTCTCCAGCGGAAGCCGCGAGGAGATGGAGCGCGACGTCCAGGCGATGCACGGCTACGGGCTCTGGGCCACACTCACCCAGGACCGCAACTAGCACCGCGGCTCCCCTCGCTCCGCCCTGTCCCGCCCCGCACGCCCGACCACCATCGGAGAAAACCCATGGCCGGCCACTTCGAGGCCACCCCCGGCGGCGGCGCGGCCGTCGCGCTCGACGAGGTGGAGACCGCGATCCTGCGCTCCCTCGCCGTCCAGCTGCTGGAGCTCATCGGCCCCGGCGACGAACCCGTCGAGGGCGAGGACCCGCTCGCCGCGCTCTTCGCCGAGGGGCCCAGCGAGCCGCCCAGCGACCCCGCCCTGGCCCGCCTCTTCCCCGAGGCCTACGGCGACAAGGACGACGAACTGCGCGCCGCCTCCGCCGAGTTCCGCCGCTTCACCGAGAACGACCTGCGCACCCGCAAGCGCGACGACGCCCTCGTGGTCGTACGCACCCTGGACGGACTCTCGCCCGTCGGGGAAGGCGGCGCCGTGCTCCGGCTCGACGCGGGGGAGTGCCGCAGCTGGCTGGGGACCCTGAACGACCTGCGGCTCACCATCGGCGCCCGGCTGGAGGTCTCCGACGAGGACGGCGGCGAGGAGGGCTCGCTCTACCGGCTCCCCGACAGCGACCCGCGCAAGCCCATGGTTATGGCCTACCTCTGGCTGGGCGGCCTCCAGGAAACGCTCATCGAGACGCTGATGCCGTAACGCGCACACGCGCACCACCAGCACGTGTTCGCTCAACGGACGCTCAAATCCGAATAACGATCGCGTCACCCGATCAGCCTTTTTTGCGATGCCTGAACACCGATGTCCGCTTCTTCTTGTGGTATGCGCCACATGATGTCCGACGAGCCCCCGTGATGCCCGTGATAGATCTTCACGACCACTCGGGGACGCCACCCCTGTCCCCGACGGCGCTATCGACCGGTCACCACCGGCGGCACTCCATCCATATCCGGGGGGATCAGGACCTGATCCGCAGTCGCGAGGCGCGGATCAGCATGGAGAAAGGCGCACCTCATGACATCGGCGAAGGTCGAAAAGGGACCGGAAGAACCACCGGCCGCAGCCGCGGAGACCACCTCGGCCGAGGGCTACCAGCGCGCCCTCGGGGCACGTCAGATCCAGATGATCGCCATCGGCGGGGCCATCGGCACCGGCCTCTTCCTCGGCGCGGGCAAGGCCATAGCCAAGGCAGGACCCAGTCTCGTCCTGGCCTACGCGATCGCGGGCCTGGTGATCTTCTTCATCATGCGGGCCCTGGGCGAACTCCTCATGTACCGCCCGGTCGCGGGCTCCTTCTCCGAGTACGCCCGTGAATTCGTCGGGCCCTTCGCGGGCTTCGTCACCGGCTGGACGTACTGGCTGTTCTGGGTCGTCACCGGAATCACCGAAGTCACCGCAGCGGCCCAGTACATGACGTTCTGGTTCAGCATTCCGCAATGGGTCTCCGCACTGATCTTCACGGTCATTCTCTACGGCGTGAACCTCATCTCCGTGAAGCTCTTCGGCGAACTCGAATTCTGGTTCTCGATGGTCAAGGTCACCGCCATCGTCGGCATGATCCTCATCTGCGCCGGAATCCTCACCCTCGGCTTCTCCGACGCCGGCGACACCGCGTCCGTCACCCACCTCTGGGCCGACGGCGGCTTCTTCCCGCACGGCATCAAGGGCACCCTGATGACCCTGCAGATCGTGATGTTCGCCTTCCTCGCCGTCGAACTCGTCGGCGTCACCGCGGGCGAGTCCAAGGACCCGAAGACCGTGCTGCCCAAGGCCATCAACACCGTGCCGTGGCGCATCGCCGTCTTCTACATCGGCGCGCTCGTCATGATCCTCTCGGTGGTCCCCTGGACCGAGTTCTCGCCGGACGTCTCCCCGTTCGTCGAGGCCTTCCAGAAGATGGGGCTCGGCCTCGGCGCGGGCATCGTCAACTTCGTCGTCCTGACCGCGGCGCTCTCGTCCTGCAACTCCGGGATGTACTCCACCGGCCGCATGCTGCGCGACCTCGCGCTCAACGGCCAGGGCCCGAAGGTCTTCACCCGGCTGACCAGGAGCGGCACCCCGCTCGTCGGCACCACCGTCTCGGCCGCCCTGATGCTCGTCGGCGTCTGGATCAACTACCAGTGGCCCGGCGACGCCTTCACCTACGTCGTCTCCTTCGCCACCATCTCCGGCATGTGGGCCTGGATCATGATCCTGGTCAGCCAGCTCCGCTACCGCCGCCTGGCCGACCGCGGAGTCCTCCCGCAGTCCAGCTTCCGGGCCCCCGGAGCCCCGTACACCAGCGTCTTCGCGCTCGCCTTCCTCGGCCTGGTCATCGTGATGATGGGCATCGACAAGGATGCCCGGATCTCGCTGTACTGCGCCCCCCTGTGGGCCCTGATCCTGGGCGTCTCCTACCTGGTCCTCAAGGCCCGCAACCCCGCGAACAAGGCCTTCACCGGCCGCTGAGCCCTGCGCCCGCGACCCGGGCACTTCCACGATGCGGGCCACCGCGTACCACCCCTCGGTACGCGGTGGCCCGTCGTCCTATCCTGGGCGCCATGCTGACCATCACCCAGGCGCTGTACGACCAGATCGTCGCGCACTCCCGCGCCGACCACCCCGACGAGGCGTGCGGCGTGGTCGCCGGGCCGGCCGGAACGGGCCGCGCCGAACGCTTCATCCCCATGCTCAACGCGGCCCGCTCGCCCACGTTCTACGAATTCGACTCGGCCGACCTCCTCAAGCTCTACCGCGACATGGACGACCGCGACGAGGAGCCCGTGATCGTCTACCACTCGCACACCGCGACCGAGGCCTACCCCTCCCGCACCGACGTCACCTACGCCAACGAACCGGGCGCCCACTACGTCCTGGTATCGACCGCCGACACCGACGGGGCCGGGCCCTTCCAGTTCCGCTCGTACCGGATCGTGGACGGCGAGATCACCGAGGAGGACGTCGAGGTCGTCGACGCCCACGACGCCGCCTGAGCCGGGCCACCGGCACCCGCGGCACCGGCCGGACAGGGCCGCCACCCCGGCCCTGTCCACCTGTCGAACACCGACCATCCATCAGGTGAGATCACATTCCAGATTCCGGACCGGGAATCGATACGATGAGCCCATGGTTCTCCATGACGTGAGCGACAAGACGCCGGGCATGCTGCTCGTGGCGCGCCTGCACGTCGATCTGTGCCGGCTCTCCAGCGCGATCTGTACGAACCGCCGGGCCGCCGGCCGCGAGGCCTGAGCCGGGCCGGAGTCAGGCGCCGCCGGCCGGGGCGCCACCCGCACACGTACCGCCCCACACCCGTTCCACCCCCGCGCGGGGGCAGAGCCGCGTGCCCCACGCCCACCGTCACCACTCCGCTTCGACAGGAGCCCACGCCATGGCCATCGAGGTCCGCATCCCGACCATCCTCCGCACCTACACCGACGGCGCCAAGGCCGTCGAGGCCAGCGGAGCGACCCTCGCCGACCTCTTCACGGACCTGGAAAGCCGCCACACCGGCATCCGTGAGCGCATCGTCGACGGCGACCAGCTGCGCCGCTTCGTGAACGTGTACCTCAACGACGAGGACGTCCGCTTCCTCGACGGCATCTCCACCAAGCTCAGCGACGGCGACAGCGTCACCATCCTCCCGGCCGTCGCCGGCGGCATGAACTGATGCGCTACGACAGCCCGCTCGCCGCAGTGGGCAACACCCCGCTCGTCCGCCTGCCGCGGCTGTCACCGTCGGACGACGTCCGCATCTGGGCCAAGCTGGAGGACCGCAACCCCACCGGCTCGATCAAGGACCGTCCCGCGCTCCACATGGTCGAGCAGGCCGAGAAGGACGGCCGGCTCACCCCCGGCTGCACCATCCTCGAACCCACCAGCGGCAACACCGGCATCTCGCTCGCCATGGCGGCGAAGCTCAAGGGCTACCGCATCGTCTGCGTGATGCCGGAGAACACCTCGCAGGAACGGCGCGACCTCCTCACCATGTGGGGCGCCGAGATCATCCCCTCCCCGGCGGCGGGCGGCTCCAACACCGCCGTCCGCGTCGCCAAGGAGCTGTCGGCGCAGCACCCGGACTGGGTGATGCTCTACCAGTACGGCAACCCCGACAACGCGGGCGCCCACTACGCCACCACCGGCCCGGAGATCCTCACCGACCTCCCCTCCATCACGCACTTCGTGGCGGGCCTCGGCACCACCGGAACGCTCATGGGCGTCGGCCGCTACCTGCGGGAGAACGTCGAGGGCATCAGGATCGTCGCCGCGGAGCCGCGCTACGACGACCTGGTCTACGGCCTGCGCAACCTCGACGAGGGCTTCGTCCCCGAGCTGTACGACGCCTCGGTCCTCACCACCCGCTTCTCCGTCGGCTCGGCCGACGCCGTCACCCGCACCCGCGAACTCCTCCAGCAGGAGGGCATCTTCGCGGGCGTCTCCACCGGCGCCGCGCTGCACGCCGCGATCGGCGTGGGCAACAAGGCGGTCAAGGCCGGTGAGCGCGCCGACATCGTCTTCGTCGTCGCGGACGGCGGCTGGAAGTACCTGTCGACGGGCGTCTACACCGCGCCCACGACGGAGGCGGCGATCGAAACGCTGCACGGCCAGCTCTGGGCGTAGGCCCACACGCTGTAACGCACCCCGGACGCCGGGGGCCAGGACCCGTATCGGTCCGGGCCCCCGGCGTCCGCCGTTTCCGGGGACTCCGCCCCCGCACCCCCGCTCCTCAATCGCCGGAGGGGCTTGAGTTCCCGGCCTCGCCGGCGTTTGAGGCGCGGGGTCCGGGGCGGAGCCCCGGACGGGAAGGGGCGGGGAACAGGCCCGCCGCAGGCGCACCTCCCGCCTGCCGCGCCCCCAGGGGCGCCCCCCTTCCATCGAACCGGTGACAGCGCAGGTGAGTTCCCCCACAACGGCCCGCCGCAAAGGAGCGACCAGCTCTTTCGCGCCTTACGCTCAACAAACCGCTCCACGAACCGCACGAACCCTCCCCGTTCCCACGTCTCGGAGGTTCACGCTCCATGAAGCTCACCGTCGTCGGATGCTCCGGCTCGTTCCCGTCAGCGGGATCAGCCTGTTCGAGCTACCTCGTAGAGGCCGACGGCTTCAGGCTGCTCCTCGACATGGGCAACGGCGCCCTCGGCGAGCTGCAGCGCCATGTCGGTCTCTACGACCTCGACGCCATCTTCCTCAGCCATCTCCATGCCGATCACTGCATCGACATGTGCGCGTACTTCGTCGTCCGCTACTACCCGCACGAGGGCGGACGCCCGGCCCCCATCCCGGTCTACGGACCCGACGGCACCGAGCAGCGGCTCACCACCGCCCACGCCGACACCCCGTCCGACCACGCGATGGGCGAGGTCTTCGACTTCCACACGCTGAAGCCGGGCTCGTTCGAGATCGGCCCCTTCTCGGTCCGTACGGAGAAGCTCCGCCACCCCGTCGAGACGTTCGGCATCCGGATCGAGCACGGCGGCAGCTCGCTCACGTACTCCGGCGACACCGGCCCCTGCGAGGCCCTGGACGAGCTGGCCGAGGGCGTCGACCTCTTCCTCTGCGAGGCGTCGTTCGTCCACGGCAAGGAGGACATCCCGGACCTCCACCTGAATGGCCGCCAGGCGGGCGAGTTCGCCGCCCGCGCCGGGGCGGGGCGCCTGGTCCTCACGCACATCCCGCCGTGGACCGACGCCGGCCGCAACCTCTCCGACGCCCGCGAGGTCTTCGACGGCCCGAGCGAGCTGGCGGTACCGGGCGCGGTCTACGAGATCTGACGGCGCCGGCCCCGTACGCACGACGGAGCCCTCACCTTCCGCCGGGAAGGTGAGGGCTCCGTCGTGTACCGACCGGGCTTACGCCTTGGTCAGGTCCTCGACCTCTTCCTCGGGCTCACGGCCCGGGGTGGTGAGGTTGAACTTGGTGATGGCGAAGCGGAACAGCACGTAGTAGAGCGCTCCGAAGACGAGACCGATCGGGATGATCAGCCACGGCTTGGTCGCCAGGTTCCAGTTCAGCGCGTAGTCGATGAAGCCCGCGGAGAAGGTGAATCCGGCGTGCACGCCGAGCGCCCAGGTGACGGCCATCGAGATGGCGGTCAGGACGGCGTGGATCGCGTAGAGCACCGGCGCGATGAACATGAACGAGAACTCGATCGGCTCGGTCACACCGGTGACGAACGAGGTCAGCGCGAGGGAGATCATCATGCCCATCACGGCCTTGCGGCGCTCGGGGCGAGCGGCGTGGGCGATGGCGATGGCGGCGGCCGGGAGGCCGAACATCATGATCGGGAAGAAGCCCGACATGAACTGGCCCGAGGTCGGGTCACCGGCGAAGAAGCGGTTCAGGTCGCCGTGCACGACGGCGCCGGTGGCGTCCGTGAAGTCACCCAGCTGGAACCACGAGACCGTGTTGACGAACTGGTGCATGCCGACGGGCAGCAGCGCGCGGTTGATCAGGCCGAAGAGTCCGGCACCGAAGGAACCGAGACCGGTCATCCACTGGCCGAAGTCGGCTATGACGTCGCCGATGGGCTCCCAGACCAGGCCGAAGAACACACCGAAGATCACACCGACGAAGGCCATGATGATCGGGACGAGCCGCCGGCCGTTGAAGAAGCCCAGCCAGTCCACCAGCCTGGTGCGGTGGAACTTCTGCCACAGGATCGCCGTGACGAGACCCATCAGGATGCCGCCGAGGACACCGGGGTTGTTGTACGTCGCCGCGGTGTCCGCGCCCTTCTGGATCACCGCTTCGGTGACCGGGAAGGCCTTGAGGACATTGCTGTAGACCAGGAAGCCGACGAGCGCGGCCAGCGCGGTGGAGCCGTCCGACTTCTTGGCGAACCCGATCGCGACACCGATACAGAAGAGCATCGGGAGGTTGTCGAAGACCGCGCCACCCGCCGTGGCGAACACGGACGCGACCTTGTGCCAGCCGAGCCCGTCGTCACCGAAGACGTCGGGCTGGCCGAGGCGGAGCAGGATGCCCGCGGCCGGCAGCACGGCGATCGGCAGCTGGAGGCTGCGCCCCACCTTCTGCAGGCCCTGGAACAGGCCGGAGCCCCGCTTCTTCGCGGGGGCCGCCGTAGCGGTGGCCGTACTCATCAACTTCCTCCAGTAGGCAAGGCGCCGCCAGGGACAGGGTTTTTTTGGTGGGCGACGACTCAAGAAACGTGGCAGAACGCCACGTGGTCTGGACCACTCAGTGGTGTAGACCAGTTTTAGCACGGTGAGGGTTAGATAAGGAACCTGCAATTTGCGACTACTTCGCAGTGGCCGTCGCACACGCAACGTGACATGCCGAAGGCCCCCGGACCGAGGGTCCGGGGGCCTTGGCGGTACGGGCTACGACCCCGTACCAGCGGCTACTTCGTGAGGTTGCTCTCGATTTCTTCCTCCACCTCGTCGGGCTCCCGGCCCGGGGTCTGGAGGTTGAACCTGATGATCGCGAACCGGAAGATCGCGTAGTACACCACGGCGAAGCCCAGCCCGATCGGGATGATCAGCCATGGTTTGGTGGCCAGACTCCAGTTGATGACGTAGTCGATCAGACCCGCCGAGAAGCTGAAGCCGTCCTTCACCCCGAGCGCCCACGAGAGCGCCATCGACACACCCGTCAGCACCGCGTGGATCGCGTACAGCACGGGCGCGACGAACAGGAACGAGTACTCGATCGGCTCCGTGATTCCCGTCACGAACGACGTCAGGCCGACCGACACCATCAGGCCCCCGACCGCCTTGCGGCGATGCGGCTTCGCGCAGTGGTAGATCGCCAGCGCGGCCGCCGGCAGGGCGAACATCATGATCGGGAAGAACCCGGTGGTGAACTGACCGGCCGTCGGGTCGCCCGCCAGGAACCGGTTGATGTCACCGTGCACGACCGTCCCGTCCGGCTTGGTGAAGTCGCCGAACTGGAACCAGACGAAGGTGTTGAGGAACTGGTGGAGGCCGAAGACGAGCAGGGCCCGGTTGGCCAGGCCGAAGATGCCGGAGCCCAGCCAGTTCAGGTCCACCAGCCACTCGGAGAAGCTCGTCAGGCCGTCACCCACCGGCTGCCACACCCAGGCGCAGAGGGCCGCGAAGAGCAGGCCGACGAAGGCCATGATGATCGGGACGAGTCGGCGGCCGTTGAAGAAGCCCAGCCAGTCCACCAGCTTGACCCGGTGGAACCGCTGCCAGAACCAGGCCGCCATCAGCCCCATCACGATCCCGCCGAACACCCCCGGGTTCTGGTACTCGGCCGCCGTCACCTGCGCGTCACCCGTGACACACGTACCGAACCAGACGCCGCCCGACACGAACGTCGAACCCTCGTCGCAGTCCACCGGGAAGGCGTGCAGCACCGCGTAGTAGACGAGGAAGCCCGTCACCGCCGCCAGCGCCGTCGAACCGTCCGACTTCTTCGCCATCCCGATCGCCACGCCGACGCAGAACAGCAACGGAAGACCGAGCCCCGAGTCGAGCAGCGCCCCGCCGGCGGCGGCGAACACCTTGGCGAGGTTGTTCCAGCCCAGGCCCTCGTCACCGAACACGTCCGGCTGGCCGAGCCGGTTGAGGATGCCCGCCGCGGGCAGCACGGCGATCGGGAGCTGAAGGCTGCGCCCCATCTTCTGCAGGCCCTGGAACAGACCGTTCCACCACTGCTTCTGTGGGATCGCTGCGCTGCTCGAGCTCATCGGCGTCCTCCCGGAACAAGGCACAATTGGGGGTTGTTGCACACTGGTGTAGACCAGTTGCGGTACGGTGCGGAGCCCGCCCGGAAGACAGGGCGCCGGTGATCGTCATCATTGGCGATGGCTCGGCTGCCCGCCCGTGAAGTTGGGCCAACCGTGCGTTACCGTGACGAAACGGACCCATGGTGGGCCGTCACATGTACGTGAAGAACCAGGGAGAAGGCCATGGCCAGCAAGGCTGAGAAGATCGTCGCCGGGCTCGGCGGAATCGAGAACATCGAAGAGGTCGAAGGCTGCATCACCCGCCTCCGCACCGAGGTCATCGACCCGAGCAAGGTCGACGAAGCCGCGCTCAAGGCCGCCGGTGCCCACGGCGTCGTCAAGATGGGCACCGCGATCCAGGTCGTCATCGGCACCGACGCGGACCCCATCGCCGCCGACATCGAAGACATGATGTGACCCACCGCTGAACCCCCCGGGCCCCCGCCCGGACGCCGCAGGCCCCGCCCCACCAGGACGGGGCCTGCGGCGTACCCACGCATCCCGTCCCCTGCCCCCCGTTCCCCGTCCCCGTCCCCGGTCAGCGCACCCGGACCGCCAGGATCGCCACGTCGTCCGAGGCCTCACCGTCGTCCAGGCACGCCTCCACCAGGTGCTCGCACAGATCACCCACCTCGGAGGGCGCCGCCAGCGCCGCCGTCCGCAGACGCTCCAGCCCCACCCCCAACTCCTCCCCGCGCCGCTCCACCAGACCATCCGTGTACAGCACCAGCAACGCCCCCGGCGGCAGCTCGAACTCGTCCGCCTCCGCGTCCCACTCGTCCACCACACCCAGCGGAACCCCCTGCCCCGCACGCAGGAACCGCGCCCCCGAATGGTCCACCAGCAACGGCGGACAATGACCGGCCGACGCCACCACCGCCCGGCGCTCCCGCGGATCCACCGTCATGTACAGCACCGTCGCCAGGTCCGTCAGCGCCATGTCCTGGCTCAACGCGTTCAGATCCGACAGCACCGCCACCGGATCCTCCCCCTCCACCAGCGCGTAACTGCGCAACGCCGTCCGCAACTGCCCCATCGCCGTCGCCGCGCGCAACCCCTTGCCCATCACGTCACCCAGCGCCAGCCCCGCCTTCCCGCCCGGCAGCGCCATCACGTCGTACCAATCACCCCCGGCCTGCATCCCCCGCGCCCCCGGCAGGCTGCACGCGGCGACCTGCACCCCGGCGATCTCCGGCAACTCCTGCGCCAGCATCGACTGCTGGAGCGTCCCCGCGATCCGGCGCTCACGCTCGTACAGCAGATTGTTCTCGACCATCTGACCCGCGAACCGGCAGTACGTCCCCACCAGCTGCCGCTGCCGCAGCGTGGGCCGCCCCGGCTCCCGCCACGCCCAGGCCACCACTCCCAGCCGACGGCCCGACGAGGTGCTCAGCGCCAGCGCGTACACCCGACGGAACCCCGCCGCGCGCGCCAGCTCCCGCATGCCCGGCGTACAGGACGGATCGGTCTCCACGTCCTCCACGATCAGCGCGCCCCCCGCCGCCTCCGCCTCGTCGACCAGGAAGCGCCCCGGCGGCAGCCCCTCCACCGCCTCACGCACCGACCGCACATCCGCCGGCATCCCGTACAGCGCACGCGTTCGCATCAGCGAACCGTCCTCGTCCCGCAGCCGCGCCACACCCATGTCCGCCCGCAACAGCCGCGCACCCTCACCCAGCACCTGATGCAGCGTGCCGTCCACGCTGTCGTGGTCCGTCAGCCGCTCCGTGAGACCGTGCACCCAGGTGGCGTCCTCCAACTGCTCGGCCAGCCTGCGGTTCACCTCGTCCAGATCATCGGCCGACCGCCGCTGCTGCGAGACGTCGTGCAGGAACGCGACGGCCAGCGGCAGCTCACCGGGGCCGAAGTCCAGCGGCACGGCACTGATGTCCAGCCACAGCGCCCGCTCGCCCTCCGGCATGTACCGCACCTCCGCCCGCGCCGGACGGCGCAGACCCAGCGCCACCCCGAGCGGCGATTCGGCGAACCGCATCGGCTCGCCGTTGCGGTCGCTGAAGGACGTGGCCGCCCGCGCCAGCCCGCCCGGCTCCGACGGCACCGGCGCCCCGAACAGCTCCGCCAGCCGCCCGTTCGCGTACACCGTCGTCGCCCCCCGCTCGGCGGAAGCGATGACGATCCCATGCGGCGCACCCTCCAGGACCTGGACGGACGCGAGGTGGTCCGCCAGGGGCAGACGCGGTGCGGCGGGCTGCGGCCGGATTGCCTGACTGGAAGGGAGGGGCATCAGGATCTTCCCGTGAGTGGACAGTTAGATACTAAAAGCTTTAGCAAACTCACAGTAAAGACGGAAAGGCTGAACGTCCCCGGGCATCGGGCCAAAGGTCACTCCACCCGCCGGATAGGCTTCCGCCCATGTCTCGTATCGACGGCCGCACCCCCGACCAGCTCCGCCCCGTCACCATCGAACGCGGATGGAGCAAGCACGCCGAAGGATCCGTACTCGTCTCCTTCGGCGACACCAAAGTCTTCTGCACCGCCTCCGTCACCGAAGGCGTCCCGCGCTGGCGCAAGGGCAGCGGCGAAGGCTGGGTCACCGCCGAGTACTCCATGCTGCCCCGCTCCACCAACACCCGCGGCGACCGCGAATCCGTACGCGGCAAGATCGGCGGCCGCACCCACGAGATCAGCCGCCTCATCGGCCGCTCGCTGCGCGCGGTCATCGACTACAAGGCCCTCGGCGAGAACACCATCGTCCTGGACTGCGACGTCCTCCAGGCCGACGGCGGCACCCGCACCGCCGCCATCACCGGCGCCTACGTCGCCCTCGCGGACGCCATCACCTGGGCCCAGGGCAAGAAGATCATCAAGCACGGCCGCAAGCCGCTGACCGGCACCGTCTCCGCCATCAGCGTCGGCATCGTCGACGGCACCCCCCTCCTCGACCTCTGCTACGAGGAGGACGTCCGCGCCGAGACCGACATGAACGTCGTCTGCACCGGCGACGGCCGCTTCGTCGAGGTCCAGGGCACCGCGGAGGCCGAGCCCTTCGACCGCGCCGAACTGAACGCCCTCCTCGACCTCGCCACCGCCGGCTGCGTCGACCTCGCCGCGTTCCAGAACGACGCCCTGGCCCGCACCCTCGGCGCCTGAGGGCCTGCCCGGCCGGTCAGGTAAAGAAGCAACCAAGTCCCCACGCACAGCGTCGATACGAGTACGGGCGCACGGGTCGAACCGTGCGCCCGTCCGCGTATCCGCACCCGGGGAGGGACCACACCATGGCCGCGCGCCACCGACGCCACCGCACCGCACTGGTCATCATCACCGCAACTCTCACCGTCACCGCCGCGGCCGGCTGCGGGGCGCTCGACAAGGCGATCGACTGCGTACAGACCGCCGACGCCATCGCCACCAGCGTGAACAACCTCCAGCAGGCCGTCACGAACGCCTCGAACGACCCCAGCCAGGCCTCCGAAGCCCTCGACGACATCGAGAAGGAGCTCGGCAACCTCGGGGACAAGTCCGACAACGCCGACCTCAGCAAGGCCGTCGACGACCTCCGGGACGGCGTCGGCAACGTCCGCGACTCCATAGACAAGGGCGACGAGACCCCCGACATCACCCCGGTCACCGACGCGGCCAAGGAGATCGGCAAGGTCTGCACCCCGTAACCAGGGATGCCGGTGGCGGCGATAATCGACCCATGACCCGCCTCATCCTCGCCACCCGCAACGCCGGGAAGATCACCGAACTCCACGCGATCCTCGCCGACGCAGGCCTCACCCACGAACTCGTCGGCGCGGACGCGTACCCCGAGATCCCCGACGTCAAGGAGACCGGCGTCACCTTCGCCGAGAACGCCCTCCTCAAGGCCCACGCCCTCGCGCAGGCCACCGGCCACCCCGCCATCGCGGACGACTCCGGCCTCTGCGTCGACGTGCTCGGCGGCGCCCCCGGCATCTTCTCCGCCCGCTGGTCCGGCACCCACGGCGACGACCTGGCCAACCTGGACCTGCTCCTGGCCCAGCTCTCCGACATCGACGCCCCGCACCGCGCCGCCCACTTCGCCTGCGCCGCCGCCCTCGCGCTCCCCGACGGCACGGAACGCGTGGTCGAGGGCCGCCTGCCCGGCACCCTGCGCCACACCCCGGCCGGCACCCACGGCTTCGGCTACGACCCGATCCTCCAGCCGGACGGCGAGACCCGCACCTGCGCGGAAATGACCCCGGCGGAGAAGAACGCGATCAGCCATCGGGGGAAGGCGTTCCGGGCGTTGGTTCCGGTGGTGCGGGAGTTGGTGGGGTGACGCTCCCCCGTGAACGCCGCAGGCCCGGCTCACTTCCGCAGTGAGCCGGGCCTGTCGCCGGGGTGCGCGAGGAGGGACTCGAACCCTCACGCCACTAGGGCACTGGTACCTAAAACCAGCCTGTCTAACCAATTCCAGCACTCGCGCGTCTCCGGCAGTCTACAAGGGGAGGGGTCACAGCCCCGAGGAGAATCGTGCGCCCGTCTCCTTAGGACGTCGGTTCCGGCACCATGTCTCGGTGAGCGCATGGCAATTGGGGCAGAGGTAGCGAAGGTTCTCGGCCCGGTTGTCGAGCCAATCGCCATTTATGTGGTCGATCTGAAGCGTGAAGGACTGCTTCAGCCAGCTGCCCCGATTCCCACAGGACTCACAGCGGTACACGACTCCGATCTCTTGCAGGGCCTGGTGAAGCCTGTCCCGTTTCGTGCGTCCTGACCCTTGCGGTTTGACTACCAAGGTCGTCGGTGCGATTGCCTTCGGCTCGCGCACCTGGGTCGAAGCCCAGGTGCGTCGCGTGAAATGGCTCGTGTCGAGCTCCAGCTGAAGGACCTTGCGTCGCACGCGGCGGTGGTTCGAGTCCTTTACCTCAAGGCCGAGTGCACGCATGACGTCCGCGTAGCTGCTGGCTAGAGGAACGGCGTCCCGCAGGGCGTCCTCGGGGATCGCGAGGCGGGCATTACGGAAGTGCGAGGTGTCGATGCCTCTCCTGCGTAGTAGGCCCGCCAGTGCTGAGCGTGACTGGCTGTCGTCACCCATTCCCAGGCCGCGCGCCACTCCTCGGATGCTGTCGGCGGCGGCCGTGGCCGCCTGTAGCTCCTCTGTGGTGAACACCAAGTCCAGACGCGGACGGTTCATGCCAGGGAAGTGGCTGACATCGATTCCCGCGGCTGCGATGCGGCGGCTGATGTGGGAGAGCGTGCCACTGGCGGGTGGTGCACCAAGCTTGGTGACGACCTCGCGTAGCGACGAAGAAGACGCGACGGCCGCTGCAATGGCCGCGTCCGGATACTTTTGCCACGGGCTGCGCTTCTTGAAGTGGGACGTATCCAGACCATGTTCGGCTACCTTCCCCTGCAGCACGAGTCGCTGGCCCCCACTCTTCTTGAGCCCGAGTCGACTCATCAGGTCCGTCCAGTTCTTCGCCTCGGCGATGGCCCTGGCGAGCCGCTCCCGCTCGTACACGTACTGGCCCGACACGTTCCCCTCCGCATCCGGCCGCCTGTTCGCAGCCTCGTACGGAACAACGAACCGCTTATCGGAGAGTCACGTCCGATATCCGACAAGATGCGGAATGGCCCGTCCCGCTTCGGCGACAACCGAAGCGGGACGGGCCATTCCCGTAGGTGAAGGGTCAGAACTTCGGGTCCGGGGTCTGGTTCGCGACCAGTTCCTCCGCCTCCTCGCTCGTCTCCACCGAGGGCGGCGAGCCGTCCAGCGGCTTGTTGGCGGTCTCCTTCATGCAGGCCACCGCGATCACGCCGACCACGGCCGCGCCCATCGCGTAGTACGCCGGCATCAGGTTGGTGCCCGAGACGCTGATCAGGGCGGTGATGACGAACGGGGTCGTACCGCCGAAGATCGACGCCGACAGGTTGTAGCCCACCGACAGGGAGCCGTAGCGGACCTGGGTGGGGAACAGGGCCGGGAGGGCGGCGGACATCGTGCCGAGCATGCAGACCAGCGAGAGGCCCAGCATCAGCATGCCGAGCGAGACGGCCGGAATGCTTCCCTGCCGGATGAGCAGGAACGCGGGCAGGGAGAAGACCAGGAAGCCGAGCATGCCCGTCATCAGGAGCGGCTTGCGGCCGAAGTGGTCGGAGAGCTTGCCGACCTGGCTGATGATCAGCATCAGGAAGACCATGACGGCGAGCAGGATGAGCAGTCCGTGGGTCTCGCTGTAGCCGAGCTCGTCGGAGAGGTACGTCGGCATGTACGAGAGCAGCATGTAGTCGGTGATGTTGTACGCGCCGACCAGGCAGATGCAGAGGATCAGCGTCGGCCAGTAGTCGCGGAAGATCTTGGCGAGGTCGCCCTTCGCGGTCACCTCGACGCCGTCCGCCGCCTCGGTGGCGTGTGCCGTGCCGCCCTCCAGCTTCTGGAAGGCGGGGGTCTCGTCGAGGCGCAGTCGCAGGTAGAGGCCGACGAGGCCGAGCGGGCCGGCGACGAGGAAGGGGATGCGCCAGCCCCAGGTCTCCATCTGGCCGGTGTCCAGGAGCGCGTAGAGCAGGGTGACCAGGCCGGAGGCGCCCACGTAGCCGGCGAGCGTGCCGAATTCGAGGAAGCTGCCGAAGTAGCCGCGTCGCTTGTCGGGGGCGTACTCGGCGATGAAGGTGGAGGCGCCGCCGTACTCACCGCCGGTCGAGAAGCCCTGGAGCATCCGGAAGAAGATCAGGAGTACGGGGGACCAGAGGCCGATGGAGCCGTGTGAGGGGATGAGGCCGATCGCGAAGGTGCCGATCGCCATCATGATCATGGTGAGGGCGAGGATCTTCTTGCGGCCGACCTTGTCACCCATGGGCCCGAAGAACATGCCACCGAGGGGGCGCACGAGGAAGGCGACGGCGAAGGTCGCGAAGGAGGAGAGGAGCTGGGTGGTGTCGCTCCCTCCCGGGAAGAAGACGTGGCCCAGGGTCGCGGCCATGTAGGAGTAGATGCCGAAGTCGAACCACTCCATGGCGTTGCCGAGCGAGGCCGCTTTCACGGCGCGCTTGACCGCCTGGTCGTCCGTGATGGTGATGTCCGTCCGCCGCAGCTTGGGATTCTGCCGTTTGCGGATGGCGCGGAAGAGGGCGGGATGGCGTTTGACCGCTTCGGGGTCGGCCGCCTGATGGGGGTCGGAGGCCGCCATGGCCGGGTCCTTTCCTCGGTGGGTGTTCCAGGGAAGGCTTCTGCGCGGTCATGGCGGTCGCAAACCGAATCGGCGGGGGATTGGGATGTCCATCACATTTTTTCGGCCATTCGGCCCAATCCCCGGCCGCCGGATGCGGTCGTCAGATCCCGAGGTCCCTGATGATCTTCGCGACGTGGCCGGTGGCCTTGACGTTGTAGAAGGCGTGCTCGATCTTGCCCTCTTCGTCGACGACGACCGTGGAGCGGATGACGCCCGTCACCGTTTTGCCGTAGAGCTTCTTCTCGCCGAAGGCGCCGTAGGCCTCCAGGGTCTCCTTGGCCGGGTCACCGACGAGCGTGACCTTGAGGTTCTCCTTCTCGCGGAACTTGGCGAGCTTCTCGGGCTTGTCGGGGGAGACGCCGATGACGTCGTATCCGGCACCGGCCAGCAGGTCGAGGTTGTCGGTGAAGTCGCAGGCCTGCTTGGTGCAGCCGGGGGTAAGAGCCGCCGGGTAGAAGTAGACGATGACTTTGCGGCCCTTGTGGTCCGCGAGCGAGACGTCGTTGCCGTCGGCGTCGGGGAGGGTGAAGGCCGGGGCGGTGTCGCCGGGCTGGAGTCGCTCGCTCATGGTTCTCCTCGTTGGTACGTGGGGTGTACGGGACCGAGAGTAATAGGGGTGCCGCCGGGTGCGGGGGCGGTCGAGCTGACAGACTGTCGATGAAGGTTTACCGGACGAGGACCACGGAGGCGGCGCAGTGTCGGATGCCAGGAGCCCTGCGCAGATCGAGGCGGACATCATCACCAGGCGCGAGCAGCTCGCGGTGGTGCTCGATGAGATCGGGGTGCGGGTGCACCCGAAGACGATCATGGGTGACGCGAAGGCGAAGGCCGCCGAGGCCGTGGACCGGACGGCCGGGCGGGCGTTCGTCGCGGTGAACCGGACGGTGTCCGACGTGAAGGCGCAGTTCGTCACGGAGGACGGCGCGCCGCGGCTGGAGCGGGTGATTCCGGCGGCGCTGCTCGCGGTGGGTGTGGTCGGGCTGCTCACGGTGTCCGCCCGGCGGAAGAAGCGTTGAGCCCCGAGGGCGCGGGGCGGAGTCGCGGCCAGGTAGGTTGCGGGGCGTGAGCGAGAACACCGACGACAAGCTGCCCATCCGGATGCTGCACGACCGTGTGCTGGTCCGGTCCGATTCGCCCGAGGGTGAGCGGCGTTCCGGCGGCGGCATCCTGATTCCGGCGACGGCCGCGGTCGGTCGCCGTCTGGCGTGGGCCGTGGTGGTGGCCGTGGGGCAGAACGTGCGGACGGTGGAGCCGGGGGACCGGGTGCTGTACGACCCCGAGGACCGTGCCGAGGTCGAGGTGCGGGGGGTGGCGTACGTGCTGATGCGGGAGCGGGATCTGCACGCGGTGGCGGCGGACCGGTTCGAGGGCTCGGTGGATTCGACCGGTTTGTATCTGTAGCCCCCAATAGTGGTGTGCAGGGCCTGGTGACCGTTGTCACCAGGCCTTTTGCCTGTTCTTTGCTACGGTGGTGGGACCCCGACGAGACGCGCCGTACCGGGCTTCGCAAAGACGACGCACCCGTGTTGTCCGCGTGTTCTGTGTCGTCGGAGGTTCTGTCATGGCGTGGGTTCTGCTGGTGATCGCCGGTCTGCTGGAAGTGGCCTGGTCGATCGGGATGAAGTACACCGAGGGGTTCACCCGGTTGTGGCCGAGTGTGTTCACGGGTCTCGGGATCGTGGCGAGCATGGTGTTGCTGTCCCATGCGGCGCGGACGCTGCCCATCGGTACGGCGTACGGCGTCTGGGTGGGTATCGGTGCGGCCGGTGCCGCGGTGCTGGGCATGGTCGTGCTGCACGAGCCGGTGACGGCGGCCCGGATCTTCTTCGTGTGTCTGCTGCTGGTGGCCGTCGTGGGGCTGAAGGCGACCTCGGGTCACTGACGGTTTCTGAGGGTCAGTGACGGTTTCTGAGGGTCAGTGACGGTCACTTCGGGTCTCCGGTGGGCTGCCTCTGCCTCTCAGAGGCGCCCGGGGGCGCGGGTGCCTCGGGCGCCTTCCAGGAGGCCGCCGGTGGTGCCCGCGCCGTCGTCCGCTCCGCCGTTGTCCCCGCCGCCGCTGTCGCCGCCTCCGGTGTCCGTGCCGCCGTCGGCTCCACCGCCTGTACCGCCGGCCGCCCCGTCCGTGCCGCCGTCCGTGCCGCCTGGGGTGTCGGTGCCGCCGGTGGGGGTGCCGGTGGTGGCGGGCGGGCTTTCCGGGGTGGACGGGGTGGTGGGCGGCGTGCTGGACGGAGTGTTCGAGGTGGTGCCGGAGGGGGTCCGGGACGGCTGACCGGTGTCGCCGGGTGCGCTGCTCTGCGTGCTGGGCGGTTCGGTTTCGTCGGTGCCGCTCTCCAGGTCGAGCGTGAAGTTCTTGACGGGGGTGCCGCGCAGGGCGGCTCCGGTGTACTGGGCCCAGGTCTCGGCGGGGGCGCCGCCGCCGTTGACGCGGGGCAGTCCGAGCGCGCCGTAGAGCGGTTTCTGTACGCCGGTGGCGGGGTCCTGGCCCATGACGGCGATGACGGTGGCGAGTTCGGGGGTGTAGCCGGCGAACCAGGCGGCCTTGTCCTCCTCCGCGGTGCCGGTCTTTCCGGCGGCGGGGCGGCCCGCGCCCTGGGCGGCGGTTCCGGTGCCGCCGTCGACGACGCTCCGCAGGATCGAGGTGGTGGTGTCGGCCGCCTGTCGGCTGACGGCCTGCTTGGTGCTGCGGTCGGGGAGCTTGACCGCCGTACCGTCCTTGGTGACCTTGTCGACGAGGACGTGGGCGCCGTGCCTGCCGTGGCCGGCGAGGGTGGCGTAGGCGTCGGTCATGTCCAGGACGCTGGCGGTGGCGGGGCCGAGCGCGATCGACGGGGACGCCGTGAGGTCGGGGGTGTCCTTGGGGATGCCGAGGTCGACGGCGGTCTGGCGGACCTTGCCGGGGCCTACGTCCTCGGCCATCTGGGCGTAGACGGCGTTGACGGACTTGTCGGTGGCGGCGCTGACGGTGATGGGCCCGTAGCTGCGGTCGTCCTCGTTGGCGGGCGAGTAGCCGGTGGGCCCGTCGGGGCCCTGGACCATGCGCTTGTTGGTGCCGTCGTAGAGGGTGGTGGGGGTGATGCGCCGGCCGTCCTGGGTGGTGGAGTCGTTGGCGACGGCGGAGGTGAAGACGAACGGCTTGAAGGTGGAGCCGACCTGGTAGTCGGTGCGGGTCGCGTTGTTGACGTACTGCCGGGTGTAGTCGATGCCGCCGTACATGGCGACGACGCGGCCGGTCGCGGGGTCGATGGAGGCGCCGCCGACGCGGACGTTGCGGTCGGCCTTGTTCTGTTTGCTGGTCTTGGACATGACGTTGTCGTCGACGGCCTCGACGAGGGCGTCCTGTTTCTTCTTCTCCAGCGTGGTGGTGATCCGGTAGCCGCGGGTGGCGAGGGTCTTCTCGTCGAGGATGTCGTTGCGGACGAGGTAGTCCTCGACGGCCTGGACGATGTAGCCGCGCTGTCCGGAGAGGCTGTTGGCGGGCTTGACCGGGCCCGACGGGGGGAAGGTCATGGCGGCGCGTTCGCCGGCGCCGAGCCAGTCCTCCTTGACCATGCCGTCGAGTACGTAGTTCCAGCGGGCGACGGCGGCGCTCTTGTTCTCCGGGTGGGTGATGACGTCGTACGCGCTGGGCGCGTTGAGCAGGGAGGCGAGGTAGGCGCCCTCGGCGGTGGTGATGTCGCCGATGTCCTTGCTGTAGTAGGCCTGGGCGGCGGCCTGGATGCCGTAGGCGTTGCGGCCGAAGTAACTGGTGTTGAGGTAGCCCTCGAAGATCTGGTTCTTGGATTCCTCGCGGTTGAGCTTGATCGCGATGAAGAACTCCTTGATCTTGCGGCCGACGGTCTGTTCCTGGCCCAGGTAGTAGTTCTTGACGTACTGCTGCGTGATGGTCGAGCCGCCCTGTTTGCCCTTGCCGGTGAAGGTGTTCCAGCCGGCCCGGAACATCGCCTTGATGTCGACGGCGCGTTCGGAGTAGAAGTCGCGGTCCTCGGCGGCGAGGACCGCCTGCTGGACGGTGCGGGGGACCTGGGCGAGCTTGATGTTCTCCCGGTTGACCTCGCCGTCGCGGGCGATGACGCTGCCGTCCTTGTAGAGGTAGACGTTGGACTGGGCGGTGGCACTGGCGTTGGCGGAGGGGATGTCGACGAGCTCGTACCCGGCGATGAAGCCGCCGATCAGGACCAGGGCGACGAGGAGGATGCCACCGAGCACCATCCGCCAGGTGGGGACGGCGCGGCGCCAGCCCGTGCGTTTGGGGCGCTTGGGCTTCTTCTGCTTCGCGCCGTCCGTGCTGCTCGGCCCGTCCGTGCTGCTGGTGCCGCTCGTACCGCTGGTGTCGTTCGTGCCGCTTGTATTGGTCTTTCCGTTCGGCCCGGTCGCCTCGTTGGCGGGGTCTGAGGCAGGGGTGCCCTGTCCTCCGGGGGCGGCGGCGTCGGCAGGCAGGTCTCTGGGGGTCCAGCCCCTGCGGTCGGGGTCCCCGTTCTGCTGCTGTGGCTCGTCGCTCATGTCGGTGCAGACTCCTCGGCCGCGGTCAGTTCCCCCATAGTGCCCTTTTCTCCGGTATAACCACCGGATCTGCCCCCGAAAAGCGGTCGCGGCGGCTGCCCCGGCTGGACTAGGCTCGTGCGCTTTGGTGCCGAGTGCCGGGCGGCGTCACAGGCGGCGGGGGGTGGGGGTGCGGTGCGGCTCTATGCGGTGGTGGCGGCGGGCGGGTTCCGGCGCTATGCCACGTACCGGATCGCGACGGTCGCGGGGATCTTCACCAACACCGTCTTCGGCTTCATCATGGCGTACACGTATGTGGCCCTGTGGGACGAGCGTCCGCAGCTCGGCGGCTACGACATGCCGCAGGCGCTCACGTACGTATGGCTGGGCCAGGCGCTGCTGATGACGTGCGCGATGATGGGCGGCGGCTTCGAGGACGAGCTGATGGAGCGGATCCGTACCGGCGATGTCGCGGTCGATCTCTACCGGCCGATCGATCTCCAACTGTGGTGGCTGGCAGGTGACTTGGGCCGTGCCGCGTTCCACCTGCTGGGGCGCGGCATCGTGCCGATGCTGCTGGGCTCCATGGCCTTCGAGCTGGCGCTGCCCACGTCGCCGGGGATCTGGCCGGCGTTCCTGGTCTCCGTGGCGCTGGGCGTCGTGGTGAGTTTCGCGATCCGCTATCTGGTGGCGCTGTCCGCGTTCTGGCTGATGGACGGGGCGGGGGCGGCGCAGATCGCGTTCCTGGCGGGGATGTTCTTCTCCGGGCTGCTGCTGCCGCTGAACCTGTTCCCGGGGCTGCTGGGCGAGGTGGCGCGGGCGTTGCCGTGGTCGGCGCTGCTCCAGGTGCCGGCCGATGTGTTCCTGGGCAAGCGCACGGGCTGGAGCCTGGTGCGCGCGTACGGGTTCCAGGCGGGCTGGGCGCTGGCGCTGCTGCTCGTCGGGCGGCTGATGCAGTCGGCGGCGACGCGGAGGGTGGTGGTCCAGGGTGGCTGAGGTGCTGGAGACGGTGGAGGCGGAGCCGCCCGTCGCGGTGTTCGAGCCCCGGTCGCGGGTGGTTGACGGGGTCAGGGCGTACGGGCTGATCGCCGCGATGTGGCTGCGCTCGACGATGGCGTACCGGGCGTCGTTCGTGATGACGGCGTTCGGCAACTTCGCGGCGACGGCGTTCGACTTCGTCGCGATCATGCTGATGTTCTCGCACGTGGACGTGCTGGGCGGATACACGCTGCCGGAGATCGCCCTGCTGTACGGGGCCGCGGGCACGGCGTTCGGCCTGGCGGATCTGGTGATGGGCTCGATGGACCGGCTGGGCCGGCGGGTGCGGGACGGGACGCTGGACACCCTGCTGGTGCGGCCGGTTCCGGTGCTGGCTCAGGTGGCGGCGGACCGGTTCGCGCTGCGCAGGCTGGGGCGGATCACGCAGGGGGCGCTGGTGCTGGGCTATGCGCTGGTGACCCTGGACATCGACTGGACCGCCGCGCGGGTCCTGATGGTGCCGCTGATGCTGCTGAGCGGGGCGGCGATCTTCGGTGCGGTGTTCGTGGCGGGGGCGGCGTTCCAGTTCTTCGCGCAGGACGCCTCCGAGGTGCAGAACTCCTTCACGTACGGGGGCAACACGCTGCTCCAGTACCCGCCGACGGTCTTCGCGAAGGACCTGGTGCGCGGGGTCACGTTCGTCGTGCCGCTGGCGTTCGTGAACTGGCTGCCGGCGCTGTACGTGCTGGGCCGGCCGTATCCGCTGGACCTGCCGGACCGGGTGGCGTTCCTGCCGCCGGTGGTGGCGGCGCTGTGCTGGGTGGTCGCGGGCCTGGCCTGGCGTGCGGGTCTGCGGGCGTATCGGAGTACGGGAAGTTGACGATCATCGAGCGGGGCGGGGCATCGGACATGGGCGTGGGCAGCGGCAGTGACACCGGAGGCGGTACCGGCGACGGGTTCATCGAGCTGGACGGACTGGAGAAGGTGTTCGACGTCCGCCGCCGTACGGGCTTCCTGCGCAGCGAACGCCGCGAGGTGCGGGCCGTCGACGGCATCAGCTTCCGGGTGGAGCGCGGTGAGATGGTCGGCTACATCGGTCCGAACGGGGCGGGGAAATCCACGACGATCAAGATGCTGACGGGCATCCTCACCCCGAGCGGCGGTTCGCTGCGGGTGGCGGGCATCGACCCCTCGCGGGAGCGTACGAGGCTGGCGCACCGGATCGGCGTGGTGTTCGGGCAGCGCACCACGCTCTGGTGGGACCTGCCGCTGCGCGACTCCTACCGGCTGGTCCACCGGATGTACCGGGTCCCGGACGCCCGCTTCCGGGCCAACCTGGAGCGCTGCGTCGAACTCCTCGACCTGGAGGAGCTGTTGGAGGTACCGGTGCGGCAGCTCTCGCTGGGGCAGCGGATGCGCGGCGACATCGCGGCGGCCCTGCTGCACGATCCCGAGGTGCTGTACCTGGACGAGCCGACGATCGGCCTCGATGTGGTGTCGAAGGCCAAGGTGCGTGGATTCCTGCGGGACTTGAACGCGGAGCGCGGTACGACGGTGCTGCTCACCACCCACGATCTGACGGACATCGAGCAGTTGTGCAAGCGGGTGATGGTGATCGACCACGGCCGTCTGATGTACGACGGTGCGCTGTCCGGCCTGCACGAGGTGGGGGAGAGTGAGCGGACGCTGGTGGTCGACCTGGAACGCGAACTCCCGCCCATCCGGCTGGAGTCGGAGCCCTCGGTGCGCACCGTGAAGGTGGAGGGGCCGCGGCAGTGGCTGGCGTTCCCGGCGTCCGCGTCCGCGGCGCCCCTGGTGGCACGGATCGCCGCGGAGTACCCGATGGTGGACCTCTCGGTGCGGGAGCCCGATATCGAGGCCGTGATCGCCAAGATGTACGCGTCGGCCAAGGAACCGGCCAAGGAACCGGCCAGGAATCCGGCCAATACACCGGCCGAGGAACCGGTCACGGAGGCGCCTGCGGGGCCGGCTTCGGGCAGGTAGTCCGGTGACGGAAGCCCGGCCGTTCAATAGGCTGCGCGCTATGAGTAGCGAACTTCCTGACATGCGCGCCTCCGACGCCGAGCGTGAACGCATCGCCGAGATCCTGCGCGAGGCGGTGGCCGAGGGCCGGCTGGAGATGGAGGAGTTCGAGCAGCGCCTCGACGCCGCCTACAAGGCCCGCACGCACGGGGAGTTGGAACCGATCGTCCGCGATCTTCCGGCCGTCGGCGCGGCGGTGGCGCCGGTGGCCGCGGGGCAGCCCCGAACCGGTTCGATGGCCCGCTGGTCGGACCGGGTGGGCACGCCCGCGACATCGGGCGGCGCCTTCGCGTTCTGGGGCGGGTTCAGCCGCCGGGGCAACTGGACGGTCGGCCGGAAGTTCACCGCGTTCGCGATGTGGGGCGGTGGTGAGATCGATCTGCGCGAGGCGAACTTCGAGGACCGCGAGGTGGTCATCCGCTGCTTCGCGTTCATGGGCGGTATGCAGGTGACGGTCCCGCCGGACCTGAATGTCGAGGTCCGGGGCATCGGCGTGATGGGCGGCTTCGGGGAGAACACGAAGGACGAGGGCTTCCCGGCCCCGGACTCGCCCCGGGTGCGGGTCACCGGCTTCGCGCTGATGGGCGGCGTCGGCGTGGAGCGCAAGCGGAGCAAGGCGGAGAAGCAGCGGCTGCGGGAGGCGGAGCGCTCGCGCGGCCGGCTGGAGAAGGGCGACGGGGGCGGGGGGAAGGGCAAGTAGCCCCAACGCCCCGGCCCCGTCCCGCCGTCCTGCCGTCCCGCCGTCCCCCCGTCCTGCCGTCCCCCCGTCCTGCCGTCCCGCGTGCCCTCGCCCCGTCCCTCGCCCCGTCTTGCGGCGCCCGTTCCTTACAGCGCGTCGGACGACGGCCGGACGCTCACCAGGTCGGCCAGGTCCACCAGGGAGCCCAGGCGCTGGTAGCCCGCGTCGTTCAGGTGGAGGTGGTCACCGCAGTCGTAGGCGGGGTTCAGCCGGTACGGGTGGCCCGGGTCGCGCATGTCGCGGTCGAAGTCCAGGACCTGGTCGAAGACCCCGCCGGCCCGGATCGTCTCGTTGACCCGGTTGCGTACGGCGTCCTGGGCGGGGGTCCAGCTGCGGTAGCCGTTGTACGGCATCAGGGTCGCGCCGACGACCCGCATCCCGCGCGCGTGGGCCCGCTGCGTCATGCCGCGCAGGGCGTCCGTGATCCGCCGCGGGTCCGTCTGCTGCGGGAAGCCCTGCACGTCGTTGATGCCGAGGGCGATGATGACGGTCTTCGCGCCGCTGATGTCCAGCGCGTCGCGCTGGAAGCGGTCCAGGGCGCGGGGCCCGATGCCGTCGTGCAGGATGCGGTTGCCGCCGATGCCTTGGTTGACCACCGCGTAGCGGCCGTTCAGCCGGTCGGAGAGGACGTCGGGCCAGCGGCTGTTCGCGTCGGTGGTGGAGCCGGTCCCGGCGGTGAGCGAGTCACCGAGCGCGACGACGGTTCCGGTGGCGGTCGTGCTGCGCACGTCCACGGCGGTGAGGTAGCGCCAGGCGGTGCTGCGCCAGGTGCCCTTCGTGGTCTCCAGGTAGGAGCTCTGGTGGCTGTTGGGGTGTGCCGTGACCGGTCCGCTCGCGTGGGGGGTGCGCAGGGTGACGACGAGGTCGGCGTCGGCGGCGACCGGGACGACGACGGGGTCGCTGACGATCTTCGCGCCCGCGGCGACGGTGGTGGCCGGGGCGCCGCGGAAGGTCACCGGGCGGGTGTTCACGGTGACGTTGTCGATCAGCAGCGGCTGGGTACCGAAGAGGTTGGAGAGGGTGACGCGGGCCGCGTTGCCGCCGATGCTGGTGTGAACGACGTTGCGGATGGTGCGGTGGGTCAGGTCCTGGTCGTGGTTCGGGTCGGGAGCGCCGAGGACGGGTGCGGCCGCCCAGGTGGCGAGCCAGAGCCCGGCGGAGCGGGCCGGGGCCGCGGGCGGGCGGCCCGTGCTCTGCGGCGCGGCGGACGCGGAGGCCTTCGCCCGGGGCCCGGAGAACAGCATCGAGCCGGCGAACGCCACGACGGCGGCGAGCGCGGCGGTGCCGGTCACGAGAGCTATGAGCAGGGCGTACCCCTGGCGCCTGGGCATGGGCGGTGTTTCTCCTCTGTTCGTGGGCCGGTTCCATGATGCGGCAGGGCGCGGGGAACTCAACGTGCGGCCCGGGAGTAGGTCGGGTAAGGACAATGCGTACGGGGCGTCGGGGGACGATGCGTACGCGGACGGGTGGAGTGGATGGAACGGATCGAAGGCACCGGACCCGGCGAGCGGGAGGCCGGTGCGCAGACGGGCGGGAGCGCGGGCCCGGGGGGCAGGGGTGCGGGCAGCCGCCGCCCGGCCTCCCTGGCCTCGTTCTCGTACACCGCCGCGGACGAGGAGAAGCGGCGCGGCGTACGGCGGATGAAGACCACGGCCACGGGCCTCCTTCTGCTGGTCGCGCTGGTGTACGTCCTTGCCACCTGGGCGAAGAACGAGGGGGTGGGCGGCTGGCCGGGCTTCGTCGCCGCGGCCGCCGAGGCGGGCATGGTGGGTGCGCTGGCCGACTGGTTCGCCGTCACGGCGCTCTTCAAGCGTCCGCTCGGCCTGCCGATTCCGCACACCGCCATCATTCCCACGAAGAAGGACCAGCTTGGAGCCTCACTCGGTTCCTTCGTGGGCGAGAACTTTCTGTCGGGTGATGTCGTACGGGACCGGATCCACTCCCTCGGCATCGGCGGCAGGCTCGGTGCGTGGCTCGCGGAACCGGCCCACGCGGACCGGGTCACGGCCGAGCTGTCGACCGCGCTGCGCGGTGCGCTGACGGTGCTGCGCGACTCGGATGTGCAGGCCGTGGTGGGTGAGGCGATCACCCGGCGGGCGAACGCGGCGGAGATCGGTCCGGGTCTCGGCAAGATGCTGGAGAAGGTCGTCGCGGACGGCGGCCACCGCAAGGTGGTGGACCTGGTGTGTGTCCGGGCTCACGACTGGCTGGTGCTGCACGGCGACTCGGTGATGGACGCGGTGCAGGGCGGCGCGCCGGGCTGGACCCCGCGGTTCGTGGACAAGCGGGTGGGGGAGCGGGTCTACAAGGAGCTGCTGCGCTTCCTCACGGAGATGCGCGACATGCCGGGGCATCCGGCGCGCGGCTCGATCGACACGTTCCTGACGGACTTCGCGGCCGACCTCCAGACGGACTCGGAGACCAGGGCCCGGGTGGAGCGGCTGAAGTCGGAGGTGCTGGGGCGCGGCGAGGTGCAGGACGTCATCGCGTCCGCCTGGTCCTCGGTCCGCACGATGGTCATCGCGGCGGCAGAGGACGAGCAGAGCGAACTGCGGCTGCGCGCCCGTGCCTCCCTGATGTCCCTGGGCGCCCGCCTGGCGACCGACGGCCGCCTCCAGGCGAAGCTGGAGGGCTGGCTGGAGGACGCGGCGGTGTACGTCGTCACGACGTACCGGACGGAGATCACGTCGCTGATCAGCGACACGGTGGCCGGCTGGGACGCGGACCAGACATCGAAGAAGATCGAGGCCCACATCGGCCGCGACCTGCAGTTCATCCGCATCAACGGCACGGTCGTGGGCGCGCTGGCGGGCCTGGCGATCTATTCGGTGTCCCGAGCGCTGGGAGGCTGAGGCGGCTCAGGTACGCCCGTCGGCGGGCCCACCAAGCCCGTCCGCCGGCCAAATCAAGCCCGTCCGGCGATTGAGGACAACCGGCTCCCCGGACGGGCTCACCCGCGCCTCGCCCGGTCCCCCCGGGGCCCCGCCCCGCGCCCCGCCCCCCGGAAGGCGCCGCTCAGGCCGCGCGCCGCGTGACCGCCCAGGACGCGGCGGCCACCGTGCCCGCCACGGTGAAGACCGCGGGCCAGGCACCGATCCGCTTGGCGAGCGGGTGCGATCCGGCGAAGGCGGCGACGTACGCGGTGGTCAGCCCGACGGCGGCGCGCGTCCCGGCCCGCCGGTTCCACTCGTACGCCGCCGCGGTGCCCGCCGCGGCCAGGGCGACGCCGCCCAGCGGCCGCTTCCTGGTCCACCGCGCCACCGCGTAGCCGCCGACCAGCCCGCTCGCCGCCACTGCCGTTGCCGGAATCCTCGCCATCGCGGCCACCTTCACCTTCGCGTCCGTCGTCCGGTGCCGCTTCTCGGGCCCCGATCCCGGATCCGAGGCTAACGCGGCTTTCCGGCGTCCCGTCGCCGAGGGGGTGTACGTGCGTTTACCCTAGGACTCCGGGGGTGAACGCACGTACACCCCTGCCTCGCCGCCGAGCACCGTACGGAGAGCCATGCCCGCGGACATACCCGCCCCAGCCGATCCCGGCACCCCCGCCGTCCAGGCCCCGCACCCCCGCTTCGCCGTCGGCGTGCTGGCGTTCTGCGGTGTCGTGGTCGCGGTCATGCAGACGATCGTCGTCCCGCTGCTGCCGCACATCCCCGAGCTGACCGGCGCCACCCCCGCCGCCGCGAGCTGGCTGGTCACCGTCACGCTCCTCACCGGCGCGGTCTTCACCCCGGTCCTGGGCCGGGTCGGCGACATGTACGGCAAGCGGCGGGTGCTCGTCGCCTCGCTCGCGGTGCTGGTGGTGGGCTCGGTGCTCTGCGCGGTCAGCTCGCACATCGGCGTCCTGATCACCGGCCGCGCCCTCCAGGGCGCTGCGATCGCCGTCGTACCGCTGGGCATCAGCATCCTGCGCGACGAGCTGCCGCCCGAGCGCGTGCTGTCCGCCGTCGCGCTGATGAGCTCCACGCTCGGGATCGGCGCGGCCGTCGGTCTGCCGATCGCCGCGGTCGTCGTGGAGAACTTCGACTGGCACACGATGTTCTGGGTCTCCGGCGTGATCGGACTCATCGACATCGCGCTGGTCCTGCGCTGGGTGCCGGAATCCCCGCTGCGCAGCCGGGGCCGCTTCGACGCCGTCGGCGCGCTGGGCCTGTCCGCCGCACTGGTCTGCCTGCTGCTCGCGGTCACCCAGGGCGCCGACTGGGGCTGGGGTTCGGTCCGGACGGTGGGCCTGCTCGTGACGGCGGTCGTGGTGGCGCTGCTCTGGGGCGCGTACGAGCTCCGCGTCGCGACGCCCATGGTCGACCTGCGGGTCTCCGCCCGCCCGGCCGTGCTGCTCACCAATATCGCCGCCCTGCTGATCGGCTTCGCGTTCTACGCGAACTCGCTGGTGACCGCCCAGATGGTGCAGGAGCCGAAGGCCACCGGTTACGGGCTCGGCGCCTCGCTCGTCGTCAGCGGCCTGTGCCTGCTGCCCGGTGGTGTGGCGATGGTGGCGCTCTCGCCCGTCTCGGCGCGGATCTCCGCCAAGCGCGGCCCGAAGGTCAGCCTGGCGCTGGCGGCCGGGATCATCGCCCTCGGTTACGGGGTGCGCTTCTTCACCAGCCACAGCCTGTGGCTGATCGTCGCCGGAGCCACCGTCGTCGCGTCGGGCACGGCCATCGCGTACTCGGCCCTGCCCGCCCTCGTGATGCGCGGGGTCCCGGTCAGTGAGACCGGGGCGGCCAACGGACTGAACACCCTCATGCGGTCGATCGGGCAGGCCTTCTGCAGTGCGACGGTGGCCGCGGTCCTGGCCAACATCACGTTCCAGGCTGGGGGACGTACGGCTCCGACCCTCCACGCGTACCAGTTGGTCTTCGTGATCGCGGCGGGCGCGGCGCTCGCCGCGCTGGTCGTCACACTGTTCCTGCCGGGCCACCGGCAGGCCGGGGCGGGTACGGTCGGGGAGAGCCGCAAGGCGCCGGGCATCCGCGAGGGCGGTGTACGGACAGCACAGATCCAGGAGGGCGCATGACCGGCGGCCAGGCCACCGCACCGGCCACCGGGTCCGCGGACGCGGGCACCGGACGGGGTGCGATCCTGCGCGCGGCCCGGCGGGCGTTCACCCAGCGTCCGTACGCCGAGGTGACGATCCGCCAGATCGCCGCGGACGCCGGGGTGAGCCCGGCCCTGGTGGTCAAGCACTTCGGCCGCAAGGAGGAGCTGTTCAACACCGTGGCCGACTTCGGCCCGGCCGCCGCGGAACTGTTCGACGCCCCGCTCGCCCGGCTGGGCCGCCACCTGGTCGTCACCCTGGTGACCCGGCGCCGCGAGCTCAACTCGGACCCGCTCCTGCGCGTGGTGTTCTCCCTCGGCAACCAGGACGAACGCTCGCTGCTGCGCGACCGGTTCCACGAACAGGTCACCGACGCCCTGACCGCCCGGCTCTCCGGCCCCGACCGGGTGCTGCGGGCCGAGCTGCTGGCCGGCCATCTGCTCGGCCTCGGCGCCACCCTCAGCCTGCACCGCGAGGGAGCCGGCGCCCTGGCCACCCCGGAACACATCGCAGACCTCTACGCACCCGCGCTCCAGAAGCTGATCACGGGCTGAGCGGTCCGGGGTAAGGTCTGGGCCATTCGACGAGGGGGGCCTCCTGTGACCGACCGTATCCGCATCCACGCCCGCAGACACGCGGCGGTACTGGCCGTGGCGGCCGCTCTGGTGACCGCGCTGGCGGGCTGCTCGGAGGCGACCACGTCGCAGGGGCCCGGGGCCGATGTCCCGCAGGTGGCCCCGTCGGTGTACGAGTCGGCGGAGGCCGCCGCGGAGCCGGCGGGCGACGAGGCGGGGGACGCGGAGGCGGGCGGTGACGCGGCGGCGTACACGACCCCCGGCCCCGAGAAGGTCCGGGACGCCTTCGCCGGTCTCCAGGCCACCCTCCAGGAAACCTGCACCCCCGGCGCCGGGGACTGCGCCTACTTCCTGGGCCGGGTGAACGAGGAACTCACCGGCATGGAGGCCTCGATGAAGGTGGACCCGCAGGGGCCCGGTCACTTCAAGGAGCCCCTGGGGTGGACGGCGACGCTGCGCACCGTACTGGCCGGTGACACCTCCACGGCCAATCTGGAGAAGCACTTCAAGGACCTGGTCAGCACCCGCGACCGCATCAACTCGTGGATGCAGGGCCACCCGGAGGACTACCGCTGACGGCCCGAGGTCACTTGCCCAGCTTCGCCGCCCGCGCGGCGCGCCGGGCGAACGTCTCCTCCTTGGCGGCGTCCATCTCGCGCAGGGCCGTCTTCCGGTCGCGCTGGGCGAGCCGGTCCAGATAGAGGTGGCCGCGCAGGTGGTCCGTCTCGTGCTGGAGGCAGCGGGCGAAGTAGCCCCGGCCCTCGATGACCAGCGGATCGCCGTCCTTGTCCCGGCCGCGTACGACGGTACGGTCCAGCCTCGACACCATCCGGTAGGGGCCCGGGACGGACAGACACCCCTCGGACTCCTCGACCAGCCTGCGCTGTTCGGGCGGCACCTCGTCCAGGACGGGATTGGCGATGTGCCCGACATGGCGCACCCCCCAGTCGTCCGTGATGTCCCACATGAACAGCCGCAGGTCCACACCGACCTGGTTGGCGGCGAGTCCGGCGCCCTCCGCCACCTGGTTGGTGGCGAACATGTCGTCGACCAGCCGGGCGAGTTCGGGGGTGCCGAACTCGGTGACCTCCCGGCAAGGGCGGCGCAGGATCTCCTCACCGACGACGGTGATCCGGCGCACCGAGCCCCGTTCGGTCTCCGGCGCGAACCGGGGAAAGGAGTCGACGGGTACGCCCTGCACGCGTACCCGGCGGTCCTGCGAGGTGTCATCGAACCGAGCGGCCATGGGGATGATCAACGCCTTCCGCGCACAAGGGAGTCGGCCGGGGGCGGCCTGGACAGCCGACGGGCGGCCGGTTTGACCGAACGCTTTGCAAAGTAGCACCCTTTGCAAAATGAGCGATGAAAAGCGTCAGGCCGGGTCCACGGGTCCGCTGCCGTACCGGGCCCGCAAGCCGCTCCCGGACCACCCCGTCCGGGTAGCCCTGCTCGATCTGCTCGCGGAGGCCGGCACGGTGACGTCCACCGAGGCCGCCGCCCGCCTCGGCCACAGCTCCGGCCTCTGCTCCTTCCACCTGCGCCAACTCGCCGCGCACGGCCTCATCGAGGAGGCCCCGCACAAGGGCGGCCGGGTGCGGCCGTGGCGGCTGCGCTGGGAGCCCTCCCGCGAACCGGGTCAGGAGGGCGAGGCCGAGTTCGACGCGCTCGCACGCGGACTGGAGGACGAGAGCTACCAACACTGGCTGAGCCACCGCGACCGGGCGCCGGCCGAGTGGCGGCAAGACGATTCGTTCAGTGCCGTCATTCACATCACCCCGGCGGAGATGGCCGAACTCGCCTCCACCGTGCGCGACTTGCTGGCTGTTTACCGCGAGCGCGAGGACCACCCGGGGGCGCGCCCCGCAGACGCCGTGGCCGTGGCGGCGGTCACCAGGCTCTTCCCGCTGCTGGCCGACAACCCCGGTCGTCCGCACCCGGTCTGACGGCCTGCTGATTACTCCGTATCCGTACCCGTATCCGTATCCCGTAGCTGTACGGACCCGGCCGATGATTCCCGTATCCGCACGGCCCCCGGCCTGCCCTACCGCTGGAGGGCCGGGTTCGGTGCCAGTTGCAGTTCGGCCACCACCTGGTCGCCGCTGAGCTCGCCGGTCGTCCGGAATCCGAGCTTTCGGTAGAACCCCTCGGGCCCGTGCTCGCCGGGCACGTACGAGACGGTCGTACGTGTCTGCCCGCGTCGGCGCAGCTCGTCGTTGACGGCCTCCACCGCGAACCGTCCGTAGCCCCGGGTCTGCTGTCCGGCGGCGATGTTCAGCCGCCAGAGCCCGGAGCGCGGCCGGTCGCCCGGCTCCCCGGGGTGGAAGCGCACGTCGAGGAAGGCCATCACGAAGCCGACGATCCGCCCGTCGTCGACGATCAGCCGGGGCCACGCGGTCTCGGGCGAGGCGTACGCCTGGGCCAGGGACCAGGCGACCGGCTTCACGAGTCCGTCCTGGTCGGGGCGGACCCGCAGGGCGCAGGCGTCCTCGACGTTGTCGGACGTGACCGTGACGAGGCGGGGTGAGGAAGGCATCCCCGCAAGCTACCGGCGCGGCCGGATACCCGCCCGTGAATATCGGCCGCCCGGCCTTGCTCCTTCCCGCCGCCCCGCCACGGTACGACCGCAGCCGGATCAGCTGAAGACGACCGACCGGAGCTTGAGCCGGCTGGAGGCGTGGCCGCCGTCGGGCCGCAGGGTGTAGTGGGCGCCGTCGCAGTCCGGGCCGGTGAAGACCGTCGCGGTCGAACCGGTGTTGTTCCAGGGCTTGTCGGCGGGCTCCGAGGTGTGCGTGTCGGCCACTCCGGGCAGGGTGACGCACTCCCGGCTGGGCGGGTCGAGCAGGACGACCGCCTGCCGGTGTCCCGCCGTGGTGGTGTACGTGTACGCGAACTGGCCTTCGGCCGCAGCCGCGTTCGCGGAGCCGGGGAGGCTGACGACGAGCGCGAGCGCGCCGAGGGCGGCGGCAGCAGTGGTACGAAGTCGCATGGTGGGGAAACTCCTTGTGGGGTTCGCCGTGCGGTTCGCCGCACGGTTGGACCGGGGCCTGGCCGGGCCGGCACGGTTCGACCGGGACCGGATCGGAACGAAACAAGATCGTTCCGGCCAGAGTCTGGCCCCGCAGCGGCCCCGCCGGGCCACGGATTCACTCGCACGCGGTACGTGCTCACCCGAACGGGAACCGCCTCATGGGCCCGCCTTCGGCCATGTGGGTCAGGCCGCGGTACGGGCCGCCCCGGACCGGCTGTGTTGTGCAACCCGCACGGCCGCGCCAGGATCGGCGGTGCCGTGCGGACGGCAGCCCCCGCCGGCCGAGGCAGCGCACGCGCCGACGAACGCACGCACCGCATCGCACCGAACCCGACCTGGAGGCCCCGCCGTTCATGAGTGACTTCAGCATCCACCGCGGACAGGTGCACCACGCCTGGGACCGGACGGTCAAGCCCGTCGCCACGCTCGACCCCGGCGACGAGGCGGTCCTGGAGTTCCAGGACGCGAGCGGCGGCCAGCTGGCCGCCGGATCGACCGCCGCAGACCTTTCCGAGCTCGACTTCGGCACCCTCAACCCCGTCACCGGCCCCCTGTACGTGGCCGGGGCCGAGCCCGGTGACGCGCTGGTCGTCGACGTCCTCGACGTACAGGTCGGGGAGTGGGGCTGGACGGCCTGCCTGCCCGGGTTCGGGCTGCTCACCGACGACTTCCCCGACCCGTACCTGCGCATCTCGACGATCACCGGCGGCTACGCCGAACTGCTGCCCGGCCTGCGGATCCCGGTGGTGCCGATGATCGGCACCACCGGCGTCGCCCCGCCGGAGCCCGGACGGCACTCGGTCATCCCGCCCCGCCGCTGGGGCGGCAACATGGACATCCGCCACATCGGCCCCGGCGCCCGGCTCATCCTGCCCGTCGGGGTGCCGGGCGCCCTGCTCTCGGCGGGCGACGCGCACGCCGCGATGGGCGACGGAGAGGTCTGCGGTACGGGCATCGAGACGCGGGCGACGGCGCGGCTGCGGGTGGACGTCCGCAAGGGCGCGGCGCCCCGTACACCGGTGATCGAGACGGACCCGGTCAGCGCCAGGACCGGCGCCGCCCTGGCCACGACGGGCATCGGACCGGACCTGATGGAGGCGGCGAAGGACGCGGTCCGCGCGCTGATCGACGAGATCTCGGCCCGGACGGGGCTCGTCCCGCAGGACGCCTACCTGCTGGCGAGCGTGGCGGCGGACCTGAAGATCTCCGAGATCGTGGACGCGCCGAACTGGGTGGTATCGGCCCATGTGGAGCGGGAGCTGCTGGGCGGGGCGCAGGCGCGGAGGTAGCCGGCACCGCGGGTGAGGGGCGAGCAGGGGGAGTCCGCCCCGCCGCCCCTCACCCGCTCGCTCAGCTGTCCGCGTTGCGCCAGACGGTCACGTCCACCGTCATGTACGTACTGGGCGAGTCCTCCGGCGAGTGGCCCTGGTACGTCAGCAGGCCCATGTGTCCCGTGCCCGTGATGATGCAGACCTGGCGCCCCTTGGTGAGCTTCTCCAAGGGGATGTTCTTCGCGAACCGGGTGTCCGCGCGGCAGACGTCCAGCGAGCCCTCCTGCCCCGGATTGAGCAGGATCAGCTTCCCCTCGTCGCTCTCCGCGTCGAGGTACCCGCCGCTGTCGTAGGACAGCTCGTACCCCGCGTCCTCGCCCTCCTGGGGCCGGAGGTCCTCGTCCCCGAGCGTCAGGTGGTAACCCTCGGTGAGGTTGATGGACTTGTACTCGGCGGGCTCGGGGTCGGCTTGGGGCGTCGGCTCGGCATCGGTCTCGCTGCCCTTGTCACCGCCCGACGACGAATCGGTCGCGTCCGGTGAGGCGTTGGCCTTGGGGGAGGTGCTGGTCTTCGGGGAGGCGTTGTTCTGCGTCTCCTTGCCGTCGTCCTTGAGCACGTAGTACGCCGCTCCGGCGCCCGCGACGGCGAAGACCACCGCCGCGGCGATGGCGATGACGGCGATCCGGCCGCGCCGGCCCTTCGCGGGCTGGGGTGTTGGGTGGGGCGTGGGGTGGGTCTGGTGCCCCTGGGGTGGCTGCTGCCCGGGGTAGGCCTGCGCCTGCGCGGGGTACGGCCCTGGCGTGTGGGCCGGGGTCTGGTGCTGGGCCTGGGGTTGAGGACCGGTGGGGTACTGCTGGGCGGGATGGGCGGGCTGAGTCGGCTGCGCGTGCGGCGGCTGGAGGGGATAGGAGCCCTGGGACGTCTCGGCGTACTGGCCGGGCGGCGGCGTGGGAGCCGGACCGAACCCCGGGGGCGGGGTGCTCGGCGCCGCCGGAGTGGTCGGTGAGTATCCGGCGGCCCGGCCGGGAGGCGTGGCCGGGGGCGGCGGGGTCTGGGCGGGGGCCGGGGCCGCCGCCCGTACCGTGATGTCGGCGGCGACCGGGCTCGGCAGCCAGTCCTCGGGGCGCCGCAGCACCGTCTCCGCGTTCGCGGTCTGGCACAGCTCGATGACCTCGGCGACCGAGGGCCTGGCCTCCGGGTCCTTGGCCAGGCACCGGCTGACCAGCTCCATCAGCCGTTCCGGTACGCGGCTGAGGTCGGGCTCCTCGTGGACGATCCGGTAGAGCACCCCGTGCGAGGTCCCCTCCCCGAAGGCGGGTGCTCCCGCCGCCGCGAACGCCGCGACCTGGCCGAGGGCGAAGATGTCGGTGGCCGGGGTGACCCGGCGCCCGGCGGCCTGCTCGGGGGCCATGAACGACGGGGTGCCGATGGTGACGCCGCTGCCGGTGAGCGAGGTCGCGTCGGCCGCGTACGCGATGCCGAAGTCGATGACGCGGGGCCCGTCGGCGGCGAGCAGCACGTTGGACGGTTTGAGATCGCGGTGCACGATGCCCGCGCCGTGGATGACGTGCAGCGCCTCGGCCATACCGGCGATCAGCAGCAGCACCGCCTCGACCGGCAGCGCCCCGTGCGCGACGACCGCGTCGGCGAGCGAGGGCCCCGGCACGTAGGCGGTGGCCAGCCACGGCTGCGCGCCGTTGGTGTCCGCGTCGATGACCGGCGCGGTGAACAGCCCCTGCACGCGCTGCGCGGACTGCACCTCCTGGGCGAACCGCCGCCGGAACTCGGGGTCCTCACCGAACTCGGGCCGGATCACCTTGATGGCCACGGGCCGCCCGCCGGGCGTGTACGACAGGTACACCTTGCCCATGCCGCCCGCACCGAGCTTGGCGGCCAGCCGGTATCCGGCGATGGTCGCCGGATCGTCGGCTGTGAGTGGCTGAAAGACCTGGGAGCCGCTGCCCCCGTTTGGCTGCTGACCGCTCATGAACTCGTATCTCCCCCGCAGAGCGCTGCTGTCGAAACGGCACCTTATCCAAATCCGGGCCGGGACAGTCCTTGGAGAGCCGGAGCTTCCGGGCCGAGCAGAGCTGAGTCGAGCCGAGCCGAGTCGAGCCGGGCCGGGCCGGGCCGAGGCAGGTACTCGGCGGGCCCCGTCTGTGACAATTCCCGTCATGCCGTACCTGGTTGCTCCCGCGATACCCGCCGGTGCGCTGGCCGCGACCGGTCAGCCCACCCTGCCCGTCGCCACCGAGGCCGCCCTGCGCCCCTGGCTGCTCACCGACGCCAACGCGGTACGGGAGGCGTTCCGGGACCCGGCGATCCAGCACTGGCACGTCCGGCGGGCCGACTCGGAGGCGGAGGCGCGGGGCTGGATCGAGACGTGGCGGAGCGAATGGCCGTCCGAGCGGGGCGCCCACTGGGCGCTCGTCGACGCGGAGAGCGACGCGCTGCTGGGACGGGTCGCCCTGAAGTCCTTCGATCTGCAGGGCGGTTCGGCCGAACTCGCCTACTGGACCGTCCCGTCGGCCCGCGGCCGGGGCCTGTGCCCCCGGGCGGCCGAGGCCGTCACCCGGTGGGCGCTGTACGAGCGCGGCTTCCACCGCATCGAGCTGGAACACGCGACCGCCAACCACGCGTCCTGCCGGGTGGCGGTCAAGGCCGGATTCGAGGTGGAGGGCATCCGGCGCGGGGCGTGGCTGCACGCGGACGGCCGGCACGACGTGCACCTCCATGCCCGGCTCCGCTCGGAGGATGCGGGTGTGGGTGTGGGTGTGAATGCGGGTACGGGTGCCGGCGCCGATGCGGGGGCCGGGGCCGGTCCGGCTGCTACTGCGGCGGGTTGAGCTTGCGGAAGTACGTCCAGCTGGTCTCGTTCGGCTCGCTCCACTTCTCCGGCGCGTGGGCGAACTCCGGGTGGTGGGCGGCGATGTAGGCCCGGGTCCGCTCGGGGACCTCGGCGTACGAGCCGAGCTTGCGGCCCCGGCAGTGGTAGGTGAGGCCACCGGGCCGCTGACCGCGTGCCATCCATGGGAGCCACGGGGACATCCGGGTCCACGACATGGTGGCCGGCACGCTGGGTGCCGGTCCTGCCAGCTCTGCCCGGTCGGCGAAGAACTGGAAGAGCTCCAGGGCCTTGTACGTGTCACCGGCCGAGTGGACGGGGTACTGGGCCACCGGCAGCGGTGAGGGGTAGGCGAGCGGGATCTCCAGGCTGAAGCAGACCTGCCCGCCCAGCTCGGTCACCGGGACCGGGAAGGGGCGCCACTTCTGGTTCGCCGGGTCGTTCCAGACGTGCACCACGGGCAGGTCCTGCCAGGTCTCCAGGATCTCGCGGCTCGCGGGGTCCAGGTAGAAGGCGGCCTCACGGGTGAGGAGTTGGTAGGCGTCGGGACCGGCGTCGGCATCCTGGACGAGGCGGGAGACGTTGAGCCCCTCGAAGCCGAAGACGCGCTGGTAGGGCTCGTCGGGGGACCAGGCGTACACGTCGCCGGACCACCAGTACGTGACCTCCTCGCCGTCGAGCGAGGCGCGGGTGCGGGCGAAGGAGCGGAGCAGCTCTGCGGGTGTCGTCATACGCCCCACTCTGCGCGTTCCCCCGCCCGTGCCGGGCGGAAACCGCCCGGACGGGCCCGAAGCGGCCGTGGCGGGGTGGGCGGGGAGGGACCCGTCAGGCAGAGGCGGGGCGGGCGGGGAGGGACGTCAGGCAGGGGTGGGGAACACGTACCGCACGCCCGTCGCCCGTTCCGAGAGCTCCCACAGCCGGCGGCCGGTCGCGGCGTCGGCGGCCCCGGCGGACAGCTCCACCCGCGTCGGCCCGCCGCGCAGTTCCGCCATGCCGTCCGGCCCGATGAACTCGCCGCCCGCCACGCTCGGGTCCGTGGCCGCGTACAGCTGTGGCAGCGCGCCCTGGGCCGGGTTCTGGGCGAGGGGGGTGAGGAGGTGGCCGAACAGCAGCTTCACCGGGCCGACGGGCCCGTCGGTCTGGAGACCGGTCGCGGTGTAGCCGGGGTGGGCGAGCACGCTGCGTACCGGGCTGCCCGCTTCGCCGAGCCGGCGGTGGAGCGCGTGGCCGAAGACGGCGTTGGCGAGCTTCGACTGGTTGTAGTACCCCATCGGTGAGTAGTGGCGTTCGCCCGTGAGGTCGTCGAAGAAGAGGCTCGCCTTGCGGTGGTTGGCCGAACTCACCGTGACCACGACGGGATCGATGCCCGGGGTCAGCAGGTCGAGGAGCAGCCCGGTCAGCGCGAAGTGGCCGAGATGGTTGGACGCGAACTGCGACTCGTGGCCCTGCGGGCTCAGTGACCGGGGCGGTGCCATCACCCCGGCGTTGTTGACGAGCACGTCCAGGCGCGGATGGGCGGTGCGCACCACAGCGGCGAAGGCGCGCACCGAGTCGAGGTCGGCGAGGTCGAGGCGCCGCACCTCAAGGCTCGCGTCCGGGTGCTCCGCGGTGATCCCGGCGACTGCCCGCCGGCCCTTGTCCTCGTCGCGGACGGCGAGGATCACGTGCGCTCCCCGGCGGGCGACCGCGCGGGTGGTGGCCAGGCCGAGTCCGCTGTTGGCGCCGGTGACGACGAAGACCCGGCCGGTCTGGTCCGGGATCAGCTCGGAGGTCCACCGCCGCCGTTGCCGATTCCGCCGTCCCTGCCCCTGCCCCTGCCCCTGTCCCTGTCCCTGCCCGCGCCCCTGCTGCTCCTGCTTTTGCCTCTGCTCTTGCCCTTGCTCCTGCCGCTGCGTCATGCGGCACAGACTGCCCCTGGTGGCACTTAGTGTCAAGATGCTACTGAGTGCCATTGGGGGCATGAAGTACCCTGAGTGGGTGAGTACCCGCCCCGAAGTGACGATGGCCGAGCGCAAGCGTCAGCTCGTCTCCGAAGAACTGACCGAAGCCGCACTGCAGTTGCTGGCGTCGAAGGGGTTCGACGCGGTGACGATCGACGAGATCGTGACCGCTGCGGGCGTGTCCAAGCGGACGTTCTTCCGGTACTTCGCGTCCAAGGAGGACGTCGTCGTCCGCTTCCTGGCCGACATGGGTACTGGTATCCGCGCGGAGCTCGCGGCCCGCCCCGCAGAGGAACCGCCGTCCGTCGCGTTGCTGCACGCCGTCCGCGTCCCCCTCGCGGCCTGCGCCGTCGACGCCGACTCGGACAGGGCGCTGCGCGTCGTCCAGCTGATCCTGCGCACCCCCGCCCTGCTCGCCCGCTTCCTGGAACGCCAGGCGCAGTGGCGTGACGACCTGGCGCAGGAGCTGGCCCGGCGCCCGGGTCCGGAGGCGGAATCCGGCCTCTATCCGAGGCTGGCCGCCGGAATGGCGCTGAACGCCTTCGACGCCGTACTGCACCGGTGGAGCGCGAGCGAAGGGGCGGAGGACCCGGCCGACCTCATCGTCCAGGCCTTCGCGGTGATCACCCCGGCGCTGGACGCCGTGCGAGGGCAGCAGAAGTCCTGATCGTCCCCCGCTGTCCGGAATCCGCCGCTCTTATTGCACGCTCGTCGAAACACGGGCCGAGGGCGCGGCAGCGGCCCCAGGGTTGACGTAGTCACTGACCGACCCGAGCAAACGGGGGACACCATGCTCACGCTCAAGAACCTCAGCCGACTCGCCGCAGGCTCCGCACTGATCGCCGGCACGCTCGTCCTCGGGAGCCCGGCGGCCCACGCCGCCGGCTGCTCCGGGGGCAGTTCGGGGATGAACTGCGGCAACTACGCACCGACCGGCCTGCTCAACCACCCGTGCACCGAGCCCTCGGCCACCTGCGGCAACCGCATCACCCAGGTCGACACGCTGCGCAGCACATACAGCTGGTTCAAGTGCTACGTGCGAGGCGAGAAGCACAGCGGCGGCAACAACGTCTGGTACTACACCAACGGCGACGACCACGGGGCTTACGGCTACATCCCGGCGTCCCGCGTCTTCACCAGCGTGGACCCGGCGCCCGGCCTCCCGTACTGCTGAGAAGGCCCCCTGCACCCCGCCCCGGGGTGCAGGGGGTGCCCTGGGGCGGGGCGGGCGGAAGCCTCGATTCCCGTTGCACGGCGGGCGGGTCTGTCTGATCATGAGCGCCGAGGACCGCCCGCCCCGTGGCGGCCGCCGTGGACGAAAGGCCCTCCGTGCGCAAGCTCGTGTACTACATCGCCGCCACCCTGGACGGTTTCATCGCCGGCCCGGACGGCGCCGACCCCACCGGTCCGGACGGATTCTGGCCGATCCCGGAGGACTACATCGGGCACATGATCGCCGAGTACCCGGAGACCCTGCCGGGCCCGGCCCGTACCGCGCTGTCCATCTCCGCGCCGGGCACGCACTTCGACACCGTCCTCGAAGGCCGCAGGTCCTACGGGATCGGGCTCAAGGCCGGCGTGACCGACGCCTACCCGCATCTGCGGCACATCGTGTTCTCCCGGACCCTGGGCGAGAGCCCGGACCCCGCGGTGGAGGTCGTGGCGGACGACCCGGTGGCCCGGGTCAGGGAGCTGAAGCGGGCGGAGGGCAAGGACATCTGGCTGGTCGGCGGCGGGGAACTCGCGGGCGCCCTGTACTCCGAGATCGACACCCTGATCGTCAAGCTGAGCCCGATGACCATCGGCGCGGGCATCCCGCTCTTCTCCGACAAGGCGACGTTCAGCCCGAACGCCTGGACGCTCACGGATCACCAGGTCCTGGACAGCGGGGCGATGTTCCTGACGTACGACCGCGCTCCCGACCGGCGCTGAATCGCCGTTCCCGGCACCCTGCCCCTCAGCCGATTCCGGCCAGGAACCCGGAGATCAGGTCGTGCAGCGCGGCAGGCCGCTCCAGGTGCAGGTCGTGGCCGGTACCGGGGAGGCAGGCGGCCTCGGTGGCTGGGCGCCGGCGCAGCATCTCGTCGACCTCCTGCGGCGGGACGAAGCCGCTCTGGCCCAGGACGAGCAGGGTCGGGCAGGTGACGGAGTCCCACTCGTCCCAGAACGGGCGCTGCGCGTTCTCCGTGATGGCGCCGACCATGACGTCCCGGTCGAACCGTGGCCACCAGCCGCCCTCGCGTTCCTCCAGTCCGCCCGCCCAGCCCTCACCGAGCGGTCCGCCGCCGAAGAACCGGACGGCGGCTTCGCGCGAGGCGAACGGCGTCGGCCATGTGTCCAGCCAACTGCCGATCTTGGAAGAGGTGTTCGGGTCCGCGACAGCCGGACCTGCCTCGACGAGGACGAGCGCGCGTACGTAGGCGGGGTGCGCGGCGGCGGTGAGCATGGCGGTGTGGGCGCCCAGGGACTGGCCGATGAGGACGGGCTGTCGCAGTCCGAGCTGATCGGTCACGGCGACGACGTCCGAGACATAGGCGGCGCGGGAGACATCCCGCGGACGGCGTTCGGCGGCGCCGTGCCCGCGTTGATCGACCGCGACGATCCGCAGTCCGGGGCTCAGGGACCGGGCCATGGTGTCCCATTCACCGGCGTGGCCCGCCAGCCCGTGCAGCAGGATGACAGGCTGCCCCGGCCCGCCCCAGTCACGGCAGACCAGCCGGACACCGTCCCGCGTCACCGTGCGCTCGGACCAGGACATACGGGCCTCCAGGGCTGGGGGAGCGGGTCTCACATTGAGCCGACACCTGGCATCAGGCGCCTGGCACCAGGCACCAGGCACCAGGCACCAGGCACCAGGCACCAGGCGCCAAACGCCAGGCACCAAACGCCAGGCACCAAACACCGGGCGTAGTGCCATCCTCCCGTGGTGACGCCTGCCTTGGCCGAGTGCGGCCGGGGCCTCGGTGTCGCGCTCTGCGGCCCCGTGGCTCCGTGACTCGCGTGGACTGGTGGTCCGCAGACGAATTATCGTTCCGGTTTGTCCTTTGAGGTCCAATACGCATAGATTTCCGCCACGTTGTGCGCCAGCTGTTCCCCCTGGAACGCTGTTCGCCCCTGGAACGTGGTCGAGCGGCAGCGAGACCCGTCATCCTCGGCTGGGAGGGCTCCGCCCACATGTCCGCAACCGTCGACCGGTGGACCACAGCACTGCGCAGAGCCTGGAGGGACGGCACACTGTGGCCGTGGTGCCTGGCGGCCGTCGCGGCGGTCTGCGGCTACGCCGTGGCCACCGTCTTTCACCCCGGGTACCTCAGTGCGGACAGCAACACCCAGCTGTGGCAGGCGCTGGGGGACGAGCCCGTGAACGACTGGCACCCCCCGGTGATGGCGCTGCTGTGGCGCGTCCTCATCCGGATCACGGGAGACTTCTCCGCCATGGCCGCGCTGCAGGCCGCGGTGCTGTGGGGGTCGCTGTGGGTCCTCGCCCGCCTGGTGTGGAAGAGGTCCGGCAGCCGGGCGCTCTCCCTCGCGGTGCTGGCCGTGGGCCTCGCGCCGCACATCGTGAACTTCACGGGGGTGGTGTGGAAGGACGTGCACCTGGCGTACGCGCTCCTCGCCGTGCTCGCGATCGCGCTCACCGTGCGCGAGCTGCCGCGCGACCGGGTCGTGAGCCGCTGGGCCCTCCTGGTGTCGGGCCTGCTGTTCCTCGTGTACGCCGCCCTGGTGCGCAAGAACGGTGTCCCGGCCGTGATCCCGGTCTTCGCCCTCCTGGTGTTGGCCGCCTGGCCCACCCCTGGCCGGCGCCGCTGGCTGGCCGCCATCGGGGTCCTCGCCGCTGTCGTGATCGCCTGCGGCGCCGGGGTGTCCGCGGCCACCACTCCGCTGGCCACCCGCGTGTACGCGGTGATCCCGGTGGACGACCTCGCGCACGTGCTGACCCCGGACCAGATGCGATCGGCGGCGGAACAGGCGCACACGGGAACGGACTTGCGGGACCGTCTGGTCGCCACCGCCGCGGACTGCCAGAAGCGGAACATCGCATCGGACGCGTACCTGCAGTGCTTCCCGCACACCAAGCCGTTCGACGTCACCTACCTGGATCGGCACGCCGACGTCATCGTCCGGATGTGGGCGCAGCAGATGCCGCGCCACTGGAAGGGCTACGCCGAGTACCGGGGCCGGGTCTTCACCAAACTGCTCTTCCAGAGCAACCAGACCTTCTGGAACGGCACACATGCCAACGCGGGTGCCCGACTGCATCCCCTGGTGCGGAAGCAGCCACTGAACGACACACTGAGGTTCGCTCTGCAGAACTACGTGAGTGGCTTCACCCGCGATCTGCCGATGCTCTTCCAGGGCTGGTTCTGGCTGGCCGTCTCGCTGGTGCTCGTACTGCGCCGCCGCTGGGCGGGTCCCTACTCCCGGGAACTGCGCCTCCTCGGGGCGAGTTCGCTCCTGTACATCCTCGCCTACCTGCCCACGGCGCCCGAGTCCAACTACCGGTACGTGTACTGGCCCGCGCTCTCCGGGACCATCGCCCTCACCCTCGTCGCGACCGGCTTCGTGACACGTCGCCGCGCGGCGGCGGACCGCCCGGCCGCTGTGCCGGACGACCGACTCGACGTGCCACGGGCGGCCCTGCCGCCCGAGGCAGCTCCGGCGGCAGGGCCGCGCGAGGGCGCAGAGGCCGCTCTCTGACCGCCCGGCGTGTGGCGTGAGCAGCGGCAGCGCCGGCCCCGCGCACTCCACGCCCAGGGCCCCGGGGTGTGTCGTACGGCGCCGCTAGTCTGTGGATCATGCCGGACGACTCCCCTCTCATACAGAGCCTGCGCACCGCGGTCGCCGCCGCCCCCGCCGATGTGCCCCTCCGGCTCCACCTGGCCCAGCTCCTGCTGGAGGCGGACCGGTCCGACGAGGCCGTCGCCGAGGCGGCCGTGGCTCTGCAACACGCGCCGGGCGACGCCCACGCCCGCGACCTGATGGCCAGGGCGATGGATGCGCCGCCCCCGTCCGCGCCCCAACCTCCGCGAAAGCGGGCCGGGTTCGACTGGAAGGCCGCGGAGGAGCAGGTCGGGGACGCGGTGCCGCCGCGGTTCACCGAGACGCCGGTCCGCGCGGACGGGCAGGACGACTCCGAGGGCGCCGACGCGTGGGACGTGGAGGACCCCGGCACCGTACGACTGGCCGACGTCGGCGGCATGCAGGAGGTGAAGGACCGCCTGGACGCCGCCTTCCTCGCCCCGCTGCGCAACCCCGAGCTGCGCAAGCTGTACGGCAAGAGCCTCCGCGGCGGCCTGTTGCTGTACGGGCCGCCCGGCTGCGGCAAGACGTTCATCGCGCGGGCGGTGGCCGGCGAACTGGGCGCCGCGTTCCTGTCGGTGTCCGTGAACGACGTGCTCGACATGTGGATCGGCAACTCCGAACGCAACATGCACGAGGTCTTCGAGACGGCCCGCCGGCAGGCGCCCTGCGTGGTCTTCCTGGACGAGCTGGACGCCCTCGGCGCCAAGCGCGGCCGCACCGGTCACAGCGGCATGCGCAACGTGGTCAACCAGCTGCTCAGCGAGTTGGACGGCATCGACTCCGCGGCGAACGAGGGCGTCTTCGTCCTGGCCGCCACCAATGTGCCCTGGGACGTGGACAACGCCCTGCGCCGCCCCGGCCGCCTCGACAGGACGATCCTCGTCCTCCCGCCCGACGGACCCGCCCGGGAGGCGATCCTCCGCTACCACCTGCGGGACCGGCCCATCGAGAACGTCGGACTGGGCAAGCTGGTCAAGATCACCGAGGGCCTCTCCGGCGCGGACCTGGCCCATGTCTGCGAGGTGGCGGCGGAGCGTGCGCTGCTGGACTCGGTGCGCACCGGAACCGTACGGATGATCGGCATGAAGGACCTGCTGGCCGCCGCGAACGAGGTCGTGCCGTCCGCCGAACCGTGGTTCGCCTCCGCGCGCAACGTGGCGATGTTCGCCAACGAGGGCGGCATGTACGACGACCTGGTGACGTACCTGAAGAAGAGGCGCAAGCTGTGACCACGACCCTGCACCCCGCGGTGGAGCGGGCCGACCTGCTCATCGACCTCAAGCGGTACGAGGAGGCCAGGGAGCTGCTGGCCCAGCGGCTCGCGGAGGACCCGGAGGACATCAAGGCCTGGGTCGAACTCGCCCGGAGCCATGTCGAGGACAAGGAGAACGGCGCGAAGGCGCTGGAGGCGACCGAGCGGGCGCTGGCCCTGAACTCCCAGGACATCGGGGCGCTCCTCATGCACGCGCGCGCCCTGCGCGTCGGCGGCCGCTTCCCGGAGACCGAGGGCGTGCTGCGCGAGGCGATCCGGCTGGCGCCCGACTACTGGTTCAGCTACGCGCGGCTCGCCGACTGGCTGTGGCGCATCAGGGTGATCACCTCCGGACGGGCCAACGGCCGCCAGGTCCCGCGCGAGGACATGGAGGCCGCTCTGCGGGAGGCCGACGTCATCGCCCAGGAGGCCATCCGACTGGCCCCCGAGCAGGTGTACGCCTACGAGGTGGCCTGGCTCATCGCCGACATGTCCGCCAACCGGAGCGCCGCCGCCCGGCTGGACGAGGCGATCCTCCGGCTGGACCCGCAACACGAACAGGCCCTGGCCCGCCGGACGAAGGCGGCGGCGACCGCCCCCGGCGTCAAGGCGACGGAAGCCGCCACCCTGTACGCCGACGCCCTGGCCGCCACCCCGGACTCCGCCCCCATGCAGCGCGGACTGGACGCGGCCTCCTACCGCCTTCTGCGCGGCCTCCGCTGGCTCGCCCTGCTCTGCCTGGCCCTGGCCGCCACGGGCATCGACCTGTTCGCCACGGACGGGGACACCCAGCGAGAGCTCCCCCTGGTCCTCGGCCAGCGCCTGTGGGACCTCGTCCCGATGGCGGTCATCTGGGCCCTCGGCGCCCTGCTCCGCTACCGCCGCCTCCGCGCCGGCATCCGGGTCAACCTCCGCTCCCTCATCCGCCGCATGCCCTGGTCCCGCATCGTCCTGGGCCAGGCGGCATGGGCCATGCTCTGCGCGCTGCTGATCACCCAGATCCCCTGGACGGAACGCACGATCCCGCTCGTCCTCTTCTGGGCGGGCCTGGTGCCGGCGGTGGCGACGATGTGGTTCGACCGGCCGAAGGCCACCTGAGCCGCAGGGAGGGAAGCGGCGCGGGGCCCCAGGCAGGCTGTAGGTATTTGCGGACAGCTCAGTAATGCCACCGGTTCGCACTGGCCTGATAGCTGCACGTGATCTTCCGTCCGGCCGCGTCAGTGGTTGTCGCCCCGACATCGGCGTTCCTGCAGAACTGCCCGGCGTGGTAGCAATTGCCCGCGTTGGAACGGATGCTGCAGACCTGCGTCGTGGTGGAGCCCCCACCCGTCGCCGTACTCCCACCCGAACTGGAGCTGCTGCCGCCGCTGCCACCGGACGAGGACGATCCGCCGCTGCTGGACTTACCGCTGGAGGAGGCGCGCGGCGGGTGCGCACACGACTCGCCCGCCTCCACGATCTTGAACGAGAGCTTGGTGGAGGTGCCGTAGGTACCGGCGGACGGGCTCTGTGAGCACACCTTCCAGTTGGACGTGTGCACCACGGAACGCCGCAGCTCGCTCGCGTCGGCGTACGAAACAGACCTCACGTGGTGTCCGCGAGCGTCCGCCACGGCCTTGCCGAGGTTCCACCCGGCATAGGTGCCCACCGTCTCCTTGACGACAGGCTTCTTCGAGGGGGTCGCGGACGGGGACGCGGAAGCGGTGTCCGAGGGCGACACCGAAGCCGTCGCAGAGGGCGAAACCGATGCCGATGCCGACGCGCTCGCGGAAGCCGAAGCCGAAGCCGAAGCCGAAACAGAAGCCGAGGTTGAAACCGCGTCCTGGTCCCCGTCGGAGCACGCCGAGATGCCGACGGAGAGGGCCATGAGCCCGACCACCAGGGCTCCGTAGGCCCGGCGTTCCTTCCTCCCGCGCTTCATGCCCTGGCCACCGCCGGATATCGAAGACCTCGGTGCATCGCGAAGAGACATGCCGCCCCCTAGTTCTCGTTCTCGAACGCTGCTGCTGCCCCACGCTCGCGTGCTGTGTCGCGGCGTGGATGCGCGCCGGCCTCCGAGGTGTGAGTCACCCAGAGCGCCAGACCGGTGAGATCTTAAGACTTTGTGAGGATCGTGTGCAGCTCGTCTCGATATTTCGTGACGACGCATCGATCTTTCTGGCACGCGCCCAAGCGGAAGGGGCAATGAGCCAGGGCGTCAGGGCTGCAGTGCTCCGAAGCTCGGCCCCGGAACAGGGCGCGGCAGCGTGCCGCACAAGCACCGCGGTGGCTGAGCCGACCGCGGACTACGCGCCGGTCCGTGGCAGTGGGCCGAGGGCGGCGCGAAATGTCGCTGAAAGTCCGGTGTACTGGGACCCCGTCGGCTCCATAGAGTTGTCAATCCGGCCGGATTGAGGGAGGGCAAAGGATGGACGCGGAGATCACCCTTTTGGCAGGCACAGCCGGGACGATGATCGCGACGCTGCTGGCGACCGACACCTGGAACGGCGTGCGGAACGGCGTGATCACGCTGTGGAGACGTGTCCGACCGGACCACGAGGACCAAGTCGCCGCACAGCTCGACACATCGCGCCGGGACCTCCTGGGCGCGCGGAGCAGTGGTGACGAGGAGACCGGGCGGGAGATCGCGGCGGAGTGGCAGGGCCGCATCCGCCGTCTCCTCGTCGCCCACCCCGAACTGGTGACGGAACTGCACTCCCTGCTGGCCGAGCTCGACCCCGGCACACCCTCCATCCCGACCGTCACCCAACACGCGACCGCCTCCGGCAGTTCACGCGTCTACCAGGCCGGCCGCGACCTGAACATCGACCAGCGGTGACCGGCCGCAACGACGGACGCGCCGCTGATCAGGGGCGCGTATACCAGGCTTCCGGTGATCAGCACATCACCGAGCACCACCATCACGGCGCCGCCTGGGCTGGCCCGGACTCGGTGCGGCATCCGCCCATCGGCCGAGCACCAGCGATCCTGAGGGATCGTGGCGAACTCATCGGACGCCTGCGGGAGGCGGTGACCGAGGGTGCCGGAAGCACCGTGTTCGTCCTGCACGGCCTGGGAGGGTGCGGAAAGACGGCCGTGGCGTGCGCGCTCTTCGAACACGCCACCCGGGAACGCGGACGCCTGGGCCTGTGGGTCAACGCCTCCGATCAGGCATCCCTGCGGGCCGGAATGCTAGCTGTGGCCGCCGACCGCGGCGCCGGCGACGGAAAGCTGATGGCCGCGCGCAACGGCTTGCGCGCGGCGGCAGACTTGGTCTGGGACCATCTCGACCGGTCCGACGTGCCATGGCTGCTGGTGCTGGACAACGCCGATGACCCAGCAGTGCTACGGGACGGCGGATGGCTGCGCACCAGCCCTCGTGGAACCGTCCTCGTGACCACACGGCAGGCAGCCGGCCACTGGTGGCCCGCCGCCGAGCTGCTGTACGTGGATGTCCTGCCGCGCGAGGAGGCGGCCCAGGTCCTGCGCGACCTCGCCCCCGGAACGGGTTCCGCCGAGGACGCGGCCGCCATTGCCGACAGCCTGGGCCGCCTGCCGCTCGCCCTGACTCTCGCTGGTGGGTTCCTGGCACACCAGGTGATCGCACCCTGGACGATGGAGGAGTACGGGCGTCGCCTGCAGGAGCGTCAGGACCCCATCGAACTGATCGACCAGGGAGCCATCGAGGCGGGCAACGATTCACGTCACCTGGTCAGCGGAACGTGGCAGCTTTCGCTGAACTCCCTGGCCGGGCAGAACCTGCCCGAGGCTGTCGCCCTGCTGCGCCTTCTGGCCTGCTGGTCGAACGACCCGCTACCCCTGTCGCTGCTGGCCGACGCCCGGCCCGACCTGCCTCTGCCCGCCGACCGGGTGGAACTGGCGCTTCGGGGGCTGCTTGACCACTCGCTCACCGAACTCGTTCCCGGCGACATCCGCTGCTTGCGCACGCACGGAGTGCTGCTCGACAGCGTCGCGCGCGTCACTCCGGCCGGGGAACGCGACCAACTCGCGTTCGCGGCGGCCGGACTTCTTCTGCACTCCCTGCCCGCGTCCCCGGAACGCGGCTTGCGTGACAGCCTGCTCACCATCCTCACCCCGCATGTCCTGGCGCTGCTCCGCCGCGTCATCACCTGGCCCGAGACCACAACCGGCACCGCCGAGTCCGCAGCCACCTGCGCCCTGCGCCTGGTGACGGCCCAGCATCGCTCCGGCGATTACGCGTCTGCGCTGGCCACGGCCGAACAAGCGACGGCTCTCGTGCGACGACGACTGGGAGACGATCACGTCCTGGTACTGCGACTGCGGCAGCGGACAGGGAAGGCTACCGATCGTCTCGGGCGCCTCGAAGAGGCAGCCAATCTCCACCGCGAGCTGCTCGACGACCTCGAACGGGTCTGCGGCCCCGAGGCGCTGGACACCCTGACCAGCTGTCTCCATCTGTCCCGCCCGTTGGTCTGGCTCGATCAAGTGGCGGAAGCCGTGCAGTTGATGCGCCGGGCGGTTGCCGGGCGAGCAGCACTGTTGGGACCGCGGCACCCGCTGACGCTGGAGGCGAGGGCATGTCTGCTTGAACTTCCTCCCGGCCCGGACTTGGACCATGAGGCACTGGCAGGAACGGATTTGGTCGCCGACTGTCGCCGTGAGCTGGGCCCGGACCACCCGATCACGCTGTCGGCCGATCTCAACTGCGCGGGAGCGCTGCTCAACACCGGAAAGCACGCCGAAGCGCTGCTGTCGGCCCGCCGTGCGCTGGCGGCACACGAACGTCGGTTCGGAGCCGACTACCCCATCACACTGTCGGCACGAAGCCTGCTCAGCAACGTCCTGAACACGGTCGGAGAGCACCGGGAGGCCATCGAACAGGCTGAAGTCGTCAGGGAATGGCGCGAGCGCGTACTCGGTCCGGAGCACCCGTGGACGAGGGGGATCCGGGACAAGCTGAGGCGGTACCGGCGTTCCCTGGCGGAGGCAACGTCGCCGGACCCGAACTGACACGCGGCAGTACGGCGCCCGTTTCAGGAGCCGGAGTCCGCCACCCGTACGGACTCCGTGATCCACACGGGTCCATCCCCACACATCACCTTGATCCCGTCCGTCGGCTGCAACGATGTGCGCAGAACCCGCAGACGACGGTCAGCCACCATGGCCACCGGGCCGGATTTTCCCGAACTGCCGAACCTGATGGCGCGCACCTGGTTGTGGATCACTTCCCTGGCGGTGTTCCAGTCGATCTGCGAGAACTCGGGTTCCATCCACCCCGCGTAGGTGGCAGAGCTCTCCTGCTGCGGCGTACCGGGCGATCCGGCTACGGCCAACGAGAGCGCGCGGGGCAGAAGTCGCTCGATGTATCGGTCGACCTCTTCCCACAACAGCTGGGGGGCGACATCGTCACCCAATGCGATCCCTGCCTCCTGAGCCAGGATCCCGCCGGAGTCGAATTCGCTCTCCATCCAGTGGATGCTGATGCCGATTTCCTTGTCACCGTTCCTGATCGCCCAGTTGACCGGAATGGGGCCTCGATATTTCGGCAGCATCGACGTATGCACGTTGATGGCGCCCAAATTAGTCGACCGAAGTACCGTCAGTGGCAACTTCCAGGGGAATCCGTAGCAGACGATCAGATCGGCCTGGTACCCCGCGACGATGTGCGGCAACAAACTCTTCCGCCCCGGAATCAGTAGATCCATCCCGGGCGGCAGCGCATCGACGATCTCGCCCACGACGTCGCCCGCACCGCGTCGCGTCGGTTCGCCCGGCCGCAGCGATCGAGCATGCAGGTAAGCGACGGGCGTGTGCCCTGCCTGCTCGCACACGCTGTGCAGGAGGGCGAATCCCTGTGCAGAGTAGGAAATCAAGATAACGCGCATATGTAGCCCTTATAGTGCGACCGGCCTTCGACTGAAACCCTCAACCTTCAACCCTCAAGCCCATCCGGGACTCTCCACCGAGTCCCGCACGATTACTCTGCTCTACTCCTCGGTCACAGCCGGCGGAGGCAACTGGGCGACCCGGCGAGTGAAGTAGTCGTCCAACGGCTCGCCGGCCCGGTGCATCTCCTGGATCGTCTTCCGCCACCGGGAGATGTCGCGCGGATCGTCGAAACGAATCCCGCCCGCGAGTTTCCCGTCGCCGTCATACAGCACCTCGTACATCACCGAGGAGCCGAGGACCACGACCTCCGGAAGCGGGTGCTGCGCTTCGTACCCGAGGATGCCGTCCCGGCCGAGGACTCTCGTGTCCTCCCCGCACTGGGCCTTCAGGTGCAGGAGATGGAGCTCCCACTGGAGGTACGGAGAGATGGGCTCCTCCACACAGCGGACACGGTGAAGGGCGAATCCGCTGCCGGCGATGCGCCGGAGGTACTCCTCGTAGTGGCCCCGCTGTCCCTCGATCAGTGTCAGTGACTCGTCCCAGTGCCCCTTTCGGAAGGCCTCCCAGCTTTCCACCCCGGGCTCCTGGAAGCTCTGCTGACGTTCGAGCTTCCAGAACCCCTCGGAGCCTGACCGCCAGAAATGGCGACCGAAGTCCTCGGAGTAGTCGTCAAGTCCGAGGCGCTGACCGGGGCCGTCGGTCTGTGGGCTAAGCATCGGGAAGGTCTGCCTTCGCCGCAGCAGCTGTCCTGCGGGGGATGACGACGATCCGCTCGTCCGGGGCGACAAAGAGCCCCGGGGGAAGGCCGGGCAGGTAGGAATCGGTGAGATCGCGGCCAACGACGGCGATGTCCCCGTTCTCCAGTTCCCAGATGTCCGGGCATCCCTGCTCGCCGCCCGTGGTCCCGAGCTCGGCGGGGGATCTGCCCAAGCGGCGAACCAGCGGCGAAGAAGGATCGGCTTCCCAGCCCCGAGTCATCACGGCTCTCCATTCAGTCCCCCCGAAGGTAACGGAGATCACACCCGGCACAATGTCAGGCAGCGACTTCCGGCCACCGGAACACAACAACTCGTCCCGCTGCATCGACCGGACACGGCGGGCGGACCGCGGCGAAGCTGCCCGGCAGCAACGACCGGACTCGCGCCGGGCTGATCGTGACAGCGTTGAATGCATGTGCACCGCCGTCCCGTCCGGCCCAGGGCTGCCGCGAAGTCCAGCGGTGGGGTGGACGGGACGCGCCCGCATCACGGTCCCCGCCAACAACCCGAAGCGCGTTTGACCGCGTAGGCGCACAGACGGGCGCCGTAGAGGTCCAGGGCGTCTTCGGGGTCCGTGGCGTAATGGTCGGCAACCTCCGCCCAGCGGTCCCAGCTGTAGAGGCGGGCGTGGCGGCGGTCGTCGTCGGTGCGCTGCGGCTCGCGTAATTCCGTTGCCGTGGCGCGTTGCCGGAGCCATGCCTGCCACGCCGGGTTACCGGTGGGCCCGGGGGTGTCCGGGTGGGCTTCAGCCGACGCCGCCTCGTCCGGAGCGGCGTCCATCCGGTTACGGAGTTGGGCGGTGATGTAGGCGGCGGGCCGCGCGGGGCGCCAGGAGAGCCACCAGGATGTCAGCTCGGCGGCGATGTCGTGAGCCTCCATGCCCCGGTCGATCAACGGCCTCAAGGCATAGGCGAGTCGGCGCAGACCTTCGCTCTGCGCCCATGGGATGTGCGGTCGGACCTGAGCGGCGATCCGGATGTCGGTGGCGACCTGTAGCGGGCTTCTCGATGTCGGCCTTCCGGGGAGGGAGGTGGCCCGAGACCTTGCGCGCCTGCGCGGGGTGTTCTTACACTTCCCCGCCACTTCAATCCTGGGTACGTGGGGGTGGGTGCCCAGAGATTGGGGCTCACGCCCTTGACCATCAGAACTGCCCCCTGCTGAGTTGTGCACAGGCGGCGCCGGCACTCCGACCACCCGGGCCGTGAACCCCAGACCGTTGGTCCGGTTCCCGTGCGCCCGGTCGTAGACACAGGGGATGGTGGCCGCGTAGATCGTTGCCGTACCCGTGTACGGACGCCCGGGGAGTCGCAGATTGCGTCGTGACCCGTGCCGTACCCAGACCAGCGCCCCCAGTTCTCGCAGGTATCCGATGTGACGCTTGACGGTCGCCCTCGACAGAGCGCAGCGGGCGGCCGTGCCGTCGAGGTCGTAAAGGACGGTCCCTGCGGCGTAGTCCATCCGCCCAGCCAAGTCCCGCGCGATACGTAACGTCGCTTCGCCGGCCCTTGGATGGAGCCCGGTCTTCTCGACCAGCCACGCCACGGCTCGCAACCATGCCCGGGGTTGAGCATGCCGGGCGGTGGTCGCGAACACCTCCTGCAACGGCCGGGGGACGGGTTGCCAATGCGGATCCGGGCATGACTGGGAGACGCGGCGCGGGGCCGCGTCGAGAGCACGACGCATGACAGTCCAGGAATTGGAGGGAGGGCAGGCCACGGCAGAAGCGCGGGGCGCATGGCGGAAGGGCTCTGCGCGGTGGCTTCAGTACATAAATGATCCCATGACAGGGTCAAACATGTAGCGAATCAAGGAGATGCGACGGGGGAGACGCTTCTGTCGTCCGCCGACGTCTCGGTATCTTTGCCTTCACGACATGGGCGAAGGAGAGACATGGCCACCCCACCCGAGCGACTTCTTGACACCGGGGGTGTCGCGGAGGTTGCGGGGATTACGCCGGCCACCGTTCGCCTGTACCTCAAGCGCACCCGCAAGCGCGTGACTGACGGTCTCCGCGTCAGGCCGGCGGACTTCCCCCTCCCTGACGATCAGTTCGGCCGCTCTCCCGCTTGGCGGGAGGGCGCCATCAGGGCTTGGCTCGCTGTTCGCCCGGGGCGGGGGCGCGCCACTCCGGATGTGTAGGTGCCCGGTGGACCGCTACTGGCCGGTCGGGCTGAGTGGAGTCCTGGAACGTAGCGGTTCATCCACACCTCAGCGACGTCACGAAAGCCGTCCAGGAACTGCGGCCCACGGATATGTGAGGGCCTTCCCGGTCCTTCGAATCCCGCACGCCGACCGAGTAGTGCAGCTCAGCCACTTCGACGCACTCGCCCCCCGTGCCGTTGCTGTAACTGCTCTTGCGCCACTGGGGGAGAGGAGGGAATTGCGTCATCGGTCATGCTCCTTCAGGGTCGCGCGCATCAACGAGGCCGATCGTTCAGGGCTGAGAGCCAGGGCCCTGAGATGGTCGAACGCCTTGGTGTACAGGCTGACATCCGATGCAGCCTCCAGGTAGACCGAGTCGGTCAGACCCTCTCGATAGACGACGTCAGGGTCCTCCTGCTCGGGAAACCCCAGGATCGTGAACGGGCCTGTCGCCGGATAGGCGCCTGCGTCGAAGGGCAGGACTTGCACGGTTACGTTGCGCAAGGCTGTAGCGCCCAGAACATGACTGATCTGGGCGGCCATGGTGGATCGGCTGCCGACGACGTGCCTGAGGACACTTTCATGGATCACCGTCCAAAGGTCCGGCGACGGGGCGGTAGTGAGTAGTTGCTGCCTGCGCATCCGCACTTCGATGAGGCTTTCGATCTCCTCCTCGGAGTGGTCGGCGGAGGCTCTGCTCAGCGCGGTTGCGTACTGCGGCGTCTGGAGCAGGCCGGGAACGAACTCGCTCTGGTAGCTGCGCAGGCCGGACGCCGCTTGCTCAAGACCCACGTATACGGAGAACCAGGAGGGGACCGCTTCGCCGTGGGCGTGCCACCAGCCCTTGGTCTTCGACTCCTTGGCGAACGCCTTGAGCAGATCACGAAGTTCGACTGATGTTCCGTAGAAGCGGCAGAGAGCATCGATGTCCGAGGGCTGTACGCGGCCCAGGCCCGTCTCCAGCCGGTTGACCTTCGATCCGCTCCAATCGAGCTCCTTGCCAACATCGTTGCAGGTGAGGCCACTTTCCTCGCGGAGCTTCTTCAGCTCGATAGCCAAGCGGCGCCGACGCGCGGTGGGGGATCCGGACACTTCAACTCTCCTTGTCCCAGTGAGGATTCCATCTCATCCCGAACCGGCGCAGGGTGTCATCACTCGTACGAGCGAATCTCTCCGTGCATATTGCACGGCGGGATTTTCAGGCTGCATTCTTGGCTGAGGCAACCGTGAGTAACGATTCATTGCGATGAGTGATGAGTGGTGCTCGCTCGGCGGGAGGAGTTGGTTCGTGGTGAGTGGAATCGGAGCTTGCATGACGCGAAAGCCCTGGGAGCTGCCGTTCCTGGCGGAGCCCGAGGAGGTAGCCGGCCTGAGGCGCGTCATCCGGCTGCACCTGCGGTTGTGGGGTCTCTCGGAGGTGGTGGACGCTGCCGAGATCTGTGTCAGCGAGCTCGCAGCGAATGTCATCACGCACGTCGGTGAAGGAACGCCGGCGACACTCGTCGTCGAGATGAACGGCACGCATCTTCGAGTGGCGCTCAGGGACCCCGACACCCGAGTACTTCCGACGCTTGTGCACGCGGGGCCGGACGACGAGTCGGGGCGCGGAATGGCGTTGCTGGATGCCGTGTCGGACCGGTGGGGCGTCATCCTCGGCGCGGAGTCAAAACTGGTCTGGTGCGATCTGGCTACATCGCTCTCCACGCCGGATGGCCATGTTGACGACCGGCGGGTCGCCAAGGGCGAGGCGTGTTTGACGCTCTACTCCGGCGCCGGGGGTGAGGGCGGGCGGGTAAGCGTGGCCGTCATGGAGGAGGCGGCGATCGAACTGATCACTGACCTCCTTCATTGGCTACGCGTTCACGGCGCCGACGTGGACGAGGCGCTGGACCGGGCCCAGACACATTTCGAGACGGAGGCCGGCGCAGCCTGAGCCGGAGTGCCTGATGGAGCGCGTCGGGATCTCGTCCGAGCGGTCGGCCTGGCAGCAGAGTAACGGGCCATCGACCCAGTGGTATTTGCTCTGCTCTATCAGCATGCACGACCTGTGTAGTCGGCCATGGGCATGACCGTATCCAATGGGTAGGTACGGAGAACGGGCTGTGTGATCCGCCGCGAGGATCTCGGTTCAGAGGGAGCTGGACTGGTCCATTTCGGTCCGCAGAGTGTCGGGGGTGCGCCAGGATTCTCCAGAGCGTCGCTTGTGGCACATGCGGTGGCAGTTGGCGCAGAGGAAGGCCAGGTCATCCAGCTTGGTCTCACGGGGGCCAGATACGTGAAGGGGCAGGCGGTGGTGAACTTCGATGTAGCCCTGGCCGAGAGGCCCGTAGACCTGGCCAAAATCGAAGGTGCAGACCTCGCACCGCAGGGGGTGACCCAGCTTCACTGCCTGTCCGATCTTGCGCGCCCGGAGGCCGCGGTCGCGTTCGCGGTGCAACGCCCAACGGGTGAGAAGGCGGCCTTCGACCGCCGAGTTTCCTTCTTCATCGAGTTCGTCTGGCTCTGGAGGAATCCTGTGGAGCTCGCCTGTGCCGATGCCCAGCCGCAGACCTTGGGCAGCCTCAAGCATCTCCGAGGGCCGTGCGATGAAGGCTGCGATCACTTCCTTGTCCAGGCGTCCTCCCTTGGTGGGAGCGCCGGCATACGCAGGGTGGTTCGTCGCCAGGTCGGTGGTCTTGTGGCTGACGCTTCCGGTCGACCTGAACTGAGGGGTCGCTTGCGCGACGCCCTCGTGGATCGGCAAGGAGCGAAGCAGGTCCGAGAGGTCAAGCACACGTGGGTCGCGCTCCCTGAGCTCACTCCAGCCGTTCTCGACTACCAGGGCGCAGGCCAGCAACAGCTCGTCGTGGGTCCACGCGGGGATTCTAGGCATGGGCCATATCGTATGAGTGTTCGCTGTCACTCGTGGGGCGGTCGGAGTGCATTGATGCGTGACGCACACTTGAAGGCGGTCGCGTTGTCAGTGGGGTCTGTCACCCTCTGTGATGACTGGTGGGAAGCCGTGCCAGTCGGGCTCGTTTGAAAGGAGGGTGTATGACCAGCACCAAGAGGACGTTCACCTCGGTTGAGATCTGCGCTGGGGCGGGCGGGCAGGCCCTAGGCCTGCACAATGCGCTATTTCGACATCTCGCGCTGATCGAGATTGATCCCCATGCCGTGGAAACCCTTAAGGAGAATGTGGAGGGTAACCCCGAGTGGGAAGGGTGCATGGTCAAACAGGCCGATCTGACCAAGCTCGATCCGAGGGAGTTGAGGCTTGAGTTGGGACTGGACCCGGGCGATCTTGACCTCTTGGCCGGCGGCGTTCCTTGCCCGCCATTTTCTGTCGCAGGCAAGCAACTGGGGCGGGACGATGAGAGGGACCTCTTCCCGACCATGCTCGACCTTGTCGGCGAACTGGAGCCGAAGGCCGTACTAATCGAAAACGTTCGAGGACTACTGGAGCCAAAAGAAAAGTTCCAGGGGTACCGAGAGGAACTGCTCGAACGCCTAGAATCCATGGGCTACGAGAAATGTTACTGGGCCGTGCTGGAAGCAAAGGACTACGGCGTTCCGCAACTCCGGCCTCGCGCCATTCTTGTGGCCTTGAAGCGGGAGTACATCCCCTATTTTGCTCCTGCCAAGCCAAGGAAGCTCAAGCTGCGAACGGTGCGGGCAGCGCTAGACAAGACGATGGCAGCCCGGTTCGCTGAGGTCGATGACCCGCGCGCAGCAGAGGCGCTGAAGACCTGGCGGGAGAAGGCGCTTAAGGGGGTTGCTCCCACGCTCGTGGGCGGGTCCAAGAAGCATGGTGGTGCTGATCTAGGCCCAACCCGGGCGAAGAAGGCATGGGAGGCGCTTGGTGTCTGTGGGCTGGGGGTAGCAAATGACTCAACCGAAATGAAGCGGCAGGAAAGCCAGGAGCGTGATCTTTTCGCCGCCGCGGGCCCCAAGCTCACCGTTGAGCAGGCTGCGATCATCCAAGGGTTCCCTCAGTACTGGAAGTTCAAGGGAAAGAAGACTGCCGCCTACCGGCAAGTGGGAAATGCCTTCCCGCCACCGGTGGCCCAAGCGGTTGGTGAGCAAGTCATCGCCGCGCTTAGGGGTGCCCAGGACGCCGGTGTTGTCGCTCCAGTTCGACAGCAGAGCACAGCGGCTGGCAACCGGGATAGCGAGTTGCTCTTCGGGTTGACCGAGATTTCAGTGCCGGCTGTCCCGAATGCGACCGAGCGCAGCAGTGATCGTGAGGGCGCAGCCGTCGGCTGACTCGTGTTCCCAGAACCGAAGCACTGTCCATCCTGCTGCTTGAAGCTGTGTGTTGGTGTCCCGGTCTCGGGTCATGTTTCGCAGAACCTTGGCTGACCAATAGTTGGTGTTGGTCTTGGGCGGGACATAGTGGTCTGGACAGCCATGCCAATAACAACCATCGACGAAAATGGCTAGCTTCGCCGGACGGAAGACGATGTCTGCTGTCCGGCGAAGGTCTGGCAGGGGCTTTGCGGCCACTCGGTACCGGAGGCCCTGAGCGTGAAGGACTCGCCGGATCAGAAGTTCCGGCTTGGTGTCCCGGCTGCGGATCGCCTGCATGTTACGGCGTCTAGCGGCGGATGAGGCCCAGGATCCTTCTGGAGCTTGCCAAGTCTTGTCGCTAACCATTTTCAGGAGTGCCAGCTTTCTTAAGGATACGTCGCCTCTCCTTTGTGCAGGAATTCGCTTTCCGTGTATTTTCCCCATTCTAGTGTAAGCCCAACTCAAGATCACGGGGCCCGCGAGTCCTCAGCCTGTATCCCGAGGGTTCATCGACGCGCTATCGGGTCTGTCCCGAATTTGGCGAGTCAGGGTTCCGGTCGCCAAATAGGGCTTCGATCTGGGATAGGATATCGCCGACTTCGGTGCCTGGCGATATGTCTGGCGATATGGTGAAGTCGTGGTCTGACGGCTTGGAGATCTGCTTCCCTAGCACTCGCTGCGCGAGTGGCCGGGCCTCCTTCACTTCGGCTTGGCATCGCGCGGCTTATTCTGAAGGATCGATCCGTCGGCCTTCCTGTGGGGCCTTTTGTCTTTCAGTAACTACATGATGGCGATTCTGAGAGAATTCGAGACCTGCCTGGTGCGAAATCCGCAGTGGCGGCTGGACGCCCTGGAGAGCGTCCAGCGCCCGTCGGTGGGCAGAGAGGGTCTGCGCGTAGAAGCGGAGCAGGGCGCTTGTGCCTATTGCGACGGCTCCGTCTGCGAATAGGGGGCCCTTTCAGGTCACTGCCCACTCCTGCCTTGGGTAGGTGCTGCAGGGTGGTCTTCTCCTCGGAGTGGGAGACGTTACTGAGCTGGCTTGCCCCTGCCCGCCTGGGCCTCTGGAAGCTTTGGCGCCGCTTCGACTGCGTCACCAGGATCGGCTACGACCCAGAGCTCTCCGTCGATCTCGGCCTGAGGGCGACCTCGGTGCTCGGGCCGGGCGCGCACGATGCGGTGTGCGACGAACTCTCCCTCCTCTGGTACCGGTCCGCCGAGATCTCTGGCTACTGCCTGGTGGCTGCGGTAGTCACCCAAGATGATGATTCCGTCGGGACGCAGTGCGGGACGGGCGCGCCCCTCGTCTCCCTCGCGTACTCGCGCCATGTAGTCGAGCTGCTGGGCAGCGGTACGTACGACGCCGCGGCCGATTCGTTTGCCGTGGACGGCACGGAACAGCTCACGGACGCGTTCCTGACCCTTTTTCTTTCCAGGGAGCAGGATGCGTGACCGGGTTGATGGGGAAAGGTGGAGCAGAACGTTCTCCGGTAGAGCGGCATCCTTCCAGAGCCACGTGATCTTATTCCGGTGTTCTGCCTTGATAGTGAACTTCATGTCCCGGTTGGTGCCGACGTTGAGCCATTCACGTTTGATCCGCAAGAGGCCGACGCTCCAGAGGCTTTGATAGTCGTCAGCCCAGACGAGCAGGCAAAGATGACCTTCGGCCTCAGGAGGAATCATCCAGGAGCCAAACTTTTGCGAATACTTACAGTCGACGTCGATTCCCTCGATGCAGTAGTCCATTTCGTCGCCGTCGTTGAACTGGAACTCGCGCTGCAGGTTGATCTCAACAAGCGTTCCCGCGTGGGTCTTCTCGGTCTTGAACAGGGTGGCCCAGTCGTAGCGTCCCGTGGCTTCACCGTTGAGCAACTGGTCGATGGTGTCCCGCAGCACGCGGGCAAGGCGTCTGCCGTCGGGATCCAGTTGGATCAAGTGCTGGTATACCAGCATCAGTTCCGGATCATCACAAACACCCGATACCGGTCCAGGAGGTTCGAAAAGTGTCACTTGTTACCTTTCGTGGCTCTGTGCGGATGGCTACCTAGCTTGACTGCCGGGGGTGGGCGCAGAGTTCCCACAGAGACAAGTTGTTGTCACGAAGACGTCCTGGGCGCGGCTGTCGTCCTTCGCCCGAAAGCGAAGGAGCTGTCGTGTTGCGCCGATGGCCGACCTCGGTGGGATGAGGGTGAAGATCAAGTGATCTTCGAGGAGTCAGCCACGCCAAGTGATGCTGCCGCGCGACCCGGCGCTCAGAAGGCCATGGCCAGGGTGGGCTGCTTGCTTAAGACAAGTGTCGGGCGCTCGGGCTTTGTGTGGCCCACCAGGGCATCGTGCGGAGGCCCATGGCGAGTGTTTCGGCGAGGCGAGAGAAGACATCGCGGTTCGATGGTTTCCTTGTCATCTGGATCTACGTGCACGGCGCTCCTGGTCGCACTCCAGCCCCCGCGCAGTAGGCGCGGGCGGAGCGCGGGCGACGATCACCCGCCCGCGGCGACACTGCCCGCCGGGTTCACCGCGACCGCCTTGAAGAACGTGTAGTGGAAGGTCCCGTGGGCCAGTGCCGTGCGGTGCAGGTCCGTGATGCCCTGGTTCCAGTCGGGCTCGGTCATGAGGTTGGCGGCCAGTGCCTCGTCCCGGACCGCTTCGACCATGGCGATGAACGTGTTGCGGGTGAAGCCGTCGACCAGGGTGGGGCGGGTCTGGTCGGCGTACACCGTGCGGGGGCGGACCACGATGTCGGCGTATCCGGCGCGGGCCAGCAGTGGATGTAACTGCCGGCCGATCAACGCGTCTCCGCCGGCGGCCGACTGCAGTTGGACCTGGCAGTCGATCACTGCTCGGGCCAGGGTGCTGGCGGGGTGGAAGAGTGCGGAGCCGTGATCCCCTTCGACCACGGTGATGGTGCCACCGGGCCGTAGTACGCGCCGGAGTACGGCCAGCGCCCGCCGGGGGTCCGGCAGGTGTTCCAGGACGAAGCAGACGAAGACGTGGTCGAACTCCGCGGGGGAGAAGGGGAGGTCGAACAGGTCGGCGTGGTGCCACTCCACGTCCGCCCCGGGTGCGTGGTCCGCGAGACGGGCGCGGGCCTGTGAAAGGGATTCGGCGGAGTGGTCGACCGCGGTGATCCGGGCCTCCGGGGCGGCCTGGGCCAGGTGGACCGTCTGGGCGCCGACCCCGCAGCCGATCTCCAGTACCCGGCTGCCGGCCGGGTAGGCCGTGCCCGCGTGCAGCAGGGCCGCCAAGGTGTCCGCCTGGTCGCCGAGCCGGGTCGCCTCGCGGTCGGAGTACCCGTGGACGTAGTCGGCCGTCGTCATCGCCTCAGGTGATGCCATCGCCCCATTCTTACGGCAACCGGGTGGCGGTTTCGGCCTGTTGGACAGGTTCGACCGGGACCCGTCGGGCTCGGCCCACGCGCGTCAACTTGCGTGCGCTGCCTACTGGTTCATGGTGCTGCTACGCCGGTAGCTCCCGTACGTACGCCAGGCCCCGCTTCCCGCTCAGCAGTACCTCCTCGCCCGTGGGGACGAAGCCCGTCCGGATCAGGACCGCGCGGGAGGCGGTGTTGGTGACGGCGGCCGACGCGCGGAGCGAGGTCAGGGCGTACGTCGTCGCGCTCAGTTCGAAGATCTGGTGGACCGCCGCCGTGGCCAGGCCGCGGCCCGTCGCCTTCTCCGCCAGGCGGAAACCCAGGTCCGCCGTGCCGTCCGCCACGTCCATCAGGTTGAAGCGGCCCAGCACCTCGCCGTCCTCCGTCACCAGGAGGTGGAAGTGGTCGGTGCCGGCCGCCTGTGCGGCCAGCAGGGCCTCGTGGCGGGCGGCGAAGTGGGCGAAGTAGTCGTCGCCGCGGTCCGAGATCGAGGCAGTGAAGAAGGCGCGGTTCTCCTGCTCGAACGTGAGGAGGGCCGGGGCGTGGTCGGCGCGCAGCCGCTGGAGTTCGGGCATGGCGGGACCGTACCCGGGCGGTCGCCGCCCCCGCATCCGGTATTCGGGCGGGGCCCGGCGAGCGGCAGGCAGAGCAGGCGCCCCTACAGCGCGCCCCCGTGGCAGTCCCGGTACGACCGCCCCGTGCCGCACCAGCACGCCGCGCTCCTCGCCGGGGGCCACGGGACCGCGCGGCCCCGGGCCGCCAGGGTGGTGGCGTACTGGGGGAGCAGGTCCGGGTCGGCCGGGGAGGCGGCCTCCGAGGCGGCGAACGCCTCGTACGACGGGACCGTGCCGGTCACGATGCCGAGGTTCGGGGTGCCCGTCGCATGGAGGTCGCGCAGGGCCGCCTCCAGGCGGGCCAGGTGGTCCGGGTGGGAGGCGTACTCGCTGCCGAGGCTCGGGTACGCGGTGAGGAGCTCGTCCAGCTCGGCCTGCGGCCAGTGCAGCACCGCCACCGGGAAGGGGCGGGAGAGAGCGGTGCGGTAGGTGCCGAGTTCGGCGCGCAGGCGGGTGATCTCGGCGCGCAGCTCGCCCGGGTCGGAGGAGCCCAGGGCCCACAGCCGCTTCGGGTCGTGGAGTTCGTCCAGCGGGACGGCCGCCGTGTGCAGGGTGTCGGCCAGCTCGTCCCAGGCGTCGTGCCGGACACCCATCAGCCGGCGGACCCGGTGGCGGCCGGTCAGCAGCGACTGGGTGGCGTACGGGACTTCCTCGCCCGGGGCGATCAGCAGGGTGAGGGCCGTGGAGAAGTAGTCGTGGGCCGACTCCAGCTCGTCGTGGGCCTCCAGGGTCTCCGCCGCGATCTCCCAGGGAGCCGCCTCCAGCGGGCCCGCCGCGCGGATGCCGTCGATGATCGCGCGGGCCTCGGCCTCGTGCCCGTACTCCCAGAGGTTGGCGGCGTTGAGCGCCTTGACCAGGTGCGGGTGCTCGGTGCCGGGAGCGCTGAGCAGTTCGTCGTAGAGCGTCGTGGCGCGGGCGCGCTCGCCGGCGAGCTCCAGATGGGCGGCGGCCTGGAGGAGCAGCGGCTCATGGTCCTCCGGGTACCGTGCCGCGGTGCGCAGCAGGCGCTCGGCTTCGGTGATGTGGTCGGCAGGCGTGTCGGGGCGCATGAACCACACCGTACTGCGGTAGGGCCACGGCACGGAGAGTTGTTCGGGCTCTGGAGAGTTACGGGGCTTGGCCCTATCGTGCGGGCCGTGCGTCAGCGGATACGTGAGCGGATACCGGTGGTGGTGCAGCGGAACTCGCGGGGGCGGCGGGCCGCTGTGCGCGGGCTGTGGACGAGTGCCGAAATGGTGGTGACCCTCGGCGTCGTTCTGCTGCTGCTCGTCGCCCATCAGCTGTGGTGGACCAACCGGCAGGCCCGTGCGGAGGCCGCCGACACCGTGCACGCCCTCCAGCGCGACTGGGGGGAGCCGGCCCCCGAGCCGTCGCCGTCGGTGGTGCCCGAGGCGCCTGCGGACGACAGTCCCGCCGTGTCCACGGGGGAGACGGGCGATACGAAGGGCCGGGGCGCGGCCCCGGCCGCCGTTGCCGCGCCCCGCCGGTCCCAGGCGTACGCCGTCATCCGCATCCCGCGTCTCGGGCTGACCGCGCCCGTCGCCCAGGGCGTCAGCAAGCGCGATGTCCTGGACAAGGGGTACGCCGGGCACTACCCGGGCACCGCGCAGCCCGGCGCCTCCGGGAACTTCGCGCTCGCCGGGCACCGCAACACCCACGGCGAACCGTTCCGCTACATCAACCGGCTGCGCTCCGGTGACCGGATCACCGTCGAGACCCGGGACGCCGTCTACACGTACACCGTCGACAAGATCCTCCCGCAGACCGGTGCCGGGGACGGCGGGGTGGTGGCCGCCGTGCCGCGCAGCAACGTGAAGCCGTACGTGGGCTATCGGACCGCCGGGTCCTATGTGACGTTGACGACGTGCACGCCCGAGTTCACCTCCCGTTACCGGCTGGTGGTGTGGGGGAAGCTGACGGATGTGCGGGGTAGCTGAGGCGCTGAGGTGAGGCGCGCTGTCCTGCCCACGAGTCCTGCCCACGAGCGGTGCGTGCCGGTGCCGCGCGCGACGTGAGACCGGTGGGTGTGAGGCAGGCGGGGTGGCCGAGGGGCTTGCTCCTCGGCCACCCCGCCTGCCGTTCCGCTCATACAGACGGGCCTCGCAGGCCGGCCGGCTCCTCGAAGGTGGTGGCCCGCTCACTCCCCCGCGGGGGAGCCGGTCACCGAGGACGGCCAGGCTGTCGGCAGGGCATCGGCGCGGCGGAGAACGTGCCGGGTCCGCTGCCCTTCGTCCCGCGTCAGCAGGTGTAGGCGCCCTGGAAGGACGCCGTGATGGCCACGGTCTCCGAGTGCCATCCGCCGCGGGCGCCGATCGTGGTGCACGGGCCGTCGACGTGGTTCGACCAGTTGAAGCGGATCCGCACGCTGGAGGAGCAGTTGTTGGTCGCCCGCGTGGTGTGAGTGGCCCAGCTGCTGGTGCTCTTGAACGAGACGCACGAGGGGGCGTTGGCGGCGCTCGCCGTCCCCACGGCAACGCTTCCGCCGAGCAGTGCGGTGGCTCCCAGAACCGCCGCGGTTCGCTTGACCGCGGACGTGGATAACTGCATGGTGACGTACCTTTCTCGCGATTTGTCGAACACAGGTGTTATTCGACGGTGGAGACGCTACTTGGGGTCGAAGTGGCTGGGGCCGGTCCCGGGGAATCGGGCGGGATTCGTTTGGTGTTGGCGCAAATTCATTGCTGTGTAAGGAATTTGATGGGTGGTCATTCCGGTTCTTGCCTTCGGTTGATAGGTGAATTGGGTGACAGGTGCGCACAAATGAAAGTCCTCGCTCCGAATATCGCGATCTTGGCCGAGATGTATTGGGCGGGGTGCGGCCGAAAGAACCGCAGAAATAGTTGGGCTGAGCGTGAACCGTTGGAGGGTGTGGTGACGATCCAAGGGGTGTGGTGAGTGAGATGGAACGGGCCGAGGAGCACGCGCTGCTGCTGCGTGCCGTGGCGGACGGTGACCGGGCGGCGTTCGAGTCGCTCTACCGCCACTACGCGCCCTGGCTGACGGCCAGGTTGCGGTATCGCTGTGCCGACGCGGAGTTGGTGCAGGACATCGTGCAGGAGACGTTCGTCAGCGTCTGGCGGGGTGCGTCCCGCTTCCGGCATCACGAGGACGCGGATGTGGCGGGCTGGCTGTGGAGGATCTGCAGCCGTCGGCTGGCGGACGCGGGGCGCGGGAGCGGGTCACGGCAGCGGCTTCAGGCGCTGCTCGCGCGCATGGGCATGCGGGGCAACCGGGCACCGTCGGCCGAGGAAGTGGTGCTCGAAGGTGTCGCGCACGGCGACCTCGGCGCGGCGATCGGCCGGCTGCCGAACGACCTGCGGGAGGTTCTCGCCGTCACGGTGCTCGAAGGCCTGACAACAAGGGAGGCGTCGGTGGTGTTGCAGATCCCGGAGGGAACGGTCAAGACACGGGCCAGCCGGGCGCGGAGGCGGCTGCGGGAGGAACTGGCATGAGCGCTCCGTACCCGACGAACCCTCCTCCGTACCCGACGAACCCCTCTCCGTCCCCAGCCCCAGGAGCGGGACCGGACACGCCGGACACGCCGGATACGCCGGACACGTCGGTCGGGCCTGAGGGGGGCCACCTCGAACAGGGGCTTATCGCGTCCTATGCCCAGGGGGTGCTGCCCGTGGAGCGGTGTGCACCAGTCGAACGGCACCTCGACCGATGCGCGGTCTGCCGGACGGCCCTCGGCGCGGTGACACCGCCCGAGGCCACGGATGCCGGCTGGCAGCGGCTCTCGTTCGCTGTGGACGTGCCCTCCCAGAGCCTCGCGGAACGCGCCATCGTGTCTCTCGGGGCTCCCGAGCACCTGGCGCGGCTGGCGATGGCGACGCCGGTCCTGCGCCGGTCCTGGATCGGTGCGTCGTTGGTGACGCTGCTCTTCACGGTGATCGCGGCCCGGCTGTCCCCCGGTGCCTCCGCCGTCCTCCTCCTCATGGTGGCGCCGCTGATTCCGGCGGCCGGTGTAGCGGTGTCGTACGGTCCCGCCTTCGACCCGATGCACGAGCTGGGCCTCGTCATGCCGACCCAGGCCCTGCGGCTGATCCTGTTCCGCAGTACGACCGTGCTGGTCGCGAGCACCGCTGTCAGCGCGCTGGTCACGCTCGCGCTGCCGGAGCAGGGAGCGGCTGTCTTCGGCTGGCTGGCCCCGTCGCTCGCGGTGACCGCGCTGACGCTTGCGCTGTCCGCCTTCTTCGACCCCCTCGTCGCCGCTCGCGCGACGGGCGCCGGGTGGCTCGTGGTGTCGGTCCTGGCCATGGGGGACGGCGTCCGGCATTCCGTACTACTCACCGTTCCGGGGCAGGCCGTGGCCGCGTGCCTGGCGCTGGCCTGTGCCGTGTTCATCGCCGCTCAGCGGCACCGGTTCGAGCACGCCGTGCGAGGCCGGCGCCCGAATGGACTGGCCCTGTGAGCCGGGCCGTCGCCTCGCGGTGTTCCGCCCGGCCGCACCCCTTTCGATCAGCTACGAAGCGCACGAATACGAAGCGCACGAATACGAAGCACACGAATACGAAGCGCACGAATACGAAGCGCACGAATACGAAGCATGTGAATACGAAGCTTACGAATGCGAGGCAGGGGACCGATGTCTGAGCAGGCAAGTCCGGTGGACGTCCGTGACGTGTCGGTGAGTTACCGGGGCAGAGCCGCCCTCGACCGTGCGTCATTCCGGTTGCAGCCGGGCGTGACGGGACTCCTGGGGCCGAACGGAGCGGGCAAGACGACGCTCCTGCGGGTCCTGGCCACAGCCATCTCCGCAGACCGGGGAGAGCTGTCCGTCCTCGGCGAGGACCCGACGACGGCTGCGGGGAAGCTTGCCGTCCGGCGCCGTCTCGGCTACCTGCCGCAGGACCCCGGATTCCATCCCCACTTCACGGCAATGGACTTCGTCGACTACGTCGCGATCCTCAAGGAGGTGACGGAGACCAAGGCCAGGCGCAGCGAAGTGCTCAGGGTTCTGGAAGCGGTCGGGCTCTCCGACCAGCGCGGCAAGCGCATCAAGGCACTGTCCGGTGGGATGCGCCAGCGGGTGGCGCTGGCCGCCGCGCTCATCGGCGACCCCGACCTGCTCATCCTCGACGAGCCGACGGTCGGCCTGGACCCGGAGCAGCGCCTGAGGTTCCGGGAGGTCATCGCCGATCTCGGCGAAGGACGGACGGTCCTGCTCTCGACCCACCAGACGGAAGACGTCTCCGCGCTCTGCCGACGGGTGATCGTGCTCGACCAGGGCGTGGTGAGGTTCGAGGGAGTGCCCTCGGACCTGATCGCGGTCGCCGCCGGCCGGGTCTGGCTGAGCGGCGAGAAGGACAACAGCGCTGTCGCCGGCTGGCGGACGGGCGAGGGCACCTTCCGGAACATCGGCAGTCCGCCCCCGGGGGCCGAACCGATTCCGCCCGCTCTGGAGGACGGATACCTGCTGCTGCTCGACGGCACGCCCATGACGGATCAGGGAGCCCGGCGATGACGTTCTCGACCACCACCACCACCGACGACGACGCCCGCCGGACGGGCACGTCGCTGCCGGCCCCCGGCCGGGGATCGCGCGGCCGGCCGGCCGTTCCGGTGCTGGCCGGAACCGAGTCCAGGCTCCTGCTGCGGCACCCGGCGTTCCTGGCGGCCGTCGTGCTCTACGCGGCGTTCTGGATCTACGACCTGGTCCCGGGGGGCGCCGCCCACGCCTACCCCGTGCTCCAGGACGAGTCCTGGTCCGTCCACCTGCCGCTCCTGCTGCTGGCCGCCGGGGTGCTGCTGGCCGCCAACCAGGGGGTTCTGCGCTCGCACCGCAACATGACCGAGCCGATGTACGACGTGCTGGTCGTCGGCCGGTCCCGGCGGATCTGTGCGCACCTGCTGTCGCTGCTGCCCGCCGCGTTGCTCGCGCTCCTGCTGACGGCGGGTCGGATGGGATACCTGGCCGGGCGTTCCGGGGCGGTGGGCGAGGTGCGCCCCTGGGACGTCCTGGCCGGGCCTGCCTGCGTACTTCTGGCCGGTGTGGTCGGAGTGCTGCTGTCAACGCTCGTCACATCGGCGGCCGTTGCCCCCATGGCCGTCGTCGGGCTCGGCATGCTGACCTTCGCGGGAGCGGTCAACACGAGTGCCTCGTGGCGTTGGTTCGGACTTCTGGCCTTCGAGAACGAGAACGCCGCTCCGCTCCCGGCGGCCCTGGTGCATCGTCCAGCGGCCGCCCATCTGGCCTGGCTGGCGGCCCTCGTGGTGCTGCTCGGTGCGACCGCCGTGCTGCGGGCCGGCGGACGCGGAACGGCGCTCAAGGCGACGACCGCGCTGGCGCTGGCGGCAGCACTCGTCGCCGGATTCACCCAGACCCGCGGGCTCTCCGCCGCGGACACGGACCAGGTGAGCGCGTACACCGACCATCCGGCCGCGCACCAACGGTGCACGAAGGGGAACGGCCTCACCCTCTGCGCGTTTCCCGAGTTCGCCCCGTGGACGACGCAGTGGGCGAAGGTCGCCAGGGGCGTCCTCGCGTACGCGCCCGGCGAGGTGGCCGGTGCGCCGTACACGATCCGGCAGCGGATCTTCCCGCCGGGGGGCGCGAGCAGCGACGGACAGCCCCCGCCGCTGACGGAGTGGGCCGCCGACGACAGCCGGGCCGGCACGCCGAAGGCGGTGACGGTCGGCACGGACTGGAGTGACGGCGCGGCCGGCGGCGACCGCAGGAGCGACGCCGTCGTCGAGTTCGCGACGGGCTTCGCCTACCGCGCCGTCACCGGCGATGTCCCCGGCCGGCCGCGGCTGACCATGGTCTGCGGTGCTCGGGCCACGCTGGTGCTGTGGCTGGCGGGCAAGGCCACCCCCGGCACCCAGGAGGCGCTGCGCTCCACACGGGAACGCACCTTCGGCGGCGGGATCAGCCTGCCCCTGCTCAACTCGGGAGCGGGACTCTCCTTCGAGCCCCGCGCCGCCGACTTCGCCTTCGACCTCATTGACCGCCCGTCACGGGCCAACGCGACGGTGATCAAGAAGAACTGGGCCGAACTGACAGCACCGGACACCACGGTCGACCGAGCCGCCCGTCTGCTCGGCGTCAAGGCTCCCCCGGCGGTCCCCGCGTCGGGGCAGGTGGCCGGATGCTGAGCTCAGCCGTGCCGCCGGACACGCGCGTACGCACCGGTCCGCGAAGGGCCCGGCACCTCACCGTCCTGCTCCGGGCGTCGCTGCGGGCGATGCCGAAGATGCCGCTCGCGCTCGGGGGACTCGTCGGCCTGCTGACCACGGCCACACCCGCGCTCCTCCACGTCGGCCTGGGCCTGCCCGATGTGGCCGTGCTGAGCAGAGTGGCCGCTGTGGCCGTGGCCCTGGGGGCCGGTTTCGTCCTCGACGATCCCGCGGCCAGGACCACCGTGGCCGTACCGGTGAGCCGCGCGGCCCAGCGGGCCGTGCGGGCCGTTCCCGTCCTCGTCCTGGGGACGGCCGTGTGGGCGGTGGCCGCGGCGGTGGCCCGTACGACCCTGCCGCAGGACGCCCGTCCTCTCTTTCCTTGGGGCGGTCTGGCGGCCGAGGCCGCGGCACTCGTGGCGCTCTCCCTGGCGCTCGCCGCGGTGGGGTTGCGGTTCACCGAAGGCGAGCGGGGCTCGCTGGTCGCCGCACCGGGAATCCTGCTGCTGGTGATCACCGTGGCGCTGCTGCCGGAGGGAGCGGCACTGTTCCTTCCACCCGGGCACCCGTCCTGGGCGGCCGTCCACCGGGTCTGGACGGGACTCCTGACGGCCGCGCTGGCCGGGGGCGTGCTCCTGGCCGGTGGTGCGGACTCGGCACGGTTGACCGGAACCAGAACCAGAAGGTGACAGGGTCCGGGCCCCTTGTACTGAGTGCTGCGCGACAGGGAGTCCACCGCCTGTCGCGCACCAAGCCGTAAGGTTCTCCGACGTGCTGAGACGACGTCCGCAGTTGCTGTGGTTGCTGGTTCCCTACGTGCTCTACCTGGGGGCGCTGCCGTTCGTGAACCGGGTCCGGCCCGTCGTTCTCGGGCTGCCGTTCCTCTTCCTCTGGCTGCTCGGGGCGACCGTGCTGACCCCCGTCGCCGTCTGGCTGACCCGGCGGGGGGACCGCCGGTGAACGCCGCCGTCGCGACCTCCGTCTTCGGGGTCTTCATGGTCGCCACCGTGGTCCTCGGACTGTTCGCCGTGCGCGGGCGGCGCGGGGCGAAGGGCGGCGGGCTCGCCGAGTGGTCGGTGGGCGGGCGCAGCCTCGGGACCGTCTTCATCTGGGTGCTCATGGCCGGTGAGGGCTACACCAGCTTCAGCTACCTCGGCGCCGCCGGCTGGGGCTACGACTACGGGGCGCCCGTCCTCTACGTGGTCGCGTACATGTCCTGCGGTTACGCCGTCGGCTACGTCGTCGGGCCGATGCTCTGGGCGTACGCCCGCAAGCACGGACTCGTCGGGATCACCGACATGGTGGCCCACCGCTTCGGCCGGCCCTGGCTCGGGGCGCTCACCGCCGTCCTCGCGACCGTCTTCCTGCTCCCGTACATCCAGCTCCAGATCACCGGCATGGGCGTGGTCGTCTCGACGATCTCCTACGGCGCCATCAGTCTGAACTGGGCCTACTTCATCGCCTTCGCCGTCACCACCGGCTTCGTCGTCGTCAGCGGGCTGCGCGGCAGCGCGTGGGTGTCCGTGCTGAAGGACGTCATGGTCATCGCCACGCTCGGCTTCCTCGCCGTCTACGTACCGATGCACTACTTCGACGGTTACGGGCCCTTCCTCGACCGGCTCGTCACCGAGAAGAGCGAGTGGCTGACCTTCCCCGGGCACGGGAACAGCGGGATGGGGCAGGCCTGGTTCATCACCACCTCGTTCCTCAACTCGCTCACCGTCGTGATCTTCCCGACGACTGTCGCCGGCTACCTCGGCGCCAAGAACGCCGACGTACTGCGGCGCAACGCCATGTGGCTGCCCGCCTACAACGTGCTGCTGTTCGTCCCGATGCTGCTCGGCATGGCGGCCCTGTTCGTCGTCCCGGGGCTGGTCGGGGCCGAATCCAACCTGGCCCTCTTCAAGCTGGTCGTGGACTCGCTGCCGGCCTGGTCGGTCGGGGTCATCGGGGTCGCGGCCGCACTCTCCTCGATCGTGCCGATGGCCGTCTTCATGCTGGTCATCGGCACGATGTGGGGACGCAGCGTGCTCTCCCTCGTACCGCGCTGGAAGCAGCGGCAGAAGGGCGCGGCCCAGTTCGTCGTCGTCATCGCGGGGAGCCTGGCCCTGCTGCTCACGTACACCGCGCCGAACACCCTCGTACGGCTCTCGCTGATCTCGTACGAGGGGATGGCGCAGCTGCTCCCCATGGTGTTGCTGGGGCTGATGTGGCGGCGGCTGACGCTGCTCGGGGCGATGAGCGGGCTGGTCGTGGGGGTGGGTGTGGTGTGCGGGTTCGTGTTCACGGAGAACGATCCGGTGTGGGGCGTGAACGCCGGCATCATCGCGCTCGGCGCGAATCTGGCCGTCGCGCTGGCGGTGACGTACGCGGGGCCGCGCGAGCGCGACGAACGGCCGGACGAGGACGTGCTGGCGCGCGACGAGATCGAGGACCGCGCATCGGCCATGGGGGCGGGCGAGGGCCATCGTGTATAACGGTTAAAGGTTGAAGTGCCGCATTACGCCGCGGCCGCAGGAGCGCGAGAGGGGGAGGACCCATGGACGCAACGGCCATGAACCGCTTGCGCGGTGGCCTCGCCCGGCTGCTCCGCCCCGCCGGGCTGCTGCTCTTCTTCCTCACCGAGGTCCTGCTCGCGGAGGGCGGCAGCCTCTCCGCCGCCGTCGCGCTCGCCGCCACCGCGGCCGCCGGTACCGCACTCGTCGCCTGCTCGGTCATCAGCGCCCGCTGCGCCGTGCCGGTGCCCCGCACCCGGGTCCGTACCGCCATGCGCGACCGGGAGAAACGCACCGCGTTCCTCCCGCAACGAGACCCCGACGCCAAGGGGCGCCGACGCCCCCGAGCCCCCGGCCGTGTCCTCCTGACGGCCGCGTAGGGCTCCCGCTCTCCCTCCCTCCTTCGTCCAGGTGCGTACGCCGTGTGCGTACGTGCGGGCGCCCCGCGCGGATCGTCATGCCGAAGCTGATCCACTTCCCGGCACGACGAGACCCCCGGAGGGCTCATCCATGTCCGCCTTCATGTCCGCTTTCGCCAGCCTGGTCGGCGCCTTCGCCGATCTGCTGCACCCGTTCTTCCAGAGCGCGTCCACCGCCGCCGCGATCGTGCTGTTCACCGCGCTCGTGCGGCTCGCCGTGCACCCCCTGTCGCGGGCCGCGGCGCGCGGGCAGAGGGCGCAGCGCCGGCTCCAGCCGCAGATCGCCGAACTCCGCAAGAAGCACAAGAAGAACCCCGAGCGGATGCAGAAGGCGATCATGGAGCTGCACAAGGAGGAGAAGGTCTCGCCGCTCTCCGGCTGTCTGCCCAGCCTGCTCCAGATGCCGGCCTTCTTCCTGCTCTACCACCTCTTCTCCAGCCAGAAGATCGGCGGCGACGCCAACCAGCTCCTCGGCCACCAGCTCCTCGGCGCCCCGCTGGGCGAGCGCTGGCGCGACGCGCTCGCGGACGGCGGGGTGTTCGGCGCCCACGGCCTCGTGTACCTGGGCCTGTTCGTGATCGTCGCCACAGTCGCCACGTTCAACTACGGCCGGACGAAGCGGCAGATGGCGGCCAACCCCACCACCCCGGCCACCGGGCCCGACGGACAGCCGGTTCCGGGGATGGGCGCCATGACGAAGGTGATGCCGCTGATGTCCTTCTTCACCCTCTTCACCGTCGCCTTCGTGCCGCTGGCCGCCGCGCTGTACGTCGTCACCAGCACCACCTGGACCGCGATCGAGCGGGCCTACCTGTACCGCGACATCCCGGCCGCCGGCGCCGCCATGGCCACCGCGGCGTAATCGCGGACGCGACTGCGCCGGTCCAGTGTGTGAACAGGGTCTTGCGGAGTGATCGGATGTCTTGGAGGATCGGACAAGCCTGCGATGGCCGCAACCCATCCGACGGGCCCGATCTCGACCAAGGGGAGACAGACCGTTGAAGCTGCTTCGTGTGGGTACGGCAGGCGCGGAACGACCGGCGCTGCTTGATGAGGACGGCACCCTGCGTGACCTGTCGGGAGTCGTCACCGACATCGACAGCGCGCTGCTCGCCGACGAGGACGCGCTGGCCCGGGTCCGGGCGGCCGCGGCCGCGCCCGGCGAGCTGCCGGTGCTCGACGCCGAGGGGCTGCGGGTGGGTCCGCCGCTCGCCCGGATCGGCAAGATCGTGTGCATCGGGCTGAACTACCACGACCACGCCACGGAGACCGGCGCGCAGATACCGGCCGAGCCGATCCTGTTCTTCAAGGCGCCGGACACCGTCGTCGGCCCCGAGGACACGGTGCTGGTGCCGCGCGGCAGCGTGAAGACCGACTGGGAGGTCGAGCTCGCGGTCGTCATCGGCCGCACCGCCCGCTACCTGGACTCCGCCGAGGAGGGCCTCGCCCACGTCGCCGGGTACGCGGTCGCGCACGACGTCTCCGAGCGCGAGTACCAGATCGAGCGCGGCGGCACCTGGGACAAGGGCAAGAACTGCGAGACGTTCAACCCGCTGGGTCCCTGGCTGGTGACGGCCGACGAGGTCGCCGACCCGCAGGCGCTGCCGCTGAAGCTCTGGGTCAACGGTGAGCTGAAGCAGGACGGTACGACGGCCGAGCAGATCTTCCCGGTCGGTGAGGTCGTGCGCTACCTGAGCCACTTCATGACCCTGTACCCGGGCGACGTGATCAACACCGGGACGCCGGCCGGGGTGGCCATGGGGCAGCCGGAGCCCAAGCCGTATCTCCGGGCGGGGGATGTGGTGGAGCTGGAGATCGCGGGGCTCGGGCGGCAGCGGCAGGAGCTGAAGGGGGCGTAGGGGGTGGGGGCGGGGTTGGGTCCGGGTGCGCCCGGGGCCGCTTCGTCCTCAATCGCCGGACGGGCTGAGAAGACGTCCTCAATCGCCGGACGGGCTTGGCTCTGCCGGGCTCGGCTTGATTGAACCGGGCTCGGCTCGTTCAAAGGTCGGAGGGGTGGGGGCTGCTGCTGGCAGCCTCCACCCCTCCGGTCGGTCAGCCGCCGATCGTTGTCGCGAACTGTTCCAGGGCCTCCACCACCAGCGCGTGGTCCTCCGCCTGGGGCAGGCCCGAGACCGTGACCGAGCCGATGACGCCCGCGCCCTCGACGGAGATCGGGAACGAGCCGCCGTGCGCGGCGTACGTGCCCGGGTTCAGCCGCGAGGCGTCGTCGAACGTCGTCCCCTTGGCCCGGAACCGGGTTCCGACCAGGTAGGAGCTCTCTCCGTAGCGCTCGACGACCCTGCGCTTGCGGTCGATCCAGGCGTCGTTGTCCGCGCTCGAACCCGGCAGCGCGGCGTGGAACAGCTGCTGCGCCCCGCGCCGGATGTCGATCGCGACCGGTGCGTGCCGCTCCCGGGCCAGGGCGACGAGCAGGCCGCCGAGCGCGTACGCGTCGTCGTAGCCGAAATGCGGCAGCGTCAGCCTGCGCTCCTGCGCGATCAGCTCGGAGATGGTCGGAGCGGTGGGGTTCATACGGGCTGCTCCTCGTTCGTGGGCAGGGTTACGGTCACGCCTTCGCGGGCCGAGCGGCGGGCGGCCTCCAGGACGTCCAGGGTCGCGGCCGCCTGGAGCGCGGTCACCGGATTCTCGCCCTTTCCGCGCAGCGCGTCGGTGACCGCCGCGTAGTACGCGGGGTAGTCGCCCGGCACCGTACGGACCGGGGCCCCGCCGCCCGTGAGCGGGGACTCGCCCGAGCCGAGGCGGCCCCACAGCTCCTCGGCCTCCACGCCCCACGGCTCGTCCGCCGACGGGCGGGCACCCTCGCGCAGGGCCGCCTCCTGGGGGTCGAGGCCGTACTTCACATAGCCGGCGGTGGAGCCGAGCACCCGGAAACGCGGGCCGAGCTGGGCCGTCGTCGCGCTGACGTACAGGTGCGAGCGGACCCCGTTCGCATGCGTGATCGCCACGAACGTGTCGTCGTCGGCCGCCGCACCCGGGCGGCGCACGTCCGACTCCGCGTACACCCGCACCGCCGGACCGAACAGGACCAGCGCCTGGTCGACGACGTGGCTGCCCAGGTCGAACAGCAGCCCGCCGATCTCCTGCGGGTCGCCCGACTCGCGCCAGCCGCCCTTCGGCTGCGGCCGCCACCGCTCGAAGCGGGACTCGAAGCGCTGCACCTCGCCCAGCGCGCCGTCCGCGAGCAGTGAGCGCAGAGTGAGGAAGTCGTTGTCCCAGCGGCGGTTCTGGAAGACCGAGAGCAGCACCCCGTGCTCCTCGGCCAGGGCCGCCAGCTCCCGCGCCTGGGCGGCCGAACCGGCGATCGGCTTGTCCACGACCACCGGCAGACCGGCCCTGATCGCGGCGGCGGCGATCGGGACGTGCGTCTTGTTCGGCGACGCGATCACGATCAGGTCGAGCTCGTCCGCCCGCTGCCACAGCTCGTCCGGCGAGGCGGCGAACCGCACGCCGGGGAACTCGGCGCGGGCCTGCTCCCGCCGCTCCTCGTTCGACGTGACGACCGTGTCCAGGACGAGGCCGTCGGTCGCGGCGATCAGCGGGGCGTGGAAGACGGAACCCGCCAGGCCGTAGCCGACGAGTCCGACGCGCAGGGGGGTCCCGGACGTGCCGGAGGTCTCGTGAGTCGCGTGGGCAGTCATGCGTTCCACTTTGGCAACGCTGTTGCCAAAGTGCAAGCGGCAGCGACAATGGGTCTGTGAACAGGAGTAATAGCGGCGCCAACCTGCCGACGCTGCGGGGCCACAACGCGGCGCTCGTGCTGGACCTGCTGCGGGTCGCGGGCGAGCGCGGGATCAGCCGGCTCGAACTGGCCGAGCGGACGGGGCTCACCCCGCAGGCCGTCAGCAAGATCACCGCACGGCTGCGGGCCGAGGGGCTGGCCACGGAGGCGGGCCACCGCGCCTCCACGGGCGGCAAGCCCCGGACCGTGCTGCGTCTGGTGCCCGACGCCGGCCACGCGGTGGGGCTGCACCTGGACCGCGACGGGCTGAGCGTGGTGCTCGTCGACCTCGCGGGCACCGTGGTCACGAGCGCTACGGCTCCGCTGGACTTCGGCGCCCCGGCCGACGAGGTGGTCGCGGCGGCCGCCGGGGCGGTGGCGCAGGTGCGCGGGGACGGCGCCGGGCCGGTGCTCGGCGTGGGCGCGGCGGTGCCGGGGCCGCTCGACCACCGGGACGGGGTGCTGCACCGCGTCACCGGATTCCCGCAGTGGGACGGCTACCGGCTCGGGGACGCGCTCACCGCGCGGACCGGGCTGCCCGTCGTCATCGACAAGGACACCAACGCCGCCGCCCTCGGGCTCGCCCTCCAGGAACCGGGTCCGGCCGACTTCGCCTACCTCCACCTCGGGACCGGGCTCGGCGCGGGGCTGGTCCTCGGCGGGGCGCTGCACCGGGGGGCCCGTACCGGAGCCGGTGAGTTCGGCCATCAGACAGTCCAGCTGGACGGTCCGAGGTGCGGCTGCGGCGGGCGCGGCTGCATCGAGGCGCTCTGCCTGGCGGCGGTGGCCCGCGGCGATGTGGCCGAGGCCGCGCGGGTGCTCGGCACCGGCGCCGCGAACCTGGTCGCGCTGCTCGACATCGACCGGGTGGTGCTGGGCGGACGCACCATCGCGGCAGAGCCCGACGCGTACGTACGAGGCGTGCGCGCGGTGCTCGACGAGCGGGCCCGGCGCGGCGGCGTGGGCGGGGAGCCGGTACCGGACGTCACCGCCGGCGGAGGCGACCGGCCGGTGGCCGAGGGGGCGGCGCAACTGGTCCTGGCCCCGCTGTTCGGCCGCGTCGGCGGCAACGACGCGGAGCGGGACGGGTGAGGGAACCCGAACGGGGCGGGGACCCGAACGGGGCGGTGAGGGAACCTGAACGGGGCGGTGAGGGACTCCGAACGGGGGCGGAGCCGGCGCGGCTCGGCTGATCGAGGGGTTCCGCGCCGCCGGCCGGGCGGCCCCTCGGCATGTCTGCACGCGGACGCCCCGAAGGGCGTGGCAGCGTCGCGGGTCCATGCCGGTGGACTCCGGGTCCGGGGCGAGCCGACCGTTTCCGCGAACAGCGAAGGCCGCCCTCATGCCCGCCACACCGCCCCCGCCCGCCACACCCCCGGAACACCCCGCGCCGCCGCCCCCGTCCGGGCCCACGGGGCGGCCCCGGCACGGGCTGGTGCTCGGGCTGGCCGCGGCCAGTGTCGTCCCCGCCGTCGTGCTCGGCGGAGCGGCGAACGCGTCCGCGGCGCCGCAGCGCAATCCGGCCGCGACCCCGGCCACTCCGCTGACCTCCGCCCTGGCGGCTTCGGCCGCGGGGCAGGCCTCCGCGGCCGGCGCACCGGCCGCCGTCACCGCTGTCGCGGCCGAGCAGCAGCCCGCCTGCGGTGATCCGGAGGCGGCCGACTTCCCGATCGACACCCGGATCCACGGCGGCCCCGACACCTACGCGTCCGGCGGCGGCTACGGCACCTGGTTCCTGGACCTGACCAACACCACCTCACGGGCCTGCCGGTCCATCCACCCGGTCCTGGTCCTCACCGACGAGGACCGCAAGCTGACCTCGGACCAGATCCAGCTGAAGTTCTCCGAGCGCGCCCACCCGGACGTGGAACACCGTGTCACCTGGGAGACGACCGACCGGAACGAGCACATCGGCGTCTTCGGCGGCACCGGCGACGACGCCTTCGAGGGCTTCACCGTGCCCGCCGGCCGCACCGTCACCGTCCAGGTCCGGCTCGCGTTCACCTCCGACACCGGCCCCGGCCGGATCACCGCCAACGCCGCGATCGTCCAGCGCAAGCACCCGGCGGGCGGCGGCAGCGACCGCGCCACGGGTGACAGCGGCACGGGCGAGACGGGTACGGCACCGAAGGGCAGCGACGGGGAGTGGGTCGGTGAGTCGGAGGACTACGTGTTCACCGTGGTCGAGGACGGCGGCGGGGCGGGCGTGGACAGGGACGGGACCGGCCGGGAGAACGACGGCACCGGCGAGGTCCGCAAGGGCCACGAGAGCGACGGCACCGGCCGGGAGAACGACGGCACGGCCGAGGAGCCCGGCCGCCTCCCCGACGGCACCCGGCCCAGCCCGCGCCCCAGTGGCGCCGCCACCGGCACCCCGCGCCCCGTCGCACCCGGCCGGGACCCGGCCGGGGTCCCGGAGCTGGCCAGGACCGGTATCCCCGTGGCGTTGCCCCGGCCGGTCCTCACCGTCTCCGGTTTCCTGATCGGCGGCGGAGCGATGGTGGTCTGGTCGCGCCGGACGCGCCGCGCCCGCCGGTGACGTCCCGGCGCTGACATTCCGCCGCTGACTTCCGCCGGTGAGGTCCCGGCGCTGACGTTCCGGCGCCGACTTCCGGCCGCCGAGTGCCGGAGCGTCGACCGGTGTTCATGTCCGTCTGCCACCATCGAGCCGTGGACTACCCGCACGACCAGGCACCTGGCGCACCGATCCGCTCCGGCATCCCGGAGCACGGCCGTATTCCCAAGTACTACGCCGTGAAGGCCCATGTATCCGCCCTCATCGAGGAGTTGGGCGAGGGCGGCATGCTCCCGCCGGAGCGCGATCTCGCCCTGCGCTACGGGGTGTCGCGCGAGACCGTGCGCCAGGCGCTGCGCGAACTGCTCCTGGAGGGGCGCCTCGCCCGGCAGGGCCGGGGCACGGTGGTCGCGGGCCCCAAGCTGGAGCAGCCGCTCTCCCTCGCCAGCTACACGGAGGGCGTACGCCGGCAGGGCCGCACCCCGGGACGCCATCTCATCGGACTGGAACGCTTCCCCTGCCCGGAGGCGCTCGCCGCCGAGATCGGGGCGGAGCGCGGGGAGCCGGTCTGGCACCTGGAGCGGGTGCTGCTCGCCGACGACGACCGGGTCGGCCTGGAGAGCACGTACGTCAGCGTGGCCCGGATGCCGGACCTGGCGGGGGAGTTCGACCCCGACTCGTCGTTCTACGCCTACCTCCACGACCGGCTCGGGATCTCCTTCGGTGACGCGGACGAGCGGATCGAGACCGTGCTCGCCACCCCGCGCGAGGCGCTGCTCATCGGCACGCCGCCCGCGCTGCCCATGCTGCTGATCCACCGGGTCTCGCGGGACGCGGGCGGGCAGCCGCTGGAGCGGGTGCGGACCCTGTTCCGCGGCGACCGGTTCTCCTTCACCGCCCACCTGAGCGGACGCGGCTGACGGCCGACAGGCCCGACACGTAACACGGTTGGACGGCAGATCGACTCACTCCGATAACGGGAACGTAACGGGTCTAGGCCAAGTTTGGGGCTCAGTTCACCCTCCCGTTGCCGTACCGATCCGTACGGGTCACCCGTCCCGAGGAGCGTTGCCGTCGTGAGAGTCATCGTCGTAGGAGCCGGCGTGGTGGGAACCATGCACGCCTGGCACGCAGTCAGCCGCGGCCACGAGGTCGTACAGATCGAGCGCGAGAGCGAGGCACGCGGAGCGTCACTCCGTAATTTCGGACAGATATGGGTCAGCGGCCGGGCCGGCGGCGAGGAGCTGGAGACCGCGCTCCGCGCCCGTGAGCTGTGGGAGTCCATCGGGGAGCGGGTACCGGACCTGGGCTTCCGCGCCTGCGGCTCGCTCACCCCGCTGCGGACCGACCGGGAGACCGCGGTGGCCGAGGCGGCCGTCGCCCGCCCCGACGCGGCCGCCCGCGGCTACAAGCTGCTCACCGCCGCAGAGGCCCGCGCGATCAACCCGGCGCTGCGCGGCGACTTCCGCGCCGCCCTGTGGTGCGAGCGGGACGCGGCCGTCGAACCGCGCACCGCCCAGCTCGCCCTGAAGCGGGAACTGCTGGCCTCCGGCCGGTACACCTACCTCGGGGGCCGCGAGGTGCGCGAGGTGGTCGGCGCCGCGTCCGTCCGCGACGACCACGGCGACGTGCACACCGGCGACGCCGTCGTCCTGGCCACCGGTGCCTGGCTCGGCGGGCTCGTCCGCGAACTGGCCGGTCCCGACCTGCCGGTGCGCCGGGTCCGCCTCCAGATGATGCAGACCGACGCACTGGGCGAGAAGCTCACCACGTCCGTCGCGGACGCCGACAGCTTCCGCTACTACCCCGCCTACCGGGGCGAGGCGCTCGACGCCCTCAACGCCGGACAGCCCCAGGCCCCCACCGCCGCGGAGCACCGGATGCAGCTCCTGATGGTGCAGCGCCGCGACGGCGGACTGACCATCGGTGACACCCACGAGTACGAGCACCCCTTCGCCTTCGACACCGTCGAGGAGCCGTACGAGCACCTCACCGCGGTCGTCGAGTCCTTCCTCGGCCGCCCGCTGCCGCGCATCCGCCGCCGCTGGGCCGGGGTCTACGCCCAGTGCACCGACACCGGCCGCGTCGTCCACCGCCAGCAGGTACGGGACGGCGTCTGGCTGGTCACCGGACCGGGCGGACGCGGTATGACCTGCTCGCCCGCCATCGCAGAAACGACCGCCAACGAACTGGGCTGGTGAAGAAGTTGACCACGAACAACACCCACGGCACGAACAACACCCGCAGCGCGAGCGACACCCGCAGCACCCACAACCTGATCGTCCTCGACATGGCGGGCACCACCGTTGCCGACGGCGGCCTCGTCGAGCGGGCCTTCTCCACCGCCGCAGAACACCTCGGTGTGCGGCCCGGCTCCGACGACCACGCCGAGAAGCTCGACTACGTCCGCGCCACCATGGGCGAGTCCAAGATCACCGTGTTCCGGCACCTCTTCGGTGAGGAGGCCCTCGCCCAGCAGGCCAACGCCGCCTTCGAGAAGGCGTACGGGCAACTGGTCGACGGCGGCCTCATCGCCCCCGTCCCCGGCGCCCCCGAGGCCATCGAGCGGCTCCGGACCGAGGGCCGCACCGTGGTCCTGTCCACCGGATTCGCCCGCACCACCCAGGACGCGATCCTCACCGCACTCGGCTGGCAGGACCTCGTCGAGCTGACCCTCTGCCCCGCCGACGCGGGCGGCCGCGGCCGCCCCTACCCGGACATGGTCCTCGCCGCGCTCCTGCGCACCGGGGCGGTGGACGACGTCCGCCGGACCGTCGTCGCGGGGGACACCTCGTACGACATGCTCAGCGGCGTACGCTCCGGCGCCGGGATCGTCGCGGGCGTCCTCACCGGCGCCCACGACAAGGACCGGCTCACCCGCAGCGGCGCCACCCACGTGCTGGGCTCCGTGGCCGAACTGCCGGACCTGATCGCGCGGGCCGAGGCGTGACGGGCGGGGCCACGGCCGTCCGCAGCGGCATCAGGTTCGACCGGGTCAGCGTCGCGTACGGCGGGAACACCGTCCTGGACGGCCTCGACCTCACCGTCGAACCCGGCGAGGTCATGGCCCTGCTCGGGCCCTCCGGATCCGGCAAGACGACCGCCCTGCGCGCCGTCGCCGGATTTGTCCGGCCCGCCTCCGGGCGGGTGTTCATCGGTGACCGCGACGTCACCGCCCTGCCGCCGCACAAGCGCGGCATCGGCATGGTCGTCCAGAGCTACGCCCTCTTCCCCCACCTGCGGGTCCAGGACAACGTCGCCTTCGGCCTGAAGGCCCAGAAGGCCGACAGGTCCGAGATCCCGGGCCGGGTCGCCGAGGCGCTCGAACTCGTCGGCATGGCCGGGTACGCCCGCCGCTACCCGCGCGAACTCTCCGGCGGCCAGCAGCAGCGCGTCGCCATCGCCCGCGCCCTCGCCATCCGCCCCGGCGTCCTGCTGCTCGACGAACCGCTCTCCGCGCTCGACGCCCAGCTGCGCTCCGGGATGCTCACCGAACTGGCCCGGCTGCACCGGGAACTGCCCGACGTCTCCATCCTGTACGTCACCCACGACCAGGTCGAGGCGCTCACCCTCGCGGACCGGATCGCCGTCATGGACCGGGCCCGGCTGCGGGACTGCGACACCCCGCAGGAGCTGTACCGGCGCCCGCGCACGGAGTTCACCGCCTCGTTCGTCGGCAACGCCAACCTGCTGCCGGTCACCGTCACGAAGACCGGCGACACCGTGGACTTCGCCGGGCACGCACTCGCCGTACCCACCGGCGAGGTGGCCGAGGGCGTCACCGCCACGCTCTGCGTCCGGCCGCACCTGGTCGGGCTCGGCGCCGGCCCCAACGCGCTGACCGGCACGATCTGCGAGGTCCAGTGGCGCGGCTCCACCCACCGGCTGTACGTCGACATCGACGGGCACCGGATCAAGGCGGACGTCCGGGAGCTGCGGGAGACGCCTGCGCTGGGCAACACGGTGACGCTGCACTTCGCGGCGGCGGACGCGGTGCTGCTGCCTGCCGGGGCGGGGGCGTCCCATGGCTAGCGCCGTGACCGGGGACGTCAGGGCGGCCGCGTCCGACAGCGGGTCCGTCCTCAAACGCCGGACGAGCCGGAACCTCTGGGCCATGCCCCCCGTCGCCGTGCTCGCCGTCGTGTTCCTCTACCCGCTCCTCCTCGTCGTCCGGCAGTCCTTCAGCCCCGACGAGGGCGGTACCTCCTTCGCCCCGTACACCGAGGTCTTCGCCTCCGCCTCCTTCCGCTCGGCGCTCACCACCACCGTGTGGCTCGCGGCCGGTGCGACCGTCGGGTGCCTCGTCCTCGGCTTCGTCCTCGCCATGGTCATCGCCTTCGTACCGTTCCCCGGCGGCAAGGCCGTCGCCCGGTTCGTCGACGTCTTCCTCTCCTTCCCGTCCTTCCTGATCACGCTCGCCCTGCTGTTCATCTACGGCAACGCCGGGATGGCCAACGGCCTGTGGACCGGGGCCACCGGGGCGGCCGACGGGCCCTTCCATTTCCTCACCACACCGTGGGGCGTACTCCTGGCCGAGATCACCTACTTCACCCCGTTCGTGATGCGCCCGCTGCTCGCCGCCTTCTCCCAGCTCGACACCGCGCAACTGGAGGTGGCGTCCTCGCTGGGCGCCGGACCGGCCCGGATCGTGCGCCAGGTGATCCTGCCCGAGGCGCTCCCGGCGCTCGCGGCGGGCGGCAGCCTCGTCCTGGTGATGTGCCTCAACGAGTTCGGCATCGTGCTGTTCACCGGCGCGAAGGGCGTCACCACCCTGCCGATGCTCGTCTACAGCAAGGCGATCCTGGAGTCCGACTACCCGGCCGCCTGCGTCGTGGCCGTCGTCAACATCGCGATCTCCGTCGGCCTCTACAGCCTGTACCGGGTGGTGAGCCGACGTGCTGGTGCATAGCCGTACCGGGAAGTGGGCCACCTGGGCCGTGTTCCTGCTGCTGTTCGTCCCACTGTTCGCGGTGCCGCTGCTGGTCGTCCTCGCCGCCTCGTTCGCCACGAACTGGTCCGGCGCGTTCCCCTCCGGGCCCACGCTGGAGCACTACGACGCGGCGACCGCCGGGGACTCCCTCCAGGCGCTCACCACGAGCCTGGTCACCGCCGTCACCGCCAGCCTCCTCGCGCTGCTCGTCGGCTCCTGGGCGGCGCTCGCCGCGGCCTCGCTGGGGCGGCGCGGGAAACGGTTCCTCGACGCGCTGTTCATGCTGCCGGTGGCCGTGCCGTCGGTCGTCGTCGGGCTCGCCGTGCTCGTCGCGTTCAGCCGGCCGCCGGTGCTGCTCAACGGGACGCGCTGGATCGTGATCCTCGCGCACACCGTTCTTGTCACGGCGTTCGCCTATTCGTCGGTCTCGGCCGCGACAGTACGTCTCGACCCGATGTACGAACAGGCCGCCGCCAGCCTCGGCGCCCGGCCCGCGTACGTCCTGTGGCGCATCAGACTGCCGCTCCTGCTGCCGTCGCTCACCGCGGCCGCGGGGCTGTGCTTCGCCCTCTCCATGGGCGAGCTGAGCGCCACGATGATGCTCTACCCGCCGGACTGGACACCCCTTCCGGTACAGATCTTCGCGGCCACCGACCGCGGCTCGCTCTTCACCGGAGCCGCCGTCGCCGTGGTCCTGATGGCGACGACGCTGCTCGTGCTGTTCGCGGTCTCCCGCATCCGCACCAGGGCCTCGTACCGCTGACCTCCCCCCGCTCTGACACGTTTTCCAGGAGATACGAATCCCATGCGCAAGAACCACCTCAGGCCCGTAGCCGCCGGCGCCATCGCGCTCGCCCTCGCCGCCTCGCTGTCCGCCTGCGGCGGTTCCTCCGCCGCCTCCGACGCGAAGGTCGTCACCGTCTACAGCGCCGACGGCCTCAAGGGCGAGAACGGCGACGGCTGGTACGACAAGGTCTTCAAGGACTTCGAGAAGAAGACCGGCATCAAGGTCGAGTACGTGGAGGGCGGCTCCGGCGAGATGGTGCAGCGCGCCGTCCGCGAGAAGACCAACACCCAGGCCGACGTGCTGATCACCCTCCCGCCGTTCATCCAGCAGGCCGACTCCAAGGGGCTCCTCCAGGCGTACGAGCCGGCCGGCTCCGAGCAGGTGGCGAGCGCCGACAAGGCGTCCGATTCCAAGTGGACCTCGGTCGTCAACAACTACTTCGGCTTCATCCACAACACGAAGGAGCTGAAGACCCCGCCCGCCACCTGGGAGGAGCTGCTCGACGGGAAGTACAAGGAGAAGGTCCAGTACTCCACCCCCGGCGTCGCCGGCGACGGCACCGCCGTACTCATCAAGGCCATGCACGACTTCGGCGGCAAGGAGCCGGCGATGGCGTACCTGAAGAAGCTCCAGGCCAACAACGTCGGCCCGTCCGCCTCCACCGGCAAGCTCGCGCCCAAGGTCGACAAGGGCGAACTCCTCGCCGCCAACGGTGACGTCCAGATGAACTACGCCCAGTCCAAGGACATGCCGAACCTCGGCATCTGGTTCCCCGCGAAGGCCGGTGCCGAGCCCACCACCTTCGCCCTGCCGTACGCGGCAGGCCTGGTCACCAAGGCCCCGCACAGCGCCAACGGCAAGAAGCTGCTCGACTTCATGCTCGGCGAGCAGGCCCAGCAGGACGTCAGCGCGGTCGGCGGCGGCTTCGCGGCCCGCAAGGACATCGAGGCGGGCGACCCCAACGCGGTCGCGCTGAAGAAGCTGATGGACGGGGTCGAGGTCTTCGAGCCGGACTGGTCGGACATCGCGGCCAACCTCGACTCGTACGTGGACGCCTGGAAGTCGGCCACCGGCAGCTGACCGTTGCCGGATCATTCACCGCAGGGGTCTGGACCTCCGGCGGATCATCGCGAAAAGATAACGGGTCTAGGCCCAAGTTCAACTCCTCGTCGACCAGCGGGGAGTTGAACGGGTTTTCCGTGTGCCCCCACCACTTCGACGGAGGATCTCGTGACCTCAGGTATGTCCCGCCGCACACTCCTCATGAGCGCGGCCGCCCTCGCCGCCGCCGCACCGCTCGCCGCCGCGGGCGTCGCCGGTGCGGCTGCCGCCCGCACCCCCAAGGTCCTGGTCATCGGCCTGGACGGCGCCCTGCTGAACAGAATCAAGGACGCCGACGCACCCCACCTCGACGCGCTGATGGCCGCCGGACTCACCTCCGTCAGCCCGCTCTACGCCGACCCGATGGCACCCACCCTGTCCGGCCCCGGCTGGTCCACGATCATCACCGGCGTCTGGCCCGACAAGCACCACGTCAAGAACAACGAGTTCACCGGCAACGCCTTCGACCGGTACCCGGACTTCCTGACCCGGATCGAGACGGCGAAGCCCGCGCTCTCGACGTATGCCGTGGCCTCCTGGAACCCGGTCACCGACACGATCTTCTCCTCGAAGGTCGACACCCGGGTCTCCACCCCGGACGCCGAGTACGACACCGGCACCACCAGCCGGGCCGCCGCGGAACTGGCCGGCGGCAACCGGGACGCGGTCTTCGTCCACCTCGACAACGTCGACCACGCGGGCCACAGCTACGGCGCCGCCAGCAGCGAGTACCTGGCCGCGATCCACGGCGTCGACACCCAGGTCGGCCAGTTGGTCGCGGCGGTGAAGGGCCGGGCCACCTACGGCTCCGAGGACTGGCTCATCATGATCACCGCCGACCACGGGCACACCGACGCGGGCGGCCACGGCGGGGCCAGCGCGGCCGAGCGGCAGACCTTCCTCATCGCGACCGGCGGTGGCATCACCGCGGGCTCGACCCGGTACGACATCAAGATGCCGGACGTCGCCGCCTCCGCCCTCGCCCACCTCGGCATAGCCATCGCCCCGGCCTGGGGCCTGGACGGGCGCCCGCTCCAGCAGCCGTCCCCCGACGCCTTCGACACGCTGCGCCCGAAGCTGCAGACCCGGGTGGACGAGACGGGCACCGGAGCCGCGGTCCTCGGCTTCACCCACACCCCGCCCGCCGGATGGAGCATCGACAACAGCGCGATGGGCACCGGCGGCGTCACCGAATGGCGCGGCTGGACCTTCACCACCGACGAGTTCTGGACCGCCGCGGAGCGCGGCCAGTGGCGCGAGACCAACGTCCGGGCCCGGAACGTCTTCGCGGTCGCAGACGGCGACGAATGGGTCGACAAGAGCTACACCGGCACCTTCGACTCCACTCTGGTCAGCCCCGCCTGGCCGGTCACCGGCGGCCGCACCGCCACCCTCGCCTACACCACCCACTACCGTCAGGAGGCCCCGCAGAAGGGCGAGGTCCTCGTCTCCTACGACGGCGCCGCACCCGTCTCCGTCAAGACGTACACCTCGGACACCGTCTCCGTGAACGAGTCGATCGCACTCAAGGTCCCGGCCGGAGCCTCCACCGCCCAGGTCCGGTTCCGGTACACCGGGGGCAACAACTGGTTCTGGGTGGTCGACGGCGTGAAGGTCACCTCCGGCTGATCCGGAGCCGCGGCCGGAACGCCCGGACGCGGACCCTCTAAAATCGGGTACGCCGGCGCTGCACAACGCGGTGCCGCCGGCGTCCCGCACCCGGCGTACGGCACATCAGGAGTCCCGCATGGCAGAGCGCAAGCCGATCTCGTCCTGGCTCACCGACATGGACGGAGTCCTCATCCACGAGGGGACCCCGATCCCCGGCGCCGACGCCTTCATCAAGCGGCTGCGCGAGTCCGGGCTGCCCTTCCTGGTCCTCACCAACAACTCCATCTACACCGCGCGCGACCTGCACGCCCGGCTCAACCGGATGGGCCTCGACGTGCCCGTCGAGAACATCTGGACCTCCGCGCTCGCCACCGCCCAGTTCCTGGACGACCAGCGGCCCGGCGGCACGGCGTACGTCATCGGTGAGGCCGGGCTGACCACGGCGCTGCACGACATCGGCTACGTCCTCACCGACCACGAGCCCGACTACGTGGTGCTCGGGGAGACCCGAACCTACTCATTCGAGACGCTCACCAAGGCGATCCGGCTGATCAACGGCGGCGCCCGCTTCATCTGCACCAACCCGGACGAGACCGGCCCGTCCGCAGAGGGCCCGCTGCCCGCGACCGGGTCGGTCGCCGCCCTCATCACCAAGGCCACCGGCAAGGCCCCGTACTTCGCGGGCAAGCCCAACCCGCTGATGATGCGCACCGGGCTCAACGCGATCGGCGCCCACTCCGAGTCCAGCGCCATGATCGGTGACCGGATGGACACCGACGTGCTGGCCGGACTGGAGGCGGGCATGCAGACGTTCCTGGTGCTCACCGGCCTCACCACGGTCGAGGACATCGACAAGTACCCGTTCCGGCCGTCCACCGTCGTCGACTCCATCGCCGACCTCGTGGACCTCGTGGACCTGGGCTGATCACGGGCGGGGAGCGGTGCTCCGGCACCGCCTCCCCGCACTCCACCGGCCCAGTGCCGGGCCCCCTGCGGATGCGGAAACGCGCCGCACGCGTGAACCTTCCATAAGGAGGTTCACGATGCGTTCAATACCCCTTACGTTCTGTGCCGCCGCAGCCGCTGCGGCGACCCTGATGCCCGCTTCCGTCGCACTGGCCAATTCCGGTTCCGACCACGACCAGGATTCGCGGTCCCGGGCCACCCTCTCGGTCTCCCCGTCCTCCATCGCACCGGGCGGCGAGGTCGACCTGGAGGTCGGCGGCTGCAAGGGCAAGGAGGCCAAGGGGAACTCCGACGCCTTCGTCTCCGAGGCGCGCTTCTCGCCCGGCGACGACCGGACGCTGTTCGCGGAGGCCCGGATCCGCTCCGACGCCGAGCCCGGCGACTACGACATCCAGGTGGTGTGCAAGGACGACAAGCACACCAAGGTGTCCGGCGTCGTCACCGTCGTCCACCGCAACCGGCCCATGCCGGTCGCCCCCGTCCGCGCGGGCGGCGGCGGCACCGCCGTGCTCGCGGACCAGGCCGCCCAGCAGGAGGGCCCCGGCACGATCCACGCGGTGGTCGGCCTCGCCCTGGCCGCCGTCGCCGCCGTCGCGGTCGCCTTCCGCAGCGCGCGCCGCCGCCGCCGTCCGGCCCTCGACTGACATGTCCTCCCAGGACCGTTCGACGGGGCACGGCAGGCTGCTCACCGGAGTGGCCTGGGCCGTACTCCTGCTGGGCCTGTGGCTCTGGGGCCGAGGCATCACCGACGGCTCCGGCATCGGCTCCGCCCCGACCACCGGGGACGTCGCCGCCGTCGGACGCCCGCTCGGCGTACCGCTGCCCCCGGCGCACGAGCCGATCAGGGGCGTGACGCCGAGGAGCGTGGAGATCCCGTCGATCGGCATCAGGGCCCCCGTCGTCTCCCGGGGCCTGGACGCGGACGGCGCGATCGCACCGCCGTCGTTCGACACGCCCCAGACGGTCGGCTGGTACGGCGCCGGCACCGAGCCCGGCGCCAAGGGGCCGGCCCTGTTCGTCGGCCACGTCGACACCGAGACGAAACCGGCCGTCTTCTACGGGCTCAGCGCGGCCCGCCCCGGCGCCAAGGTCGAGGTGACCCGGACCGACGGCACGGTCGCGGAGTTCACCATCGACGACGTCCAGGTCTTCACCCGGGCCCGCTTCAACGCCCAGAAGGCGTACGGGCCCCGCAAGGACGGCCGGGCCGAGCTCCGGCTGATCACCTGCGGCGGTACGTACGACCGCGCCTCGCACTCGTACACCGCGAACGTGGTCGTCTCGGCGTACCTGACCGGCGAGGAGCCGGCGCAGAAGGCGGCACAAGCGGCGCAGGGCGCCGCGGGTCCGGCGGTGTGATCAGGGCAGGACCGCCAGGCCGTTGAAGTAATGTCCTTCCTCGATGTCCTGGACCAGCGGGACGTGGGCGGGCCGCCAGTCCAGGAGCTCCCGGGTCACGGCGCTCGACGCCGCACTGTCCAGCGCCACCAGCGGGGCGAGGAAGTTGGCGAAGTGCCGGCCCGCCTCCTGCGCGGTCAGGCCGGCTGCCGGGAGCCCCAGCCGGCGGCCGATGGCCCCGGCGATGTCCCGGAACGGCACCCCGTCCTCGGCGACCGCGTGCAACGGCGCACCGGCGGGGGCGGATTCCAGGGCCAGCCGGTACAGCACCGCCGCGTCGAGCCGGTGCACCGACGGCCACCGGTTCGCCCCGTCACCGACGTACGCGGACACCCCCGTCGCACGGGCGACGGCGATCAGGGCCGCGACGAAACCGCGTGCGTCGCCCCGGCCGTGAACGGTCGGCGCCAGCCGGACGGAGGACGAGCGCACACCCAGCTCAGCCATCGCGAGGACGGACGACTCGACGGCGAGCCGCGGGGCCGAGAGCATGCCCGGGTCGGTGGTGGTCTCCTCGGTGAGCAGCCGGCCCGGCGCGCGGCCGATGACTCCCGAGGTGACGACGAACGGTCTGCCGCTCCCCTTCAGCTCCGCACCGATCGCCTCGACGGCGGCGCGCTCGACCCGGGCGCGTGCGGCCGGGTCCGAGGTCTCGGTGATGTGCTTGTTCGCGGCGAAGATCACGCCGTCCGCGTCCGCGGCCCCGGCACGCAGACTGGCCGGCTCGTCCAGATCGCCCCGGTGTACCTCCGCGCCCGCCTCCGCCAGCGCGGCGGCGGCCTGTTCCGAGCGGGCGAGACCGGCCACCCGGTGCCCCGCTCCGAGGAGTTCGCGCACGACCGCGGATCCGATGTACCCCGTCGCGCCCGCAACAAATACCCGCACAGTGACTCTCCCCCGGTGATTCGGGCCGGCCCGGCACCGGACGGCGGCGGGCCCGTGCCCACGCTAGGGACGGGTCCGCTCGGCCGTCCAAGTCCTGTGCCGCACCGCGTGATACGGCACAGGCATCACCCCAGGCCGACGGGATGTTCCGAGGCGGCTCCGGGCACCGCCTGCCTGGCTACCATCGGGGCATGCCCGACTCGCCCTCCCCGCCGGCTGACCTGGACCTGCGTCTGGTGCGGTACTTCACCGTCGTCGCCGAACACCTCCACTACGGGCGGGCGGCCGCCGCTCTCCATATCGCGCAGCCGTCGCTGAGCAGGCAGATCCGTGGCCTCGAACAGCGCCTGGGCGTGCGACTGCTGGACCGTGACCCGCAGGGCAGCCGGCTCACCGAGGCCGGAGCGGCCTTCCTGCCCGGGGCGAAGGCCCTGCTGCGGCTCGCCGAACAGACCGCGGCCCACGCCCGCTCCGTCGCCGAGCCCCGCCGGATCACCGTCGGTTTCACGCGGGGCCTCATCGTCACCCCGGTGGTACGTGAGCTGCGCCAGCGGTACCCGGAAGCCGACGTGCGGGTCCTGCACCTGGCCTGGAACGAGCCGCCGGAGGCCCTTCTCGCCCACCGGGTGGACGCGGTGGTGACCCGGCTGCCGCTGCGGGCCGACGGGCTGGATGTGACGGTCCTCCACGACGAGCCCCGGGTGCTGGTGGTGCCCCTCGGTCACCGGCTGGCCGGCAGGGAGTACGTCACGCTCGACGACATCTCCGCCGAGCCGCTGCTCCGGGTGTCCGACCCGGCCTGGAACGCCTTCTGGCGCATCGACCCCCGGCCCGACGGAAGCCGGGCGCCCGACGGCCCGCTGGCCGAGGACTTCGAGGACAAGTTCGAACTCGTCGCCTCGGGGAAGGCCCTGGCCGTCACGGCGGGCACCGGCGGGCTCGGCATCCGCCCCGACCTGGCCGTCGTCCCCCTGCGCGGCGTCGAACCGAGCCGTGTCGTGCTGGCGGCGCGGGCCGGTGACCGCGGCCGCCTGGTGGCCGCCTTCCGCGCCTGCGCCCTCGCCCACCTCACGGGCGCTGTCGGCGCCTGATCCCGGCGGTACACGGCCCGGCCGGCCACCCGGGTTCTCCGGGCGCCGGCCGGGCCGGTCCTCGACCGCGGGGCGCGGGCCGCGGGAGTGGCCCGGCGCGGACACGGGAGGTCTTTGGCGTCCGGCCCGCCGCACGCCCACTGTAGGACGCCGAACTCACCCCGGACAGTTGAGTTCTGACGTTACGTCGATAACCAGTCACGCTCCGCGCCCGGTCAATTCGGGCGGAGTGCGGTGAACCCGCCGTAACGGCTCTTCGGGGAAGTGGTGAGGGGCCGGGCCGCTCCCGGGCGCTGTGCCAGGATGGGCCGCGATGCGACAGTGCACCGCCGTCGCACCCGAAGGGGAGTGGGGATGTACGGCAGCCACAACGGCCGGTTCGGTATACGGGGAGCGGGCGTGGCCGTGATCGGCGCGGCGCTGCTGCTCGCCGGATGCTCCTCCTCCGGAGACGGTGACGGCGACGGTGACGGCGGGCAGGGCTCCGGCGCGGGGAAGAACCCCGCCGCCATCGGCCAGCAGCCCAAGGGCACCGATCCGTACTGGGTCAACCCCGACGGGAACGCCGCCAGGCAGGTCGCCCGGTACACCGAGGACGGCAACGGCAAGGACGCCGGCCTGGTCCGCAGGATCGCGCGGCAGCCGGTCGGTGAGTGGATCGGGCCTGACAACCCGGAGGCCGAGGCGAAGGGCTTCACACAGGCCGCGCAGAAGGCCGGCCGGGAGGCGCTGCTGGTCCTCTACAACATCCCGCACCGGGACTGTGGACAGTTCTCCAAGGGCGGCGCCGCCGACGGCAACGCCTACCGAAGCTGGCTGGAGGGCGTCGCCAAGGGCATCGGTGACCGGGGCGCCACGGTGGTCCTGGAGCCGGACGCGGTGCTGCACCTGGTCGACGGGTGCACCCCGCAGGAGTTCCACGAGGAGCGCTACGACCTGCTCAAGGGTGCGGTGGAGCGGCTGAAGAAGCTGCCCGGCACCAAGGTCTACCTGGACGCGGGCAACGCGGGCTGGCACACGCCGGACGCGCTCTTCCAGCCCCTGCGGCAGGCGGGCATCGACGCGGCCGACGGGTTCGCGGTGAACGTCTCGAACTTCCAGACCACCGAGGTCAGCAAGGACTTCGGCAAGCGGCTGTCGGCGAAGGTGGGCGGCAAGCCGTTCGTCATCGACACCAGCCGCAACGGCAACGGCCCCTACACCGGCGGCGATCCCGCGAAGAGCTGGTGCAACCCGCCGGGCCGTGCCCTCGGTGAGACGCCGACGACGTCGACGGGTGACGAACTGGTCGACGCCTACCTCTGGATCAAGCGCCCGGGGGAGTCGGACGGCGACTGCCGGGGCGGCCCGAAGGCCGGCGACTGGTGGCCCGAGTACGCGCTGGGCCTGGCCCGCGGCACCGGATAGGACGGGGTCCTGCCCGGTGCCGGGGGCGGCGCCGCGCGGCACCGGGCGGTCTGCCGACAGGTCTTAGGGCACCTCGACCCACGTTCCCTCGGACGGGGTGCCCTTGCTGTCGGTGACGAAGAGCATGTACCAGCCCGATGGCACCAGCGCGCGGTTCTCCGGCACGGTCACCGAGATGCCGCCGTCCGTCTTCTTCAGGTCCAGTGCCACGGAGCGCTGGTCCGTGTCCGTGACATGGGTGACCGCGCTCGGCCGCATCAGCTTCGCGGACTTGATGTCCTCGGCCTGGTTGGTGGTGAACACCGCCGTGCCGCCGCGCTTGATCTCCTTCGGTCCGGCGGTCAGTTCGGGCCGCGAGTCGCGGTACAGGTACGGCGGGGTGTAGATCTCGATGCGCTGCTCGAAGACGCCGGGCCGGGTGTTCGCCTTGTCGGAGTAGAGCGAGTCGGAGCCGAAGATCATCACCCGGCCGTCGGGCAGCAGTACCGAGCCCGAGTGGTAGTTGCGGCCCACCGCCGGGTCCGCGACCCGCTCGTAGGTGTCCGTCTTCGCGTCGTACAGCCGGGCCTGCAGGACGTTGGAGCCGCCACGGCCCCGGTAGTCGTTGGAGCCGCCGGTGACCAGCAGGGAGTCGTCGGGGAGCAGGGACGCGCTGGGGTAGCGGGTGCCCTCGTCCAGGGAGGCGCCGTCCTTGAACTCCGGGTCCGCGTCCTTCAGGTCGACCAGCCGGGACTTCTCGCTGGACTTGTCGGACTCACCGACGCCGCCGCCGCCGATCACCATGAACTTCTCGTCCTGGGCCGGGGGCAGCCGTACGGTCGCCGAGGTCTCCATCTTGTCCGGGTCGCTCAGTCCGGGGACCTCGGTGAACTTGTTCGTCGCCAGGTCCCAGACGCCGGGTGCGCGGCCGACGTCGGCGGGGCCGTAGCCCGCGTTCGAGCCGGAGTAGAAGAGCTTGCCGCTGTTGAGGAGGAAGACCGCGGGATAGGTGGGGAACTTCCGGACGATGCCGGTGTACTTCCACTTCTTGGTCTCCGGGTCGTAGACCTCGTCCTTGCCGGGCACGATCTGCCCGATCTCGTCCAGGCCGGAGAGGGCGAGGACCTTGCCGTCCTTGAGGGTGGTGAGCGTCGGGTACCAGCGGGCCTCGTTCATCGGGTCGACGGTGATGTACTTCTCCGCCACCGGATCGAACTCGAAGGCCTCCCGGATGCCCTGGAAGTCCTTCTTGTCCAGGGCGAGCTTCTGGGCGATCCCGTACACGTTGCGGGTGTCGGAGCCGGACAGGCCGGCTATCCGGTAGTTGTCCTCGGTGCCCGTCTCGTACTTCGTACCGGACTTCTGCGCCTCGACGTAGATCCGGCCGAGTCCTGGGTCGTTGCGCAGGAACGCGCCGGTGTTCTTGTCGAAGACCTTCTTGGCCTTCTCCACCAGCACGGGGTCCTTGGTGACGAAGGTCCTGCCGTTGGTCTTGCCGGTGAATCTGGTGCCCGCCGGAAGCGTGACCGGCTTGTCCGGGTCCTCGTTGTGGACGATCATCAGGCCGCCGGCCTTGGTGACGTCGCCCTTGAGCTTCTCGTACTGCTTCGTGCCGCCGGCGATGAGCAGCTTGCCGTCGGGCAACTGGGTGTGACCGGCGCAGAACATGTCTTTCGGCGTGGGTATGTTCTTGAACCCGTTGGTCTTCGGGTCCCACAGCACGGAGCGGAAGCTCTTCGCGTCGAAGTTCTTCTGGTTGTTGCCGGAGCCCGCGACCAGCAGCACCTTGCCGGTGTGCAGCAGGGCCGCGTGGATCGTGTTGATCTTGAACTCGGACGGGATATCCAGGAAGTCCCAGTGGCCGTTGGTGGCCTTGTAACCGGCCTGGTTGATCTTGTAGTCGTGGTAGCGCTCGGTGCTGAAGCGGTACAGCCACGGCCCGTTCGCTCCCGCGAGCGCGAGGACGACCGCCGTACTGATCGCCATGCGGCGGGTACGGCGGCTCGGACGGTACTTCATGGTTTACGTCCCCCAAGGGCGATCTGCATGGTCTGTTCGTTGCCGGCCCAGCCGGTGTTCTCCCGGCCCGCGCCCTGCCGACCGGCGGTCGGGCCGCCCGGCGGCGGTCCCGCGCGCCGCTTCTTCTTCTCCGCCCGCACGGTGTACCGCCAGCCGAAGACCGGCGCTGCGGTGATCAGCAGCGCCAGCGCGGCCCAGGTGAGCATCGCGGGATGGCTGTGGCCGAGGACGAACGACGCCACGATCGAGCCGGCGAAGACCAGGATGAAGAAGAGGTGGATGCGGAAGGTCCCGAAGAGGGTGTCCGGACTGGAGGAGTCGCCCTTGGGCGTGACCACGAACGAGCTCTTGCGGCGCAGCACGGCGTCCATCAGCGAGCGGGCGTAGATCGGCGCGGAGAGCGCGGACATCATCATGCCGGCCAGCCCGCCGGAGCCCTCGGGCTCGTGCGGTGAGACGTTGTGCCGGCGGTTCCAGATGTACAGGCCGATCTGGAGCGCCGAGGCGTTGCCGTACAACATCATCCAGACCGTCGGGTCGATCTGCACACCCGAGGCGCCCATGCCCAGGAACAGTGCGCAACTGAGTGCGGCGAGGATCCAGTTCATGGCGGACATCGGGTAGAAGATGATCATCATGGTGTAGTTGAAGAGCTTGCCCGCGGGCAGCGAGAAGAAGCCCTTCCAGTACTGCTTGAGGATCGTCTCGTACGTCCCGCGCGACCAGCGCAGCTGCTGGGTGAAGAAGTCCGTCCAGGCGGTCGGGCCCTCGCCCACGGCCAGTACGTCCGGGGTGTACACCGAGCGCCACTTGCGGCCGGTGCGCGGATTGCGGGCGCGGTGCATCTCGAAGCCGGTCGCCATGTCCTCGGTGATCGAGTCGTACAGGCCGCCGATCTGCTTGAGGGCCGAGATCCGCACCGCGTTGCTGGTGCCGACGAACATCGGGGCGCCGTAGCGGTTGCCCGCGCGCTGGATCAGCGCGTGGAAGAGGAACTGCTGAGATTCTGCGGCCTTGGTGACGAAGGTGTCGTAGTTGCCGTACACCTGCGGGCCGATGACGAAGCCGACGTCCGGGTCGCGGAAGTAGCCGAGCATCCGCTCCAGGTAGTTGGGCATCGGGACGTGGTCGGTGTCGACCGAGGCGAAGAAGTCGTAGGTGTCGCCGTGGGCGTCGAGCCAGGCGTTGTAGTTGCCGTGCTTGGTCTTCGCCCGGTGCGGTCCCTTGGCCTGGTTCCAGTGCGCCACGCCCTTGCGGGAGAAGTGGTGCACCCCCAGCCGCCGGCAGACCTCCTTCACCGCCGGGTCGTCGCCCTCGTCGAGCAGCCAGACGTGCATCAGTCCGCGGTGACGGATGCGGACGGCGGCCTCCAGGGTCTTCGTCACCATCTCCAGGGGCTCCTTGCCCGGGACGAAGGAGGTGAGGAAGGCGACCCTGGTGCCGTTCTCCGGCACGACCGGCACCGGATCACGTGCGACCAGCGTGGCGTGCGCGTTGGAGAGGACGTTCAGGGTGCGGAACAGCTCGATCAGACCGATCGACACCAGCATCACGATGTCGAGGATCAGCAGCGTGTCGTTCTTGAGGTTCGGGTCGCGCTGCGTCCAGTGCTCGGGCTGCATCAGCCAGGCGAACAGGCCGAGCGAGACGAGCGGTGCGGCGCCCAGCAGCAGGGCCGCGCGTATCCGGTGCGGCTCCTGGGAGAGGAGCGAGCGGTACTTCACGGTGTACGGCTTGGCCGGATCGGGCTGGGTCAGTGGCCCGGCGAGCCGGCTGTAGTGCTCGTAGTCGTAGCGTGGCAGCGCCTTCTGCGGACGCCGGCGGCGGCCCCCGGTCCGGAGCTGCGGGGGTATCCGAAGCTGCGTGGTCCGGGAAGGGTCGTCGTTGTTCGGCCGGGCGCCTGGCGGCGTCGACGTCATGGGTCATCCCCCTGCACGCAGGCCGGCTGCGTGGTCGGTCGGTCCTTTCGCCTGCCGCGTGTCCCCCTGGAACGCGACCGACGGCTCAGTGTCGGGCACCCTTCCAGAGACATGGAACAGTGCCCTTCCGGTTGCATGATGCCTGTTCGGTATTTGCTCATGTGCGAGGCCCCCACCCCACATCGCGCACAACCGGAACATCCCGCTCTCGGGCCCCCAACTGCTCGGCTCATCTGCGTGGTTGGCGCCGATGACCCCCGGACAGGTTGGCCGACACGAGCCGTGACCGCAAGGGTGAAACAGGCTATTAACCGCTCATACGCACGATTTGAGGGGCCCCTGCGACGAGAGGATGCGGCGGCGTAAGCAGAGGCGATCGGGGTGCCCGCGAAGGGTGCCCGCGCCTCCGGGTGACCAACTGATTACTGTGCGTCGGGTGTGGGCAGACTGTGCGTGAGCAAAGAATTCGCTGTGCGGCACCTGCGTGAGATGCCGGAGGGCGGGCCGGGGGTGGGCCGGAAAACAGTCAAGGCCCCCTCGCGCGTGGTGAGGGGGCCTTGACTATGCGTGCGCCGCCAGGGACTCGAACCCCGGACCCGCTGATTAAGAGTCAGCTGCTCTAACCAACTGAGCTAGCGGCGCCTGCTGACCTGGAGAACTCTACCCGATTCGGGGCGGTGCTCCCGACCATTTCCGGCCCGACCCGGCCTGTCGGATGGTCGTTTTTTCTCTTCTATCCGTCAAAATGCGATATGTCCGGAGAGTTGAGACACTGACGCCCGTACAGATGCTCCCAAAGATCTTGACAACTGCGGAGGGAATCGCATGACTGTGCCGGCCTTCGAGGAGTACGTACCCGCCATCGACTGCACCTGTGCGGGGTGCGCCGTACGACGGCGAACCGCAGCCGCGGCACTGCCGACGCGGCAGGGAGGACATCCGGCCGCGCACGGCGCGCGGCGCGCGCTGGTGCTGGTCACCGCCGCCGGGGTGGTGCTGAGCGCCGGTCTGGCGGAGGCGGCGACGGCGGCGGCCGACCCCGCCCCGGTGACCGATCCGGCCCTGCCGGGCGACCCGGCGCCGGGGGCCGGTCCGGCCCCGGCCGCCGGCGCGGTACCGGTGGGGCTGGCCCTTCCGGCAGAGCCGGGGGACGCGGCCGATCCGGCCGACCCCGGACCTGAGAGTCCGCAGGGCGGGCCGGGTCCGTTGCAGGGTGCGGGGGCCTCCGGCCCGCCGGCCTCGCAGACGGGCACGCCCGTGCTGCGCAAGACCAGCCGGGCCGACATCATCAACCGCGCCAAGAAATGGATCACCGCGCAGGTCCCGTACAACATGAGCAAGTACTGGTCGGACGGGTACCGCCAGGACTGCTCCGGCTATGTGTCGATGGCCTGGAACCTGCCGGGCAACGAGTGGACCGGCAGCCTCGCCTCGTACGGGACGCGGATCGCCCGGGAGGATCTCCAGCCCGGCGACATCCTGCTCTTCCACAACCCGGCCGACCCCTCGAAGGGCTCGCACGTCACGATCTTCGGCGGCTGGACGGACTACACGCACACCCACTACACGGCGTACGAGCAGACCACGCCGCACACCCGCAAGCAGACGACGCCCATCGCGTACTGGTCCAACTCGGGCAGCTACGTCGCCTACCGCTACAAGGGGCTGAGCACCGGAACCGGCGGCAGCGGCTCGACGACGGGGTTCCCGGGAGCCGGGAAGTTCGGTCCGGGCGCCAACAACGCCTACGTCACCCAGCTCGGCAAACTGCTCGTCGCGCGCGGCGGCAAACGCTTCTACAAGGTCGGCCCCGGACCCGCCTGGGGCAGCGCCGACCGGCAGGCGACCGAGGCGTTCCAGAAGGCCCAGGGCTGGAAGGGCAAGGAGGCCGACGGCATCCCGGGCCCCGACACCTGGCGTCTGCTGACCGGCGGCACCGGCCGCAGCATCCCCGTGGGCGGCCAGGGCGGTTCCACGGCGGTGCCCGCCTTCCCCGGTCGGGGCTATTTCCGGACGGGTCAGTCCAACAGCCATGTCGACCGGCTCGGGAAACAGTTGGTGAAGAAGGGATACGGCAAGTACTACCTGTCGGGCCCCGGCCCCCGGTGGACCGAGGCGGACCGGCGCAATGTCGAGGCCTTCCAGAAGGCCCAGGGCTGGCGGGGTGCGGAGGCCGACGGCTATCCGGGTCCGGAGACCTGGCGGCGACTCTTCGCGTGACACGACGCACATGACGGAGGCGGGAATGCGATCCACGGTGCCGGACAGCTCCGGGAACCAGGAGCACGGAGAGAACGGGAGCCCGGAGAACCCGGGGCACGGCGAGGAGAGGTACGGGGCGCTCCCGGTGCGGGAGTGGGCCGCCCCGGACCGGCCGGAGCGGGCGGGTCCCGGCGGGCCCTACGACTGGTCGGCGCCGGAGCCGGGGGTGGAGCGCGGGACCGGTCCGGGGGTGCGGTCCGGGCCGGACTCCGTGGTCGACCTGGTGCTGGACCTGACGCCGGGCGCGGGCGAACGCGGGGGCTCCGCCTTCGGCGCGACCTCCGCCTCGGTCTCTGTTCCGGGCACGGCCCCGGCTCCGGACGCGGCCACCGGGCCGGACGGGGGAGCGGACGCGGAGGTGCGCGAGGGCGCGCGTGATCCGGGGCAACCGGCCCTGGCGGTGGGGCCGTTCCTCCCCGGCCCTGGGCTCGCCCCGGCCCGCCGGGACCTCGGGCCCTCCCTCTCGCTGTCCTTCGGCGACGACGACACGGGCGAGACGCGCACCGAGACGCGTACCGACACGCGTACCGAGATGCGCACCCAGGTGCGGGTGGACACCGGACGCCATCACTCGGTCATCGCCAACGAGCGCACCGCCTCCATCCCGGTGCACCTGCTCTTCCGCGACGACCCCGAGGTCGCCTCCGACGCCGTCGCACTGCCGGCCACCGTCGTCCGCGGGGCGTCCGGGATCGAGCAGCCGGCCGGTGTCCGGCGGCCGCCGCCGCCCCGGTCGGGGCAGGTGCGGCCGTCCACCCGGCCCGCGCCGGTCGCGGACCCACGGCTGAACGAACGGCCGGGACCCGCGCTGCCCGGCTGGGCGGCCCTGCTCGCAGCCCTGGCCTCACTCGCCGCGGCGGGCGGGGTCCTGTGGTGGACGGGCGCGCTGCCGGGCGGAGTGCTGTCCCGGCTCGGGCTCGGCCCGCGTCCCTACGACGGCATCGGCCTCGGCGCCTGGGCGGCGCTCGCGCTGCTGCTGACCGGAGTGCTCTTCGCGCTCGGCGGGCTGACCCGCGGCCGGGTCGGGTACGCGTGGGTGCTCACCCTCTTCGGCCAGTACCGGGGCAGCGTGCGGCGCACCGGGCTGATGTGGGTCAGCCCGCTGCTGCTGCGCCGCCGGGTCGATGTCCGGCTGCGGCACTGGCGCAGCGAGCCGCTGCCCGCGGTGGACGCGAACGGCACGGCGCTGCGGGTCGTCGTCCTCGTCGTGTGGCGGGTCGAGGACACCGTGCGGGCGACGCTGGGCATCGCGGACCACGAGGAGTACCTGCGGGAGCAGGTGGAGGCGGCGATGGCCCGGGTCCTCTCGCAACTGCCCGCCGACGCCTTCCACGAGGACGCCCACACCCTGCGCAACGCCGAGGCCGTGGGCGACGCGCTGACCCGGATGCTGAAGGCGGACTGCGAGCCGGTCGGCATCGAGGTGTACTCGGCGCAGCCGACGGGGATCGAGTACGCCCCGGAGGTGGCCGCGGCCATGCAGCGGCGCCGGATCGCGGCCATCGACGCCAAACACCGCGACAGCGTGCTGACTTCGGTGGTGGACGCGGTGGACGACACGGTCAGCCGGCTGACCGCCCGGGGGCTCGTGGAACTGGACGACTACGAACGGAAGTCACTGGTGAAGGATCTGACGGTGGCTTTCTACACCGGACGCGGTGGTGGGGACAGTGCCTGAAGTGGCCCCGGAGACCGGTGTGAGGTGAACCGGAATCCAACTCACATTGGTCTGGACATGTTCATGATCCGTCAATAATCTAGGCCTTGGTCTAGACCGCACGAAACGCGCGCAGCAGTGCTCATGGAACCTCCCCCACGTATCCGAGGAGCGTCAGCAATGCGTAAGAAGACAAGTGCGGCCCTGGTGGGCCTGGCGGTGGCGGGCGTCTCGATGTTCGCGACCAGCAGTGCCAGCAGCCACGGCTACACCGACAACCCCATCAGTCGTCAGAAGCTCTGTGCCAACGGCACGGTGACCGGCTGCGGCAACATCCAGTGGGAGCCGCAGAGCGTCGAGGGCCCCAAGGGCTTCCCGGCGGCCGGCCCCGCCGACGGTGCGATCTGTTCCGGTGGCCACGGCGAGTTCGCGCAGCTCGACGACCCGCGCGGCGGCAACTGGCCCGCCACCCACGTCACCGCAGGTCAGGGCTTCAGCTTCCGCTGGCAGTTCACCGCCCGGCACGCCACCACGGACTTCCGCTACTACATCACCAAGAACGGCTGGGACCCCACCAAGCCGCTCAAGCGCTCCGACCTGGAGGCCCAGCCCTTCATGACGGTGCCGTACAACAACCAGCAGCCCCCCGCCACGCTGACCCAGCAGGGCACCATCCCCACTCAGAAGACCGGGAAGCACATCATCCTGAGCGTCTGGAACATCTCGGACACGGCCAACGCGTTCTACTCGTGCTCCGATGTTCAGTTCTGACGCATAGTCAGTTACCGTGCGGCGCCATGAGGAGCGCAGGCACCGTCGCGGAGCTCGTACAGCGCCAATGGGGCGACCACCGGCCGGGATTACGGCACGAGGACACCGTTCTCAGCCACCACCAGGTCGCCTCGGGCGCTGCCGCACGGGCCGCGCTCCTGGCGGATCTGCTGCCGGCGGGCGGCGAACCGCACCTCGGGGTGCTGCTCGACAACACCCCTGAATTCCCCCTGTGGTTGAGCGCGGCGGCCCTGGCCGGGGCCGCCGTCGCCGGCATCAACCCCACCCGCCGCGGCGCCGAGCTGGCCCGCGACATCACGCACACCGAATGCCGGGTGCTGATCACCGAGCGCGCCCACCTGCCGCTGCTCGACGGCCTGGAACTCCCGGGCGTACGGGTACTGGTCACGGACACCGAGGCGTACGCCGCCCTGCTCGCACCCTACGCCGGGGCCGAGCCGGGCGACACGGTCATCGCCCGCCCCGGGCCCGGAACCCGGATGCTGCTCTACTTCACCTCCGGCTCCACCGGCGCCCCCAAGGCCGCGCTCTGCACCCAGGGCCGGCTCGCCGCGGCCGGCCACTCGCTCGTCGAGCACTTCGGCATCGGCCGCGAGGACGTCCACTACATCTGCATGCCGATGTTCCACGGCAACGCGGTGATCGCGGACTGGGCCCCGGCGCTGGCCGGCGGCGCCGCCGTGGCGCTGCGCCGCCGCTTCTCCGCCTCCGGATTCCTCTCCGACGTACGCGCCCACGGGGCCACCTACTTCACCTACGTCGGCCGCGCCGTGCAGTACCTGCTGGCCACCCCGGAGCGCCCCGACGACCGGGAGCACCCGCTGCGGATCGGCTTCGGCACCGAGGCGGGCGCGGTGGACGCGGCCCGCTTCCGGGAGCGGTTCGGGGTGCGGCTGGTCGAGGGCTACGGCTCCTCGGAGGGCGGCGCCGCGATCCAGCGGACCCCGGACACCCCGCCCGGCGCGATCGGCCGGGCCGCGGACCGCGACGACCTCGCGGTCGTCGACCCCGAGACGGGCCGCGAGCGGGTCGCCGCCGTATTCGACGAGGGCGGGAAGCTGCTCAACGGCGCCGCCGCGATAGGGGAGCTGGTCAACCGGGGCCGGACCCCGTTCGAGGGCTACTGGCGCAACGAGGAGGCGGACGCGGCCCGGGTGCGTAACGGCTGGTACTGGACCGGCGACCTCTTCTTCCGCGACCCCGACGGCTTCCTCTACTTCGCCGGCCGCACCGAGGACCGGCTCCGGGTCGACAGCGAGAACCTGGCCGCCGCGATGATCGAGAACATCCTGGCCCGCTGGGCGGACGCGGCGGCCGTCGCGGTCTACGCGGTGCCCGACCCGGTCGCGGGGGACCAGGTCATGGCGGCGCTGGCGCTGCGCGAGGGGGCCGGCTTCGATCCGGCCGCCTTCGCCGCCTTCCTCCGGGACCAGCCCGACCTGGGCACGAAGATGGCACCCCGGTTCGTGCGGATCGTGCCGACGATGCCGGTGACCGCGACGAACAAGGTGCACCGGGCCGGGCTGCGCCTGGCGGGATTCCGGGCCGGGACCGCTGTGTGGTACCGGGACCGGGAGGGTGCGTACGTACCGTTCGGTGAGGAACAACTGACCTCCCTCACGGCGGAGTTCGAGGAGCACGGCCGGGCCGGTCTGCTGTCATCGGACGCCGGACGGGCGTGAGAGCATCGCCCGCCGCAGCTGCGTCACCGCGAGGACCGCCCCCGCCAGCAGGAGCAGCGCCCCGGCCACCGAGGCGTAGCTCATGCTGTGCACGAAGGCCTCCCGGCCGAGCGAGATCAGCGAACCGTCACCCGTGGACAGCGCCCCCGGCAGCGTCTTGCGGGCCACGGCGGGCGCCGAGTCCGGCATCTGGGCGGTGTACACCGCGGTCGCCACCGCACCCAGCAGCGCCATCCCCATCGCCCCGCCGAACTCCTGCCCGGTCTCCAGCAGGGAGGCGGCCGAACTCGCCTTCTCCGGCGGGCTGGTGGACAGTGCCATGTCCGATACGAGCGCCATGACGGTCACGATGCCACTGCTCATCACGGCCGATCCGACGAGCAGCACCCACAGCGAGTCGGTACCGGACAGGGCGAGGACGCCGAAGCCGGCCGCCGCGATCACGAAGCCGGCGCAGACGACCCGGCTCCGCTCGACCCGCTGGGCGACGGCCGTGGCGGTGGGCGCGGCGGCACCGACCGCCAGGGACGGTGCCAGGCTCCAGAGCGAGGCCTCCATCGTGCTCATGCCGAGCACCGACTGGAGGTACTGGGTGGTGAAGAAGGCGGAGCCCATCATCGCGAAGGAGGCCAGCGCGTTCAGCCCGATCCCGGCGGCGAAGCCACGGCCGCGGAACAGCTCCCGGCTGATCATCGCGTCCTCCCGGCCGCGCTGCCGGCGGACGAAGAACCAGCCGATGACGAGCCCGGCGACGATGATCAGGGCATTGCGCGCGTCCATACCGTGGGCGGCGGTCTCCTTGACCCCGTAGACGACCGGCAGCACCGAGCCCATCGACAGCGGCACGCTGAGGAAGTCGAAGCGGCCCGGGGCCGGGTCCTTGAACTCCGGCACCAGCACCGGCACCAGGACCAGCAGCAGCACCATCGCCGGCACGTTGATCAGGAAGACCGAACCCCACCAGAAGTGCTCCAGCATGACGCCGCTGAGCACCGATCCGAGCGCGATCCCGCCGGCCATGGCGCCGGACCAGATGCCGACGGCCCGGCTGCGCTGCGTCTCGTCGCGGAACATGTTCCGTACCAGGCCCATCGTCGACGGCATCAGCGTCGCACCGCCGATCCCCAGCAGGGCGCGGGCCGCGATGAGCATCTCGGGGCTGGAGGCGTAGGCGGCGCCGACCGAGGCGGCGCTGAAGGCGAGGGCGCCGATCATCAGCAGCTTGCGGCGGCCGATCCGGTCGCCGAGCGAGCCCATCGTGATGAGCAGGCCGGAGAGGGCGAAGCCGTACACATCGAAGATCCAGAGCTGCTGGGTGGCGCTGGGCGCGAGGTCCCGGTCGATGGACGGGATCGCGAAGAAGAGGACGGAGACGTCCATCGAGACCAGGAGGAGGGGGAGCAGCAGGACCACGAAAGCGGTCCACTCCTTGCGGCCGGCGCGCTCGCCGGGTGCCGTGGCAGTGCCCGTAGGTGTTGTCATGCCTGGGAATATACGAGCGTTTAAAACGTCTGTCTAGTACGAGCGTGTAAAACACTTGTACATACCGAAGGGCAGCACAAAACGCACGAGGCGGTCCCCGTTGAACGGAGACCGCCTCGTGCGTTGTCTGTGCGCCGCCAGGGACTCGAACCCCGGACCCGCTGATTAAGAGTCAGCTGCTCTAACCAACTGAGCTAGCGGCGCCTGCTGACTCGAAAATAATACCTGGTCCTCAGGGGTGCGAATGACACCCCCCGGCGGACCGGGTCCACGGGGCTGTCGAGCCAGGCCCTACAGGGCCAGGGACAGCAGCACCGGGGCCGCGCGCCGGTTCAGCGTGTCCGCCGCCTCGCGCAGTCGGTGCGCGTCCTCGACGGGCAGCGAGAGCGCCAGGCATCCCGCCGACGCCCCGGCGGTCAGCGGCACCGCCGCGCACACCGTGCCGACCGCGTACTCCTGGAGGTCGAGCACCGGGACCGTCGCCGGCTGGCTGTCCAGCTTGGAGAAGAGGACCTGCTCGCTCGTGATCGTCCGCGACGTCAGCCGGGCGGTCTTGTGCCGGGAGATGTGGTCGCGGCGGCCGTTCTGGTCCAGCTGGGTCAGCAGGCACTTGCCGATGGCCGAGGCGTGCGCCGAGGACCTGAAGTCCACCCACTCGTTGACCGCCGGGGTGCGCGGCCCGTCGGCGTACTGGGTGACCCGGATCTCGCCGTCCACGTACCGGCTGATGTAGATCGCCGCGCCGACCGAGTCGCGCAGCTGCACCAGCGCCTGCTGGAGCCGGGCCTCCACGGCCTGTCTGCGCGCCGCGCCGGAGCCGAGCAGCAGCAGTGAGGCGCCGATCACATACGCGCCGTCGGCGATCTGCTCGACGTACCCCTCGCGGCGCAGCATCAGCAGGAGGGAGGCGAGATGCCCGACGGGCAGTCCCGTCTCCCGGGCGATCTGGGTGTCCGTCACGCCGTTGCCGTGTTTGGAGACCGTTTCGAGAACACGGAGGGCGTACTGCACCGAATGGAACGGCGCGGTCGGTTCGGGCTTCAACGCCACGGTTTCCCCCTACCAGGTTGTGACCGCAAGCTCTGTCCTCACGATAGCGGCCAATGGCCTGTTCAGGGGCTGGTGTTGACGACTCGGCCGTGCGCCCCGGCACCGCGGACCGGGGCGCACGCACCTGGCATATGCCAAGGTCAAGAGTGGACGACGGATGCCGAGGTCACAGCACCGCGTTGAGGAATTCGCGCGTGCGTTCGTGCTCCGGGTCCGTGAAGATTTTTTCCGGCGAACCCGACTCCACGACCCGTCCGGCGTCGAACATCAGCACCTTCTCCGAGACGTCCCGGGCGAAGTTCATCTCGTGGGTCACACAGAGCATGGTGATGTCGGTGTTGCGCGCGATATCGCTCAGCAGCTCCAGGACGCCGGCCACCAGCTCCGGGTCGAGCGCCGACGTCACCTCGTCCAGGAGCAGGATCTCCGGCTCCATCGCCAATGCCCGCGCGATGGCGACCCGCTGCTGCTGGCCGCCGGAGAGCTGGGAGGGGTGGGCGTCGACCTTCGCGGAGAGCCCGACCAGGTCGAGCAGCTCCCGGGCCCGGGTCTCCGCCTTGTCGCGGTCCATGCCCAGGACGTTGATCGGCGCCTCTGTGATGTTCTGGAGCACCTTCATGTTGGGGAAGAGGTTGAACTGCTGGAAGACCATCCCGATCTTCTTCCGCGCCTCACGCAGATGCTTCTCGGAGGCCGGCTTCAGCGAACCGTCCGCCGCCGTCATGTGCGTCAGCGGGTCGCCGTTGATCCGGATCACGCCGTCGCTGACCTTCTCCAGCGTCATCAGCAGCCGCAGGATCGTGGTCTTGCCCGAGCCGCTGGGCCCGATCAGGGTGACGTGCTCGCCGCGCTCGACCGTGAAGTCCAGCTGGTCGAGGACGACATGGTCGCCGTACTGCTTGACCACCTTGTCGAAGCGGACCAGCGGATGCCCGGTGACCTTGGAGGTGGAGACCGGCACGACGTCCTCGGGCGCCGTGGCCGCGGTCTTCTGCACGGGGAGAGGTTCAGTGGCCAAGGCGCTTCTCCAGTTTTCTCATCAACAGCGAGGTCGGGTAGCTCGCGACCAGGAAGAGGATCCCGGCGAGCGTGAACACCTCGGTGTACACGAAGTGTGCGGCCCCGTACTCACGGGCTTTGAAGACCATCTCCTGCACCGTGATCACGGCGAGGAACGGGGTCTCCTTGAACATCAGGATCGCGTAGTTCCCGAGGGCGGGCAGCACGTTGCGCACCGCCTGCGGCAGGATCACGGCCTGCCAGGTCCGCCGGGGCGACATGGACAGTGCCCGGCAGGCTTCCCACTGCCCCTTCGGGACGCTGTCGATCCCGGCGCGGTACACCTCGGAGGTGTATGTGGCGTAGTGGATGCCCAGCACCACGATGCCGATGTACAGCGGCTCCACCGAGCTGAACACCGCGGCGGCGCCGACGAGCTGGATCAGCAGCGGGGTGGAGCGGATGAACTCCATCACCACCTTCACCGGCACGGTCACGAACCGGCTCGGAGCCCGTCCGGCGACCGCGATGGCCAGCCCGAGCACCGCGGCGACCACCGTGCCCAGCAGGGTGGCCAGCAGGGTGATCTTGAACCCCTGCAGGAGCAGAGGCAGGGCCTCGCCGACGGCGCCCCACTTGAATCCCTCGTTCACCGGGCACCTCCCGCGGCGGCGGCGGTCACGGCGCTGCGGGACTTCAGCAGGCTGCGCCCGCCGGTGTCCAGGCCGAGCTTGCGCTTGGCGGACCGTTCCAGCAGGTTCATCAGCAGGGTCAGCGCGTACGCCAGCACGAAGTAGCAGGCCAGCAGGGTCACATACGCGGTGAGGGTCTCACCCGTACGGGTGCGCAGCTTCTCGACCGCGGTCATCAGGTCGGCGGCCGAGATGAGCCACAGCAGTGGCGTGCACTTCAGCAGCTGGATCAGCAGGTTGGTGAGGGAGGGGAGCATCTGCACCCAGGCCTGCGGCATGATCACCTTGCGCATCCGGTGCAGCGGCGTCATGTTCAGCGCGATCGTCGCCTCGTACTGGGCGCGTGGAACGGAGTTGATCGCCCCGCGCACCACCTCGGCGCCGTACGCGCCGTAGTTGAGGCCGAAGGCGAGGACGCCGCAGACCAGCGGGGACAGCTCGTACCCGGTCAGCGGGGGCATCGCGTAGTAGAACCAGAACAGCTGGACGTACAGCGAGGTGCCGCGGAAGAACTCCACGACCACGCGGGAGACGCCGCGCGACAGCAGCAGCCGGCTGATCGACATCAGGCCGAGGACGAACGACAGCACCAGGGCCAGCAGCGCGCCCAGGATCGTGGCTTCCAGCGTGACCCACAGGCCGGAGCGCAACTGTGGGAGATCGTCCATGAAGGCGGAGAAGAAATCACTCATGCGGTGGGTTCCGTCCCTGTCAGCCCTTGCAGAGATCGGCCGTCTTCAGGGTGGTCGGCGGGAGCTCGCTGGCTCCGAAGCCGTAGTCCTGGAGCAGGCTCACATAGCGCGACTTGTCGGAGACGATCTTCTTCAGCTCACGGTTGAAGGCGTCCCGCAGATCCTCGTTGCCCTTGCGGAAGACGGCGCCGCCGGGGCTGTACTGCTTCTTGCCCTTGAGCTCGGGCAGGAAGGCCTCGGTGACCTCGGTGCCCGCGTTGGTCTTGGCGAGCCAGCGCAGCGAGATGCCGGTGAGCAGGAACGCGTCGACCCGGCCGCCCTTGACCGCGTCCGCGCCGTCCTGCGGCTTCTGCAGCGTCTTGATCCTGTCCTTGGAGATGCCGGCGCCCTCGGCGTACGAGCCCTCGACCGCACCTGCCATCACACCGATGGTGATCCCGGCCGCCTTCGCGGAGGCCAGGTCGGTGATCTTCTTCGGGTTGCCCTTCTTCACCATCATCGCGGTCGGCGAGATGAACTCGGGCTCCGAGAAGAGGGCGTTGGCGCAGCGCTCGGGGGTGATCGCCATACCGGCGCTGACCACGTCGTACTTCTTGGCCTGGAGGCCCGGGATCAGCCCGTCCCACTCGGAGAGGGTGGGCCGCAGCTCGTCGACCCCGAGGGCCTTGAAGATCTCGCGGTGCAGTGCCGGTGCCTCGCCCTTGAGCTGCTTGCCCTCCATGTAGCCGTACGGGGCCTCATCCGCGTACGCGACCCGGACGAAGCCCTGCTTGCGGAGCTTGTCGAGGGCTCCTTCGCCGTCCGCGGAGTCGGCGCCGGTCTTGCTGCACGCGGTGAGCAGGCCGGGGACGACGAGCAGACCGCCCACGGCTGCCGATCGGTTGAGAAAGCCCCGGCGGGACAGGTTCGGGAAGTCAGCCATGGTTCGCAGTCTCCTGGAAGGTTCGAACAGTCCGGACAGGGTGAACGCTGCCCGCTCCCGTACGTCTATGCAGCAGGAGATTGCATGTAACCGAACGGTGGCCGGAGGGTGACCTTCCCGTGTCCGAAGTTGGGCGGAGCGCGACGAGATGTGTGCAGGGTGTATTTCCTTGCGGGATGCGGCGGATGACGGGGTGTTATCGGTAGATGTCCGCAATGGGGTGGTGAAGTCGGCATGGAACGGGCCGGGTTGGGCTCACTCGTCCAGATCCGTCCCCGGGATGTAGCCGAGCCGTTTGTCCACCACGTTCGGCAACGGGTTCCCGGCCGCCCGCAGTTCGTACATCGCGACGAACTGCTCACCCAGCCGGTCCCGCCAGCCCACCGTGTCACCGCTCATGTGCGGCGAGACGATCAGGCCGGGCACGTCCCACAGCGGGCTCCGCGGGCCGAGCGGTTCCGTGGCGAACACGTCGAGCGCCGCCCCCGCGATCCACCGCTTGCGCAGCGCGTCCACCAGATCGCCCTCGACGACCATCGGTCCGCGTCCCACGTTGATGAACCGGGCCGACGGCTGCATGAGCCCGAAGAACCGGCGGTCGAACATCCCGTACGTCCGAGGGGTCAGCGGCGCCGCGCAGATCACCCAGTCGGCCCGCGCCGCCAGCGGGTCCAGATCCTCCGCCCCGTGGATCGTGCGCCGGGCCGTGCGCCCCACCAGCGCCACCTCGACGCCCAGCGCCATCAGCAGCCGGGTGACCGCCCGGCCGACCGGCCCCGCGCCGACGACCACGGCACGCGTGCCGGTGACCGGGACGCTCTCGCGGTGCTGCCACCGCCGCGCCCGCTGGAGCTCCAAGGTGCCGGGGAGGTCCTTCGCGAACGCCAGCACCAGCCCCGCCACGTACTCGGCGATCGGCTGTTCGAACACGCCCCGAGCATTGGTCACCACCGTGTCGCACTCCACCAGCTCCGGGCAGAGCAGCCGGTCGACGCCCGCGCTCGCCGTATGCACCCAGGCAGGGCGCGGCCCGTCACCCGGCCAGGCCTCCCGCACCGCGTCGGAGGTGAAGTCCCAGACCAGCAGGACATCGGCATGGGGGAGCCGCGCGGCCAGACCGGCCGCGTCGGTGTGCCGGACCGCGACCCGCCCGGCCAGCCGGCCGAGCCGGGGCGGTGGATCGGCGTCCAGTACGAGCAGAACGGGCTCCGGCATGGGGGACGGTTCCTCCCGCGTCGGCCTGGGGTGACAGACCCCAGGTGGGCTCCCGGCCCACGCTCGCAGCCGCTCCCGCCCCCGTCAACAGCTCGGAGCGATGACCCGGGCGGATGGGGGAATACTTGAACGGAGACGGGGGAGCTCCGGAAGACAGCCGGACAGCGGACGGAAGCTGCCGGCGCACAGGAAGGGTGGACATGACGACCGTCGGATTCCTCTACCCGGGCCATTTCGCGGCGGGCGACTTCCCGCGCATGGAGGTCCTGCTCGACAGCACCATCAGACTCGTCGTCCAGCACACCGAGTGCCCCGACGACGCCTACCGCGAGGACGCCCTGCGGGCCCTGGGCGCCCCCGAGCGGCTCGCGGCCGGGGCGCAGGAGCTGGGGCGCTCCGGGGTGGAGTCCGTCGTCTGGGCCTGCGACGGCGGCAGTTTCCTGTACGGCCCGCAGGGCGCCCACGCCCAGGCCGCGACGCTGGCCCGCGCGCTGGGCGTGCCCGTCTCCAGCACCTCCATCGGCTTCGTCCACGCGGTACGGAAGCTGGGCGCCGCCCGGGTCGCGGTGGCCGCGACGTATCCGGAGGAGATCGCCGCGCACTTCACCGCGTTCCTGACGGCCGAGGGCATCGAGGTGCTCGCCACCCACGCGGCCGGTGCCGCCACGGCCGCGGAGGCCGCCGACTGGGGCCCGGACCGGATCAAGGAGCTGGCCACCGCCGCCGACCGCCCGGACGCGGACGCGGTCCTGCTGCCGGACACCGCCCTGCACACGGTCGGCCACCTCACGGAACTGGAGGAGCTGCTCGGCAAACCGGTCCTCACCGCGAACCAGGTGGCCGTCCGGGAGGCCCTGCGGCTGGCCGACCGCCCCGCCTGGGCCGCGCGGCTCGGCACGCTCTTCGCGGCCCGCGAGGCCCCGCCGGCCCCGGCGGAGCCGCAGGCCCGGCGGGTCTGGGGCAGCGGCCGCTCGTATGCGCACGGCGGAGACTCCGGCCGGACCCCGGAGTAGGCGGACTCCGGGACAGTGGCGGGCCCGGAATAAACGGAGCCATCCTCCTGTTTGTTCTCTCCGGACGTACAGAGGGATATCAGAGCACCATCGGAGAGGTCAGGACGTGGACGAGATTCGAGGCGACGAGATCCGTGGCAAGGCGGAGGGAACGGCACCCGTTCCGCTCTCCGTGCTCGATCTGGTGACCGTGGGCCAGGGCGGTACCGCGAGCCAGGCCCTGCGCACCGGGGTCGAGATCGCGCAGCTCGCGGAGCGGCGCGGCTTCCACCGCTACTGGGTCGCGGAACACCACTCGATGCCCGGCGTCGCCTCCTCCTCACCGGCCGTGATCCTGGCCCACACCGCCGCCCACACCGAACGCATCCGGCTCGGCTCCGGCGGCGTCATGCTGCCCAACCACGCCCCGCTCGTCATCGCCGAGCAATTCGGCACCCTGGAGGCCATGGCCCCCGGCCGCGTCGACCTCGGCCTCGGCCGGGCCCCGGGCACGGACGGCGCCACCGCCGCCGCGCTGCGCCGCACCGAACGGCTCAACGAGGGCGCCGACGACTTTCCGCAGCAGCTGGCCGAGCTGACCCGCTTCCTGGACGACGACTTCCCCGACGGCCACCCCTACGCCCGCATCCACGCGGTCCCCGGCCCCGTCCAGGCCACCGCGGAGGGCGGCGTCCAGTCCCCGGCCCGGCCGCCCCTGTGGCTGCTCGGCTCCTCCGGCTTCAGCGCCCGGCTGGCCGGCGTGCTCGGCCTGCCCTTCGCCTTCGCCCACCACTTCTCGGCCCAGAACACCATCCCGGCCCTGGAGCTGTACCGGGAGTCCTTCAGGCCGTCCGCGGTGCTGGACGCCCCGTACTCCCTGATCGGCGTCGCCGCCCTGGCCGCGGAGGACGAGCGCGAGGCCCGCCGCCAGGTGCTGACCGGCGCCCTGTCGATGCTCCGGCTGCGCTCCGGCCGCCCCGGCCTTGTCCCGACGCCGGAGGAGGCGGAGGCGTACGCCTTCACCCCGATGGAGCGCGAGTTCGTCGACAGCTGGCTCGTCAACATCGTCCACGGCACGGCCGACGAGGTCCGCACCGGCCTCGACGACCTGGCCAAGCGCACCGGCGCCGACGAGCTGATGATCACCGCCAACGCCCACGGCGGCGAGGCCCGGCTGCGCAGCTACGGGCTGATCGCGGACGCCTACGGGCTGCCGGGAGCCTGACCCGGGCCGCACCGAAGCCGGTCCGGCCCCCACGTCGTGTGGGGGCCGGACCGGCTTCGGCGTATCCGTACGCAGGCGTCCGGGCGGGCACCCGGTCAGCACTCCGGCCCGCGGCGGCGCAGGAAGAGCGCCGCGACCAGCACCCCGGCCAGCAGCGTGCCGCCCGCCACCAGCAGGGCCGCGTGCAGCCCGGCCAGCAGCGAGTCGCCCGAGGCGGCGACGGCGGCCAGCCCCGCGACACCGATGGCGCCCACGAACTGCGGCATCTGGGCCAGGCTGCCCGCCACGCCCTGCTCGTCGTCCCGCAGCCCGGAGGTCAGCGTCGAGATGAACGCGACCACGGCGAGGACATGGCCGAACCCCATCAGCCCCGACGTCACCAGCAGCAGCGGAAGACTGCCGTTCCCCGGCAGCAGGACCATCGCACCCGTGCCCGCCGCCTGGACCAGCAGACCGCTCACCATCGCGGCCGTCGTACCGCGCGCCGCGATCACCCGGGAGGCCAGGGTCCCGGCGACCAGCGCGGCCGCACCCTCGGCGAGGAAGCCGAATCCGGTGGCCAGCGGCGACCAGCCGAGCACGTCCTGCATGTACAGGCTGAGCAGCAGCGTCGCACCGCCGCACATCGAGAAGGTGATCAGCCCGACCAGCGCGCTCCACTTGACCGTGCGGCGGCCCAGCAGCCCGAGCGGGACCAGCGGCGCGCTGTGCCGGGACTCGGCGAAGAGGAAGGCGGCGAGCAGCGCCACCGCGCCGGTCAGCGCGGTCAGGGTCGGCGCACTCGCCCAGCCGGCGTCGGCCCCGGTCGAGATCGCGTACACCAGGGCGAACAGCCCGGCGCTGGACAGCAGGGCGCCCGGCACGTCGAGACGGCCCGCGCGGCGGGCGTCGGCCGGGGCGGGCAGCACGGTGAGCGCGCCGACGAGGACGGCCGAACCGATCAGCGCCAGCAGCAGCATCGTCCAGCGCCAGTTGAGCCCGCTGGTGATGAGCCCGCCGCCGATGGTGCCGGTCACGAAACCGAGCGAGAGCAGCGCGCCGTTGATCCCCAGCGCCTTGGTGCGCCGGGGCCCTTCGGGAAACGAGGCGGTCATCAGGGCGAGCGCGGTCGGCCCGATCATCGCGGCGGCGACCCCCTGTCCGGCCCGTGCGGCGATCAGCAGCGCCGGACCCGTGGTCGCGGCGGCCAGCAGCGAGAGCGCGGTGAACAGGGCGGCGCCCAGGACGAAGAGCCTGCGCCGGCCGACCAGGTCGCACAGCCGGCCGAAGAGCGGCAGCAGTCCGGCGGTGGGCAGCAGACAGGCGGTGGCCACCCACTGCAGATCGCCCGTGGAGGCGAAGCCGAGGTCGCGGCCGATCTCCGGCAGCGCGACGGTGATGATCGAGTAGTCGAGGCCGGTCATGAACGTGGCCCCGCACAGGGTGATCAGGATCAGCAGGCCACGCGGCCCGAGTGCGGAGGTCCCCGGGGCGGTGGTGCCGGTCAGGGCGTCCCCGGACGGGGGTGAGGCGGCGGTGGTCATCGGGAGCCTCTCAGCGGTTCGTACGCGGATGCCGACCGGGAGGACGCCGGGTCGCGGCGCGGCCGGGTTCCCGGCCGCGCCGCCCGCCCGGAGAGTGCCGGTCAGCGAGGTGACCGGTGATCCCATGCCAACTCTTCGGTGCGGCGCGGTGGTTACGCGTACGAGCTTCGGCCCGCACCGCCCGGCCGGTCCAATACCCGCTTTCATAACCTGGGGGCATGGATGTCGACACCAGGCTGCTCCGCTCGTTCGCGGTCGTGGCCGACGAGGGCCATCTGACCCGGGCCGCGGAGCGGCTGTTCATCTCGCAGCCCGCCCTGACCAAACAGATCAAGCAGCTCGAAGCGCTGCTCGGCGTCACGCTGTTCACCCGGTCCCGGACCGGTATGACGCTCACGGAGGCGGGGGCCGCGCTCGCCGGATCGGTCCCCGCCGTACTCGACTCCTGGGACGTGGCCCTGCGCACGGCCAAGAGCGCCGCCGGCCGGGCGGACCGGGTGCTGCGGGTCGGCTTCGTCGCGAGCGGGGCCAACGAGCTGACGCAGCGGATCATCGCGGCCTTCGCCCGGCGGCGGCCGGGCTGGCGGGTCCAGCTCCACCAGACCTCGTGGGACGACCCGACGGCGGGGCTGGCGTCCGGGGACGCCGATGCCGCGCTGCTGCGGCTGCCGTTCCCCGGCGAGGAGGCGCTGGACATCGAGGTGCTGATCACCGAGGACCGGTGGGTGGCGCTGCCCGTCGGCCACCGGCTGGCCGGCCAGGAGGTGATCCCGTTCGCCGACCTCTTCGAGGAGCCGTTCGTCGCCACCCCGGAGGCGTCGGGCCGGTGGCGCGACTACTGGCTGGCCTCGGACGAGCGGGGCGGGCACCCGGTGACGGTCGGGGCCGTCGCACACAATCCCGACGAGTGGCTGAACGCGATCGCCAACGGCTACGGCGTCAGCCTCACCCCGCAGGCCACGGCCCGCTTCTACCAACGCCCTGACGTGGTCTACCGCCCGGTCAGCGGGGTCAGCCCGTCCCGGGTCGGAGTCGCCCGGCCCCGTACGCCCGATGTCCCCGCCGCCGTCCGGGACTTCGTGCGCAGCTGCCTGGAGCTGCGGCCCGTCCCGGAGTCCGGCGAGCTGCCCGCCCCGGACCCCGGGGGCTGCCGGGAGCCTGACCCGAGCCGCCTCGGGCCGTCGCCTCAGGCCTCCAGGGCGCGGGCGCCGAGCAGTTCGGTGATGCGCTCCGGGGCGACCGCGCGCGAGTAGAGCCAGCCCTGCCCGGTGTCGCAGCCGATCCGGCGCAGCCGTTCCGCCTGGCCGGCCGTCTCCACGCACTCCGCGGTGACGGTCAGGCCCAGCCGGTGCGCCAGCTGGACCATCGCCTCGACGATCGTCTCGTCGGCGGGGCTGGGATGGGCGCCGTCCTCGTAGCGGAAGCCGCGAACGAAGGCGCCGTCCAGCTTCAGCACGGAGACCGGCAGGCGGCTCAGGTAGGCGAGGTTGGAGTAGCCGGTCCCGAAGTCGTCGATGGCGATCCGGACGCCCATGTCGCTCAGTGTCTGGAGGGACTGGAGCGGGCGGCCCGCCGAACCCATCACCGCGGACTCGGTCAGCTCCAGCTGCAGCAGCGCCGGGGCCAGGCCGGTCTCCGCGAGGATCTCCGCCACATCGGTGACCAGGTCGGAGTCCCAGACCTGGCGCACCGCGACGTTGACGCTGATGAACAGCGGCTGCTCCGCCGGGTGGTCGAGCTGCCAGCGCCGGGCCTGACGGCACGCAGCCCGCAGCACCCAGCGGCCCAGCTGCACGATCGAGCCGTCCTCCTCCGCGATCGCGACGAACCGGTTGGGCGAGAGCATGCCGAACTGCGGATGGTTCCAGCGCACCAGCGCCTCCACCCCGCGCACCACCCCGTCGGCCATGCCGACCAGCGGCTGGTACTCGATGGTGAACTCGCCGCGCTCCACGGCCGGCCGGAGCGTGGACGAGAGGGCCTGGCGCGTCATCCGGTGGGCGTTGCGCTCCGGGTCGAAGAGGGTCCAGCGGGCCTTGCCGTCGGCCTTCGCCCAGTACAGCGTCGTATCGGCGGCCTGCATGAGCCCCGTCGCCGAGGTGCCCGCCACCGGCCGCTCCACCACACCGATCGACGCCGAGACGGAGAGCCGCTGGCCGGCCAGGTCGAAGGGCTTCTGGAGCGCGGCGAGCACGGTGCGGGCGAGTTCGGTCAGCTGCCGGGTACCCGTGGACTCCTCGACCAGGATCGCGAACTCGTCCCCGCCGAGGCGCGCCACCAGCGGGGCGCCGCCGGGGTGGAGGCCCTCCTGCTCCGCGCAGTCGGTGAGCCGGGCGGCGACGGCGGCGAGCAGCCGGTCCCCGATCCGGTGCCCCAGGGTGTCGTTGACCGCCTTGAAGCCGTCCAGGTCGAGGTAGCAGAGCCCGATCCGGCCGCGTCCGGGACGGGTGTCGTCCTGGTACGGCGGGGTCTCCAGGACGGCCGAGAGCCGCTCGAAGAACAGGGCGCGGTTGGGCAGCCGGGTCACCGGGTCGTGCATCTGGAGGTGGCGCAGCCTCTTCTGCAGCTCGCGCCGGTCGCTGACGTCCGCGACGGAGAGCAGTACCTGCCGGTGCTCGGCGCCGGTCTCGGGCCCCCGCGTCCCCGGCATCGGTACGACGGTGATCTCGGCCCACAGGGAGCGCCCGTCGGGGTGCTTGAGCCGGCGGGTGCAGCGGAAGCGGGAGCGCCTGCCGTACAGCACCTCGCGGTAGGCGTGCCAGGTGCGGCCGTCCGCCGCGAGGTCGACGAGATCGGAGGCGGACTGCGCGGTGAGCGCCGGGGCGGGGATACCGACCAGGGCGGACAGCGCCTCGTTCGCGGTGACGATCAGGCCCTCGTTGTCGACGACGGCCATCGGGAGGGTGGCGGCGAGGAAGGCGGCCCGGTAGTCGTGCGGACCGGAGAGCGCCGTCTCCCCGGGGGCGTCGGCAGGGGCGTCCCCGGCGGGCCAAGAGTCATGACGCTCCGTGACCGATGGTCGTGCGGAAGAGGGTGCTGTGCCTGCCGGGGGCCTCGGCCCATCGGAGGTTGCGCTCACCGTTCGCTCCCGCCATGCAGTTCTGTCCCGGACAGGTCTGGTCGGACTGGCCCGCCGCGTGGAGCGCCGTTGTCAGGGGCGGAAATCGCGGAGGAAAGCGAGGTGAAGCATAGAGGCTGGCGGCTCGGCCGTTCCAGCGCCCCGACCGTTCCGGGCTCCGTGCCCGATGTGCATGGGCCATTCGCGCGCAGATCCGGTTTGCCCATGCCTGATCGTTTCTGCGCGGCTCTGTTCTCTACGGTTGCGCCGGTGATCGATTGTGACTGTCTGTGAAGCGAGTGCGTGGTTGGGGCACTGACCCGACTGGGGCAGCTCAACAGGACGTAACGCCTGAATCGCCACAGGGTGGTCGGGAGGGTGCTGAAGATCCCAGGCGTCCGCACCCCGCACCCGGAGGTAGATGTGCCGCGTCAGCACGGACCCGGAGGAGTGGTGAGGCCGAGTCCGCGCGCCGTGACGGCCGGCCTGATCTCCCTGCTGGCGGTCGCCGCCACCTCCCTCGTCGCGGGCCCGGCCGCGGCCGCCACCGGTGCGGCGGCCGCCTGCGCGCTGCCCCGGACCGCGGCCCACCACTCGCTGGGCCTGGACGAGTGGAACGGCGCCTACCCACGCCCCGACCATCCGCTCGACGCGGTGATGGTCTTCCTCTCGTTCCCGGACGCCCGGCCCGTCACCACCCCCGCCGAACTCACCGCCGACTACTTCCCCGCCACCACCCGGTTCTTCCAGCGCGCCAGTTACGGAAAGTTCACCCTGCGCCCGCACCCGCAGAAGCGGTGGATCCAGATGCCCAAGCCGTCGGTGCGGTACGGCATAAGGCGGGACTGGTCCAGCGACCGGCGCGGCGCCTATCTGCACGACGCCATCGACGCGGCCGACCCCGAGGTGGACTTCTCGAAGTACGACATCGTCTACCTCGTCGCGGACCCGGACGCCCCGGGCGTCGACTCCGACGCCACCAAGGTCGTCAACTTCGATCAGCCGCTGCGCGCCGACGGTACGGACATCAGGCGCGTCGTCACCGTCTTCGAACAGCACCCGCCCGACCACAACGTGCTGGCCCACGAGACCGGACACGTCTTCGACCTGCCCGACCTCTACCACCGGCCCTCGGACGGCAAGGGCGACTGGGACACCTATGTGGGCGACTGGGACGTGATGGGCAGCCAGTTCGGGCTCGCGCCCGATCTCTTCGGCTGGCACAAGTGGAAGCTGGGCTGGCTGGACGACCGGCAGGTGGTCTGCGTCCAGAGCGACCGGGTGCTCACCCTGGAGCCGATGGCCGCCGTGCCGGTGCCCGGCGCGTCCATCGGGACCCGGCTCGCGGTGATCAGGACGGGCGAGGGCAGCGCCGTGGCGATCGAGGCCCGCAGCGCCACCGGCAACGACCGGTCGACGTGCGGCGAGGGCGTGCTGCTCTACCGGGTCCGCAACGAGACCCCGTCGGGCGGCGGGCCGGTCGACGTCATCGACACCCACCCCGGCACCGACGCCTGCTGGGACCAGTCCGTCTATCCGCCGCTCGCGGACGCCCCGCTGCGGCTCGGTGAGACGTTCTCCGTACCCGGCGGGCACACCACGATCGAGGTCGCCGACCGGACCCCGTCCGGCGCCTGGACGGTCCGGATCACCACCGGAACACAATGACGAGGACCACAACGAAGAAGCCCCCTCGCTCTCGCGAGGGGGCTTCTTCCGTCTGTGCGCCGCCAGGGACTCGAACCCCGGACCCGCTGATTAAGAGTCAGCTGCTCTAACCAACTGAGCTAGCGGCGCCTGCTGACGTCGTAGACCTTAGCACCCTGATCGGCGGGAGGAAAAATCGAAATACGGGGCCCCGAAGAGGGCACCGAGCGGGCCACCCGCACACACGCCCAGAGCAGTACGTCGGGTCCGGGCAGCCAGGGGCTGCGGGTGTCGGGGGCGACCACCCAACGGGGGCCCGAGGCGTTCGGCCCACAGGTCAGGGGCGGCACGGTCACCGCGTCCCCGGTGCCGTGACAGAGCAGCGGTGGCACCTTCCGGCCGCTCTCGTCCCGCCCCGCAGAACCCCCCGCCGAACCCCCCGCGGACCGGGACGCGGCGCCCCCGCCCCACTCCTCCCAGTCGAGCAGCGAGGGCAGCCGCTGGGCCGTCCCGGGGGAGGCGAAGAGCAGCATCCGGCCGCGGTGCGTGGCGACGGGTCCGGAGCCCGGCCCGTCCGCCCAGAGGTGTTCGAGCATCCGGCGCCCGAAGAGCGTGGGCACGTTCACCACGTCGAAGGACGAGCCGCACGGCAGCACACCGGGGGCGGACGGGTGCGACTCCCACTGGCTCAGGGCGCTGCGCGGATACGCCGCCGCGCCGGCCAGCCAGGCGGCACCGGCCGCGGTCACCTGAGCCGTCTGGTCACCGGCCTGCTCGCGCAGGACGGCGAACACGTCGGCGGCCCGGTCTTCCCGGTAGGGGCCGTCGCCGTGATGCAGGGTCGTTTCGTCTGGCAGCCATGCGGTCATGCACACAGGTCTACCGGGAGTGATCAAGCGGATTCCGAGAGTTGCCGGAAACCGGGACAGGCCGGGGTGGTGAGGAGTATCTTGCCCCAGGGCATATGCCAGTGGTTCTACCCACAGTCAGCACCGGTCATGATCAGCCGGCGCATCGGCGCATCGGCGGGTTGGCGCATCGGCGGGTTGGCGGGTCGGCCTGCTCAGGGCCTGGGGCCGTTCAGCAGGCTCCGGCCGAACTCGACCATCTTCGTCGCGTAGTCCTCCGTCCACTCCGCCCGCCGCGCGATGTCCGCCGTGGTGAGCCGGTCGAACCGGCGCGGATCGGCCAGCTGGGCGGCGGCGATCGCCTGGAACTCGACCGCCCGGTCGGTCGCGGCGCGGAACGCCAGGGCCAGCTCGGTGGAACGGCTCAGCAGCTCCTTCGGATCCTCCATCGACTCCAGGTCGAAGAAGTGCTCCGGATCGGCGACCGACGCCGACGGCTCGAAGAGCAGGGGCGCGGGGCGCAGCCGCTGCCGCTCGTTCCGCTCGGGTTGTGCCATGTGGTTGTTCCTCCTCCGGTGGGCCCGACGGCCACCCTCTATTGTCCAGCCCGCCGCAAGGGCGCCCGGAGCGTGTCCGGGGGCGTGCGCGGAGCCGCTTCCCGCGCCCCCGGGCTCAACGCCCCCAGCGCACGCGGTGTTCCGCCAGATGCGCCAGCACCCGGTGGTTCGCCTCCCAGCCGTCCGGGAACTTCACGGTGACGCCCAGCTGGACCGGCTCCGTGGACGGGTGCTCGTCGAGCAGCTCCGCGACGCCCGCGCGGCAGACCACGATGCAGGCGTGCCGGTGGCGCGAGGCCAGCACACACAGCCGGCCCGTCTCCAGATGGAACGCCGTGGCGTCCGGCCGCCCGGACAGCGGGTGCAGGACCACCGTCACATCGAACTCGCGGCCCTGGAGCCGGTTCGCGGTGTCCACCGCCACGCCCGTCACCCCCAGCTCCGCGAGCGCCGCCCGCACCGCCGCCGCCTGGTCGCGGTGGGCCGTGCCGACCGCCACCCGGTCCGCCGTCACCGGGGCCGGGTCCGGAGAACGCTCGCTGGTGGCCGCGCCGCCCCGGTCGAGGAGCCGGCGCACCACCGTGGCCACCGCCCGGACCGCCTCCGGGTCCGTGCGCGGGGTGTGCCGGGCGGGCAGCTCCAGCAGCCCCCAGCCGGACTCCGCGGCCTCGTCCAGCACCCGGTCGGCCGGTGAGCCGTCGGACCCGACGCCGAACGACAGCAGCCGGTCCCCGTGGTCGGTACCGCTGCGGAACGGGGTGTACGGGTAGAACGCGTCCGAGACCAGCTGCGCGGCCGACGCGGGCAACCGCCAGGAGACCGGCAGCCTGCGCTGCGGCAGCTCCGGATTGTGCGCCAGCAACGTGGAGACCGCGCTCGCGGACGGGTCGTAACTCAGCCCCGCCCACTGGTCCGCGCCGACGATCGAGAACGGGTCGAGCTGGCCCGGATCGCCCACGAACAGCGCCCGTTCGAAGAGCCCGGCGACGGCCAGCAGCGCGTCGGAGCGCATCTGGTACGCCTCGTCGACGATCGCGTGCCCCCACGGCTCGACGTTCTTCACATGGGCCCACTTGGCGGCCGTCGAGATGACGATGTCCAGCCCGGCCAGATCCGCCGCCTTCGCCGACTTGCGTACGTTGTCCAGCCCGTCCAGCACCTTGTCGTACGGGTCCGAGTCGCTGCTGTGCAGCCGGCCGACCGGGAGCCCGGGGTCCTTCTCGGCCAGCCGCACCACCAGGTCGTCGACCTGGGCGTTCGTCTGGGCGACGACCATCAGCGGGCGGCCGGCCGCCGCGAGTTCGAGCGCGGCGCGGACCACCAGGGTGGACTTGCCCGCGCCGGGCGGGGAGTCCACCACGATGCCGCGCGCGGTGCCGTTCAGCGTGTCGTCCAGGATCTGGGCGGTGGCCCGGCCCGCCGCCGCCCCCGGGTCGAGTCGGTCGCTCACAGCAGGTCCTCCGGGGTCACGGGATCGGGGCTCTCCACAGCCGCCCCGGAGCCCGGCGGACCGCCGTGGGTCCAGGGTGTCTCCTCCGGCTCCGGCAGCTTCGGGCCGCCGCGCTGGTCGTGCTCGAAGAGCGTCCAGGCGATCCGGTCACCGGGCTCCGGCACCGAACCAGGGGCCGGCTCCCTGCCCCGGCCCATCCGGTCGGTGATCCGCAGCACCAGCGCGGGCGGCTCGCCCTCCTCCGGCGGCCCGTACCCGGCGAACTCGGCGGTCTGCGGCTTGCCGTCCAGCGAGCGGTAGACCTTCAGACGCTCCGCCAGCTGCGGCTGCTCTGCCGTGCGCACGGTGACCAGCGGGCGCGGCGAGGGGCGCTTCGACTCGGTGTACGTCATCTCCACCCCGGTCACCTCCCCGAGGAACGCCTCGCCCGCCAGCCGCCGGCCGGCCAGCACCAGCGGATCGTCCAGCGCCTCCTGGGCCTCCAGCTGCGCCTGGGCGGTCTCCCGCGAGGCGAGCTTGCGGGCCGCCGTCACCGCGTCGTCCCGGCGCGGCTGCGGCGGCTCGCCGGACCGCACCCGGTCGCGGTGGCCGGTGAACGACCAGCGGTCGCGGGTCCAGCGGTCCTCGGTCCTGGCCCCCTCCGGCAGCTCCCGCAGCAGGTCCAGGCCCCGCCACACGGCGTCCCAGGTCGGCCGCAGCACGCCCGCCAGCAGCGCCCTGATCTCCCGCTCGGCCGCCGTCAGCGCGGCGAGCCCGGCATCGGCCGACAGACCGTCCTCCGCGGCGGCCAGCGCGGTGCGCGCGCGGTCGTACCGCTCGATCGCGGGGGCCAGCAGCCGGTTGTCGAAGTCCGGGTCGGTGGCCGGTCCGGCGGGCGGGCAGAGCAGCTGTCCCGCGCGGTCCCGGGCCAGCTCGGCGCGGAGCGCGGCCTCGGCCCCAGACTCGCCGGCCGGTGGATCGACCCAGGCGAGCAGGGCGCCCAGGTGCTGGTCCTCCAGGCTGGACTGGCCGCTCGCCCAGTGCCGGTTGAGCAGATCGGTGCAGGCCAGCAGCAGCGAGGAGCCCGGCACCCGGGCGCGCTCGCCGTAGTGCGTCAGCCAGCGGCCCAGCAGCGGGACGCGGGCGGGCGCCGGATACGGGGTGTCGGGGTCGTCCTCCACGGTGCGCCGGAACCGCATGGAGCGGCCCAGCAGCCGGACGAACTCGATGCCCGCCCGGCTCGGCACGATCAGCTGCGCGGCGTCCGTGCACAGCTCGGTCTCGACCTTGACCTTCTTGCCGGTCGCCGGGTCCGTCTCGCTGCGCTCGGCGGGCTCGATGACATCGGCGTACGACTCGATGTGCGGCAGCACCGCCTCCGCCAGCTCCGCGAGGAACGCGAACCGCAGATCCCGGTCGCGCGGCTGCGCCACGACCAGCAGCCGGGGCGCGTCCCGCTCGGAGCCGACCAGGGCGCCGAGCGGGGCGCCCGCCTCGCCGGACGTGGTCAGCGGCACCAGGACCAGCGGCCGGTCCGTGAGGCGGCGGTGGCGGACCGTGGCCAGCGGCTGCGCGCGGCCGTTCTCCACGGCCTCCAGCCTGGCCAGGGTGGAGATCAGTGGCATCCGGACCCGCCCTCCAACGCCTCGGCGCGCAGCGCGGCGGCGCGGCGCAGCGCGGAGACCGTCGGGTCCGCCGGATCGCCCTCCTTGCCCGCGGCCGCGGCCAGCACCGCGCCGACCGTGGTCAGCCCGCCGAGCTCGCCCCGCACACTGCGCCCCAGCGCCTCCACCGCGCCGGTGGCCCGCGCCTTGCCCCGGCAGTGGAAGGCCAGCTCGCAGGCGGCCAGGCACTCCGGCGCGTACGCCGCGGTGACCGACTCGACGGCGCGGCCCAGCTCCTCCGGGGAGCGCTCCGGGTCGAACGTGGTGCCCTCGGGCAGGGCCGCCGCGATGTCCTCGATCCGGGTGAGCCGGATGAGCTGGCGGCGGGTGACCGCGCACTGCTTGCGCACGTCGACGACGGACGCGGCCGGCAGGTTGGAGAAGTCCTTGGGGCAGACCAGCAGCACCCGGTGGCCTACCTCAGCCCCGTCGGTGGCGGCGGCGATCCGCTCCAGCGCCAGCACGTAGACCGCGGACTGGCGGGCGGCCGCGCCGACCTTCGCGGCGTCGGCGGAGCCGTCGATCATGGGGAAGGACTTGATCTCGACGACCGTCCAGGTGCCGTCGGGGTGCACCACCACCGCGTCCGGCTCCAGATAGGCGGGCGAGCCCGCCACCTCCAGGGCCAGCATCGGGTGGTCCAGCAGCGCCCAGCCGCCCGCCCCGGTCGCCTCCCGCAGGGCCAGGGCGGTGCGCGCGGCGCGGCCCTCTGGACCGGCGGCGCTCAGATCGGGAACCGCGACGTCGCGCGGGGGTTCGCCGGGCTCACCGAGCCGCTCGTGCAGCAGCCGCATCAGCTCCGTACCGCCGTCGGCCTTGACCTTGGCCTCGAAGGCGTTGCCGCGCATGAAGGCGAACTGGGACTGGCCGAAGGGGGCCGGTGAGCCGAGTGCGGTGGCCAGGGCGGTCTTGTCGACCCCGGCCCCGTCGAGCAGGGCGCGCCGCTTGCAGCCGGGGTTGGCGGCGAGGGCGGCCAGTGCGCGGGCGTCCAGCGGACGGGGTGCGACGGCCGGGCCCCTCAGCTCAGCGAGCCGCTGCCGCAGTGTCACCGCCGACGGTACGTCCCGCGGTGCTTCCGGCGGGGACGTCGGCCGGGGCAGGTGGACCGGCCGGTGCCGGGGCATCGGTGGGGTCTGCGGAGGAGGTCCGCTGGCCGGGGATTCGCTCACCCGCGGAAGTCTTGCATCCGGCACTGACATCCGGGGACTCCGCGGCCGTACTCGGCGGTGCGAAGCGGGCCTTGGCCGCGTCGGCGACCTTGTTGGCGAGCCGGGTCACGGGCCGGCCCAGCAGGGCGCCGAGGCCCATCACGGCGGCGCCGGCCACCGCGTCGAGGAAGTAGTGGTTGGCGGTGCCCATCACCACGAAGACGGTGATCAGGGGGTAGGCGACGCCCGCCGCCCGTACGAGCGGGTGGCGCCCGTGGCGCCAGATGAGGATGCCGCACCACAGCGCCCAGCCGACGTGCAGGCTGGGCATCGCCGCGTACTGATTGGTCATTCCGCCCATGCCGCGCGGGGCGGACGCCTCTGTGCCCCACCAGCCGTACGAGCTGTACTGCGCCATCGTGTCGACGAAGCCGTGTCCGGCGGCCAGCAGCCGGGGCGGGCAGGTCGGCATCAGGGTGAAGCCGATCAGGCCGAGCATCGTGGAGGTCATCAGCCAGGTGCGGGCCCTGCGGTAGGCCTGCGAGTGGCGCCTGAACATCCAGATGAGGACGGCCGGGGTTATCAGGTAGTGCAGCGACGCGTACGCGAAGTCGGCGGGTATCCCGATCGAGGAGTGCGCGGTGAGCAGCCGGTTCAGCGGGTGCTCGAAGTTGATACGGAGCGTCTGTTCCAGGTCCAGGATGCGCAGTCCGTGGTCGACGGCCGTCGACACGTCGCCGCGCACCAGCAGTCTGCCGCCCGAATACGCCGCGTACACCAGGGCGAGCAGCGGGAGCTCGGTCCACCAGCGGGGCCGGGGGCGCTGCGCGGGCGCGGTGGTGGCAGGCGGCATCCGGAAGTTCTCCATCATGAGTTCATGCGGCCGACGGCGGACGTTCAACCGTACGGTGCGGTGCGGCCGGGATTCCCCCAGGGGTGCACTCGGCACCCCTCAGCCGCTCTGGTTCGGTCTGCGTTGAGAGGGACGCCCGTACGGCCCCAGGGGTTGCGTCACGCGCGTGTGCGGGATGATGGAAAACCGGACGTTCCGTTCCCACCCGTTCACCCGTAGCGTGTCGGACGGTTGCGTCCCTGTCGATGTCCAAGATCTCAGATCCAGCGTCAGAGGTCTCAGTTTCAGGGAGAGCCGTCACATGGCACCGCGAATCCTGCTTGCCCGGCACGGCCAGACGGAATGGTCCGTCAACGGCAATCACACCGGCAGGACGGACATCCCCCTGCTCGACACCGGGCGCGAGGGCGCCAAGCTGCTCGGGGAGCGGCTGCACCGGGGGCCGTGGGTGGATCTGCCCGGTCTTGAGGTCCGGACCAGCCCGCTGGTGCGGGCCTCTGAGACCTGTGAGCTCGCGGGGTTCGGCGAGCGGGCCGAGCCGTGGGACGCGCTGATGGAGTGGGACTACGGGGCGTACGAGGGGATGACGCCGGCCGCGATCAAGGCGAGCCGCCCGGGCTGGTTCATCTGGCGCGACGGCGTCCCGGAGGGGGAGACCCTGGCCGAGCTGTCGGCCCGTGCCGACGAGGTCATCGAGTGGGCCCGCTCGGCCGACCGCGACGTCCTGGTGTTCGCCCACGGTCACATCCTGCGGGCGCTGGGGGCGCGGTGGCTGGGCGAGGACGTGTCCTTCGCGGCGCGCATCCGGCTGGAGCCGACGTCGCTGTCCGTCCTGGGCTGGGCCTACGGGACGCCCGCCCTGGAACGCTGGAACGACACGGGCCACCTGGAGCGATAGGCCCGACGCCCCGTGGCCCCGGCATCCCGGCCCGCCCGGCGCCTCGGGGCCCGTGATCCGGCCAACCCCGGCCGGTCCGGCGCCTCGGGGCTCGCGATCCCGGCCAATCCCAGCCCGTCCGGCGTTTGAGGACGGAACCCCGAGCCCCGCGGTCGGGTATCCCAGCCCGTCCGGCGTTTGAGGACGGACCCCCGCGCCCCGGTCCGGGGCGGGCCGCTCTGCCCTCAAGCGCCGGGCGGGCTGGTTTTCGCGCCCAGGTCCGGGCAGAGGGTTCCGTCCTCAAGCGCCGGACGGGCTTGGGATGTCCGGGGTGGACGTAAACGCGCCCCGAGGCGAGCCTCGTCCGTCCTCAAACGCCGGACAGGCTTGGGTTGGCCGGGATGGCAGGGAACGCGCCCCGATCCGGGCAGAGGGTTCCGTCCTCAAGCGCCGGGCGAGCTCGTTTTCGCGCCCCGCCCCCCGGAGGGCTCCGTGCCGTGGCGGTCGAGGAAGTCCGTGATGTCGACGGAGCCCCGGCCCCGGGGCCTCAGCACCGCCACCGCGCCCGCCAGCATCGTCCTGATCCGGGAGGACCGGACCTGGTCCAGCAGGTCCAGCACCTGGTGACCCGTGGCCGCCGCCTCCTCCGCGAGGCCCGCGCGGGCCAGGTCCGTGGTCAGCTCGGCCCGGTACAGCGCCAGGTTCCGGGTGAAGTGCGGGTCCTGCAGCCGCGTCGCACGCCGCGCGTGCCTGGCCGCCCGCGACCAGTCGCCCAGCGCCGACCAGCACTGCGCCTCCAGCATCTCCAGCTCCGCCTCCCGGAAGAAGCTCATCCACTCCGGGTCCGAAGGGGCGGGCCCCTGCCCGAACGAGGTGTGCGCCCGGCCGAGCGCCCGCTCGCAGCCGGTACGGTCCCCGAGCCCCGCCCGGCCGCCCGCCTCGCGCAGCGAGAGCAGCGCCATCAGCCGCGGTGAGCCCAGCGGCCGCGCGGCCCGCAGCCCCGCCTCCGCGGCGCGCAGCGACTCGCGGGAGCGCCCGGTGTCCCGGGCCAGGAACGACGCGTTGCAGAAGGCGTGCGCCTCCAGCGCGTGGTCCCCGGCCACCCGCGCCGTGGCCAGCGCCTCCGCGTAGTGCGAGCGGGCGTCCTCGAACCGGCCCGAGTCATGGGCCAGCCAGCCCACCGAGATCGCCAGCTCACCGGCCCCGGAGTGCAGCCGGTCGGCCGTGGAGCGCCGGGTCGCGGTTCCGGAGTCGAGCAGCGCGTACGCCGCCCGCAGCGGCTGCGAGGCCCGGCGGTACAGGCCGTCACCCCCGTGCCGGTCGTCCAGCAGACGGATCTGCCGTACCGCCTTCTCCACGGCGTGCACCTCCGCCTCGCCCACCCGGCGCTGCGCGGGCAGGGAGACGGAGGCGGCCACGCCGCCCAGGCCCAGGCTCAGGGACGCGGCCGCCATCGTGGTGGAGCCGCTTGTCATGAATACGCGACGCAGCACGTCGCACTCCTCGTCGGTGTCGCTGCCGAGCAGCGGCGAAGTCGGGGACGAAGGGGCGTCCGCGGCGGACGGTGCCCCCCGGCCGCGTACCGATTCACGCGGTGAGAAGCCCAGGTCCACCAGGTTCGCCCCGGGGAACATGTGCAGGAAGACCCGCTCGTAGGCGTAGTTCGGGCAGCGGATCTCGCCGGACTCCACGCGTCCGATGTACCGGGCGTCGCACGCGACCTGCTCGCCGATCTCGCGGGCGGACCTGCGTACCGCGGCAGCGAACTCCCCGGCGGAGCGCGGGCCGCGCAGCCGCCGGAAGGCGAGGTTGGGAACTGCCCGTGTCGACACCATGGCGGGGCCCTCTCTGGTGCGAGCCGGGCGATTGATTCCGGTGTCCCGGCGGAGCAAGAACGTACCTGTTGTGACAACTCCCACACGCTGCGTTTACGAACAAAACGGGTATCTCGCCCACGATCCGCCATGAACTGCCACCCTTTGCAGCGGTGTGGGGCCGTAGCCCTTGACGCGGTCCGCGCGTTGGTCCATGTGGCGACGGAGTCCGGCTCCGCCCGGCGATGAGAGGAGAGGTCCCTTGTTGCACACCGACATGGCGACCGGCTCGCGGACGACCGCGACGACGGCCGCACAGACCGCGACGACCGGCCCCGTGGCACGTGCGGAGGAGCCCGCCGCGACCGGCCCGCTTCCCGGCGCGGAACCCTGCGACCTGGTGACCGTTCCCGCCCGGCAGGGACTGGAGGCGGCGGACATCCTGCGCCGGGGCGCCGATCAGGAGGCCGTCGGCCCGGTCCTGCACGACGGCCCCTGCGCCACCGTCGGCTTCCTGGTGCCGCCGGGCACCGCAGAGGCCTGGGACGTACCGGGCAGCGCCTGTACGAGCACCAACGGCCGGGGGCTGCGCATCCCCGCGGAGCCGCCCGTCTCCGGCAGCGGCTGGCTGCTGCCGCCCGGCGACGACACCTCGGTCACCGACCCGGCCGCGCTGCGGGCCGCGCTGGACCAGGCCGCCCGGCTGATCGAGGCGGCCGACAACTGCCGCTGAGCCCATAATGTCCTAGGGGCGTGTCCGCAAAGTCTCGCCTGCCCGGCGACGCCTGGCACGCACTCTCGCCGCACCGGGCGAAGACCCAAGTACGTCCAGTACGAGGGTCTGCGCCCGGCACGCCGAGAGCACGCACCAGACGCCGCCGGGCCCGCCCTCCGGGCGGACGACGCGACTTCGCGGACACGCCCAAGGGGCGGTGAGCGCGACCGCCCCGCACGGCCGGACCCGGCCGGTCCCGGACCCTATGAGCAGTGAGCAGGTACGAACGGCAGTGGCACGTCGAGGAGGTTCCGGCGAAGCGGGGAGCCGCAAGCAGCGCGCGGACCGCAGGACCGACCGCAAGGCGGCCCGCGGCTCCGGGCCCCCCGGGGGCAACGTCTCGGAACCGGTGGACGGCGGCCTCGCCGAGCTGGTGCCCGACCGGGAGCGCAGGCGCGCCTGGACGCTGACGATCGACGGCGCCCCGCAGTCCCACGTGGACCTCGAAGACCCGGCGTACCTCTCCTTCGAGTACCAGCGCCGGATCGGCCACATCGCGGACCTGGCGGCGCCCGCCGGGCAGCCGCTGCACGTCGTGCACCTGGGCGGCGGGGCCTTCACGCTCGCCCGCTACGTCGCGGCGACCCGGCCCCGCTCCACCCAGCAGATCGTCGAGGTGGACGCGGCGCTCGTCCAACTGGTGCGCCGGGAACTGCCGCTGGACCCGCAGGCCAGGATCAGGGTCAGGGCCACCGACGCCCGCGCCGGGCTCGGGAAGATCCAGGACGACTGGGCGGACCTCGTCATCGCGGACGTCTTCAGCGGCGCCCGTACCCCCGCCCACCTCACCAGCACCGAGTTCCTCGCGGAGGTGCGCCGCGTGCTGAAGCCCGGCGGGACCTACGTGGCCAACCTCGCGGACGGACCTCCGCTGGCCCATCTGCGCGGCCAGATCGCCACCGCCGCCACGGTCTTCCCCGAGCTGGCGCTGGCCGCTGACCCGACCGTGTTCCGCGGCCGCCGCTTCGGCAACGCCGTACTGCTCGCCTCCGACGTGGTGCCGAAGGTCGCGGAGCTGACCCGCCGGGTCGCGACCGATCCGCATCCTGGGCGCGTCGAACACGGGCGGGCGCTCGCGGACTTCACCGGGGGTGCGGCCCCGGTGCACGACGCCGACGCCAGGCCCTCGCCGCCGCCACCCGCGTCCGCCTTCGACTGAGCGCCCGCTACACCGCCGTCACGTCACGATCTCGACCTTCGGCGGATAGCCGTTCCAGGTGCAGAACACCGAGACCGTCGTGCCGTCGTCCCGGGCGAAGTTGACCCGGATCCAGGCCGGTTCCGTCCAGACCCGCATCGACCAGCCCTGCTCCGGCGTCGCGGAGACCAGCTTCGCGCTGTCCGCGCCCAGCTCGAAGACGACCCGTCCGCCGTCCGTCGCGTAACTCCTCGCCGTCCCGGCGGGGGTGGCCGAGGCAGCGGGCCGAGGCGTGCCCGCCGGGGCGTGCGAGCGCGAGGGGGAGGGACTCACCGACGTCACGGACGGCTTCGGGGCGGAAGCGGACTTGTCGGCGCCGGGTGACGGGGACGGCTCGGGGCGGTGCGTCGAGGACGACAGGGACTCCGTGGTCGCCCGCGCGCTCGCGGAGATCGGCACCGCGCGCGGCGGGTCGTACGCCGTCCCCGCCATCACCGTGTGCACGCCCCACCACGACAGCGTGACCGCGCCGCCGGTGGCGAGCGACCACGCGAGCCCGTGTACGAGTCCTCGTCGCATCCGGCACATCCTGCACCATGGGGGACCGTCCTCCGGATCGGGGCGGCCCCCGAGGTGCCCGATGGCGTACGGTGCCGCCCATGCCAAGTGTGCTTGTGGTCGAGGACGACCAGTTCGTACGTTCCGCCCTCATCCGGCACCTGACCGAGGCGTCGCACACCGTACGGAGTGTCGGCACCGCGCTCGAAGCGCTGCGCGAGGTCGCCCACTTCCGCTTCGACGTGGTGATCCTCGATCTCGGGCTGCCCGACCTCGACGGCTCGGAGGCGCTCAAGATGCTGCGCGGCATCACTGACGTCCCCGTCATCATCGCGACCGCCAGGGACGACGAGAGCGAGATCGTCCGGCTGCTCAACGACGGTGCGGACGACTACCTGACCAAACCCTTCTCCGTGGAGCACCTCGCCGCGCGGATGGCCGCCGTGCTGCGCCGCTCGCGCGCCTCGGAGGGCCGGTCGGCCTCCCCGCGCGTCATCCGGGTCGGCGGGCTCTCCATCGACCCGCTGCGGCGACTGGCCGAACTCGACGGCACCGACCTCGACCTCACCCGGCGGGAGTTCGACCTGCTGACCTTCCTGGCCGGCCGGCCGGGCGTCGTCGTCCCGCGCAAGGAACTGCTCGCCGAGGTCTGGCAGCAGTCGTACGGGGACGACCAGACCATCGACGTCCATCTGTCCTGGCTCCGCCGGAAACTGGGCGAGACGGCCGCCCGGCCCCGCTACCTGCACACCCTGCGCGGCGTCGGCGTGAAACTGCAGCCGCCCGCCGCGCCCCCGGAGCAGCCCGCATGAGATGGGCGCTCGTCAAGGTCTGCCTGGCCGTCACCGCGATGGTCGTGATCGCCTTCGCCGTACCCCTCGGTCTCGTCATCAAGGAGATGGCCAGCGACCGGGCCTTCTCCGACGCCGAACGGCAGGCCGCGACGATCGGCCCGACGCTCTCCATCACCACCGACCGCGCCGAACTCCTCAAGGCCGTGCTCACCACGGAACCCGGCGCCCACGACCGGATGGCCGTCCACATACCGGCCGCCGCGGAGGCCGACAGGCAGGCGGTGGAGATCGGCCGCCGGCGCGCCACCCGCAAGGACCTGGAGACCGTACGGGCATCGGGGCGCGCCTCCATCTCCGAGGTGCCCGGCGGCTCCGCGTTGCTCCAGCCCACCGCGCTCGGCGCCGGGGGCACCGCAGTCGTCGAGGTGTTCGTGCCCGATGACGAGGTCTCCAACGGGGTCACCACCGCCTGGCTGATGCTGGCGGGCGTCGGCATCGCGCTGATCGTCGGCTCGGTCGCGGTGGCCGACCGGCTCGGCGTGCGCATGGTGGAGCCCGCCCGGCGGCTCGCGGGGGCCGCCCAGGACCTGGGGGAGGGTCGGCTCGGGACCAGGGTGCCGGAGGAGGGCCCGACCGAACTGCACTCCGCCGCCGTCGCGTTCAACTCCATGGCCGACCAGGTCGTCCAGCTCCTCGCCAACGAACGGGAACTGGCCGCCGACCTCTCGCACCGGCTGCGCACCCCGCTCACCGTGCTCCGGCTCAACGCCGCCTCGCTCGGAGAGGGCCCGGCGGCCGAGCAGACCCGGGCGGCCGTCGAGCAGCTGGAACACGAGGTGGACACGATCATCAGGACCGCCAGGGAGCAGCGCCCGCAGACCCAGGGACAGGTCGGCGGTCCGGGAGCCGGCTGCGACGCCTCAGAGGTGATCCGCGAACGCATGGCCTTCTGGTCCGCGCTGGCAGAGGACGAGGGCCGCGAGGTGCGCCTCGCCGGAGTGGACCGCACGGTACGCATCCCGGTGGCCCGCCCCGAACTGGCGGCGGCACTGGACGCGCTGCTCGGCAACGTCTTCCGGCACACCCCGGAGGGCACCGCCTTCGCCGTGGACGTGCACCACAGCGGCGAGGCGGTGATCGTGCTGGTCTCGGACGCGGGCGGCGGCATCGCGGACCCCAGGGCGGCGCTGACGCGCGGCGGCAGCGGACAGGGCGGCGCGATGGGCGCGGTGGGCTCGACCGGGCTCGGCCTCGACATCGTCCGCCGGGTCGCGGAGTCCACCGGCGGCGATGTGCGGATCGGCCGCTCGGTGCTCGGCGGCACGGAGGTGCGCATCTGGATCGGGCTCGGCGGGCAGCGTCCGCAGCGGCTCGGGCACCGGCTCGGGCGGCAGCGGCGCGCGGTGAACCGGCGGGGCGCGGGGACCCGGTTCCGCTCCGGAACGGGCCCGAACCTTTAGACCGGCCGATGCGCTCCTTAAGCCCGCCCTAAGAACATCAACTCGGGTCCCAAGTGCCGTATTTGCCGGATTCATTGCCGCTAGCGTGCTCTCGCATCCCCCCACTTCCGTATGACGAGGCAGGAACGCGATGGGCACCAGCACGCACCGGCGCACGGCGAGCACCCGGACCAAAGCGGTCGGCGCGGTCGTCGCCGCGGCCGTGATCGGCGGGACGGTCTTCGCCCTCACCGGCACGGCCCAGGCGTCGGCGGTCGGCGCCGCCTACACCAGGACCAGCGGCTGGACGGGCGGCTACACCGCGCAGTACGTCGTCACCAACGACACGGACAGCGCCAAGTCCGGCTGGACGCTGGAGTTCGACCTCCCGGCGGGCACGAAGCTCAGCTCGCTGTGGAACGGCGAGCACACCGTCGACGGCAACCACGTCACCGTCACACCGTCGAGCTGGGACAAGGAGCTGGCCCCCGGCAAGTCCGTCACCATCGGCTTCGTCACCAGCTCCGACGGCAAAACGGCCGGTTCCGGCGCGGACGACAAGGCGGCCGACCCCACCGGCTGCGTCGTCGACGGCGCCAAGTGCTCCGTCGACACCGGCGCCGCCCCGCAGCCCAGCGGCCGCCCCACCCGAACCGCGGCCCCCACCGCTACCCCCACCCCGACCGGGTCCGGCACCCCCACACCGGCCCCCACCAAGACCGACGCGGACGGTGGCAGCGGCGGTACGGCGAGCGGGGCGGGCTTCGCCCCGTACGTCGACACCTCCCTCTACCCCGCCTTCGACCTCACCGGCACCGCCACCAAGACCGGCGTCAAGCAGTTCAACCTCGCCTTCATCACCTCCGGCGGCAGCTGCGCCCCGCTCTGGGGCGGCGTCACCGGCCTCGGCGACGACCAGGTCGCCTCCCAGATCGACGGCCTGCGCGCGGCGGGCGGCGACGTCCGGGTCTCCTTCGGCGGCGCGTCCGGCTCCGAGCTGGCACTGAACTGCACCTCGGCGGCCGACCTGGCCGCGGCCTACGGCAAGGTCGTGGACACGTACAAGCTGACCAAGGTCGACTTCGACATCGAGGGCGGCGCGCTGCCCGACACCGCGGCCAACTCCCGCCGCTCCCAGGCCATCGCGCAGCTCCAGAAGTCCCACCCCGGCCTGGACGTCTCCTTCACCCTGCCGGTGATGCCGGAGGGCCTGACCCAGCCCGGGGTGGACCTGGTCGCCGACGCGAAGAAGAACGGCGTCGACGTCGGGGCCGTCAACATCATGGCGATGGACTACGGCGCCTCGTACAGCGGTGACATGGGCACGTACGCGATCCAGGCCGCCACCGCGACGCAGGCCCAGATCAAGGGCGTGCTCGGGCTCTCGGACGCGGACGCCTGGAAGGCCGTCGCGGTCACCCCGATGATCGGGGTCAACGACGTCAGCACCGAGATCTTCAAGGTCGAGGACGCCACGCAGCTGGTGGAGTTCGCCCAGGAGAAGGGGATCGGCTGGCTCGCGATGTGGTCTGGCACCCGGGACAAGGAGTGCGAGGGCGGTGCGAAGCCGACCGCCGACGCGTCGTGCAGCTCGATCGCCCAGGAGCCGCTCGCCTTCACGAAGGCGTTCGGCGCCTACAAGTAGCCACCATCCCCCCGCGCATCCCGGCCGGTCCCCACGTCCCCCACAACCGGCCGGGGTGCGCCCCCATGTTGCCGGGCTACCGCGCCCGGTTGACCGCCGACAGCACCGCCGCCACCGACGCCGCGAGCGCGGACGCGTCCTGGCCCGCCCCCCAGCGGACCTCGCCGTCCACCCGGCACTCGGCGTACGCGGTCACCGTGGACCGGGCCGCGTCCGCCCCGTGCTCCGAGAAGTCGAGGATCGTGACCTCCACCCCGGCGGCAGCCAGCGCCTCCGTGAACGCGGACACCGTGCCGGCGCCCGTGCCCTCGTAGTCGCCCTCCCGCCCGTCCACCCGCAGTGTGCAGACGAACCGCCGGCCACCGGCCGGATCACGCTCCGCGGACCAGGACGTCAGGGCGATCGCCCCGTCCCGCCCCGGGACCAGGTACGTGGCCCCGAACAGCTCCCACAGGTCCTTCGGCGTGGCCTCCAGCCCGCTGCCGTCCGTCGCGTCCTGCACCGTACGGGAGAAGTCCGCCCGCATCCGGGCCGGCAGGTCCACCCCGTAGTTGCCGCGCAGCAGATGGGCGATGCCGCCCTTGCCGGACTGGCTGTTGACCCGGATGACGGCCTCGTAACTGCGCCCCACGTCCGCCGGGTCGATCGGCAGGTAAGGCACCGACCACACCTCGGAGCCGCTGCTCGCGTGGTGCGCGAAGCCCTTGCTGATCGCGTCCTGGTGGGTGCCGGAGAACGCGGTGTAGACCAGGTCGCCGCCGTACGGATGGCGCGGCGGCACCGGCAGCCGGTTGCAGTGCTCGACCGTGCGGCGGATCTCGTCGATGTCCGAGAAGTCGATCATCGGGTCGACGCCCTGGGCGTGCAGGTTCAGCGCCAGGTTGACCAGGTCGACGTTGCCGGTGCGCTCCCCGTTGCCGAACAGGCAGCCCTCCACGCGCTGCGCCCCCGCCAGCACCGCGAGTTCCGCGCACGCCACCCCCGTACCCCGGTCGTTGTGCGGGTGGACGGAGAGGATCACCGAATCGCGCCGGTCCAGGTGGCGGTGCATGTACTCGATCTGGTCGGCGTAGACGTTGGGCGTCGCGATCTCCACCGTGGCCGGCAGGTTGTGGATCACCGGGCGGTCCGGTGAGGCGTCCCACAGCTCGGTCAGGCTGTTGCAGATCTCCAGTACGTAGTCCGGCTCGGTGAGGATGAAGACCTCGGGCGAGAACTCGAACCGGATGTCCGCGCCGGGCCTGGCCCGCGCGAGGCGCTCCATCCGCCGCGCGGCGTCCAGCACCACCCCGTGCACGCCGGCCCGGTCACGTCCCAGGACGACGTCCCGCCAGACGGGGGCGGTCGGGATGTAGAGGTGGACGACCACCCGGTCCATGCCCGTCACGGACTCGAAGGTCCGCTCGATCAGATCCGCCCTGGCCGGGGTGAAGACGACCACCGTCACGTCGTCCGGCACCGCCCCGCTCGTCGCCAGATGCCGGACGAAGTCGAAGTCGGTGCGGCTCGCCGACGGGTAGCCGATCTCGATCTCCTTGAAGCCCATCGCCACGAGCAGGTCGAACATTCGGCGCTTGCGCGGGGTGTCCATCGGCTCGGCCAGCGCCTGGTTGCCGTCCCGCAGGTCGACGGGCACCCAGAGCGGGGCCCGCTCGATCCGGGCCTGCGGCCAGGTGCGCCCGGTCAGCGGGATCTCCACGCGGTCGAAGGCGGAACGGTAGCGGTGCGACGGCATCGAGCTGGAGCGCTGCCGGTTCCACCGGGGCGCGGCCGAGGGCACCGGGCCGCGCGGGGTGCGGATCGTGGGGAAGCTGTGCATCGGTGACAGATGGTCGGACATGAACGCGGTCTCTTCTCGCATCGCCGGATGCGACCGGCACAGCACGGCACCCCGCGGCGGGGTGCCGATCGCTTCAGGCCCCGCCGCGGCAGCCGAGAAGAAGGAGACCGCGGTACGTCATGGCCGGTACAGTAGCCAGAAACCAAGTCCTCAGACAACCTGACAGGTGAACTCGTGTCCTCGCTCGGCCCGCTCAGCCCCAGCCCCCTGGTCGACCAGGCCACCGGCCGTCTGCGCGCACAGATCACCGAGGGGCACTGGCCGGTCGGCACGAAGATCCCCGGCGAGACCACCCTCGCCAGAACACTGGGCGTGGGCCGCTCCACTGTCCGCGAGGCGGTGCGCACCCTCGCCGCGCTCGGCCTGCTCCAGTCCCGCCAGGGGTCCGGCGTCTTCGTCATCGCGGACCACGCGGCCGAGGACTGGCCGGTCCGGCTGCGCCGGGCCGCGGTCGCCGATGTCTACGAGGTGCGCATGCTGGTCGAGGTGCAGGCGGCCCGGCTGGCCGCCCGGCGCCGCACCGACGAGGACCTGGCCGCCCTGGACGCGGCACTCACGGCACGGCGGGCGGCGGGCGCGGGGCCCGACGACGGCTTCGTGGACGCGGACATCGCGCTGCACCGGGCCGTCCTGGCGGCGGCCCACAACCCGGTGCTCACCGACCTCTTCGCGGAGTTCGCCCCGGCGCTGCGTCAGGCGCTCATCGACCTGGTGGAGCTGACCGGACTGCGCCGCGAGGACCCGCACCACGGCGACGCGGCCCATCGGGCGCTGGTCACGGCCGTCGTGGCGGGCGACGCGGAAGCGGCGGGCCGGGCCGCCCAGGCGGAGCTGGAGAAGACCCTGGCCCGCCTGCGCGCCGCCTGACCGGCCCGCGCCGCCTGACCGGCCCGCGGCGCCTCCGCGTCCGGCGCCGTCCCGCCTACGCGGCGCCCGCCCCCGAGTCCCGCCACTCCTGCGCGTACTCGTCGAAGATCGCCCGCAGCTGGTGCCCGATCTTCAGGTAGTCCAGGTCGTCCAGATTGGCCAGCGAGACCCGGACCGACCACTCGGGGCCGTCGAAGCCGCCGCCGTTCAGCAGCACCACGGACGTCTGCTCGGCCAGCCGGAACAGCGGGTCGACGGGCTCGTAGTTCTGCTCCAGATAGTCGGCGAACTCCTTGCCCAGGGTGCGCTCCGCCTCGGCCAGCAGGTCGAGTTCGATGTAGTACGCGGCCCGCTTGGGGTCCTCCGAGATCTTCATGTGGGCGCCCTCCAGGAGGAGTTCGAGGCGCTGGCGGACGATCGAGCGGATCCGGGCCTTGTACGCCTGGCCCTCGTCCAGCATGTCGAACAGCGAGAAGAGCGTCATCATCACCTGCTGCGGCAGCGAGAGGCCCGCCGTGTGGTTCAGCGCCACCTGCCGGGAGTCCGCGACCAGCCGGTCGATGAACCGGATCTTCTCCGGTTCCAGGGACAGCGTTCCGTACCGGCTCTCCAGCCGGGCCTTCTGCGCCGCGTCCTGCGCCCGCAGCATGTCGTCGATGACGTTGTCGTCGTGCAGCCCGATCACGCCGAGCCGCCAGCCGGTGGCGCCGTAGTGCTTGGAGTACGAGTACACCAGCAGCGCGTTGCGCGGCAGGTCCGCGGCCAGCGAGCGGAAGCCCTCGACGAAGGTCCCGTACACGTCGTCCGTCACCACGATCAGGTTCGGGTTCCGGTCCGCGACGATGGACACGATCTGCTCGGCGACCTTCGGCGCGAGCGCGAGCGAGGGCGGGTTGCTCGGGTTGACGCAGCAGACCAGCTTGACCGACGGATCGGCCAGCTTGTCGATCTCCTCCGGCGGGTAGCGCCACTGCCGCACACCGGTCTCGGTGAACAGGTTCGCCTCGACGCGGACGACGTCGAAGCCGTACGTGTCCAGCTCCGGAATCTCCAGGTACGGCGTGAACACCGGCACCATCAGGGCGATCCGGTCGCCCTTGTGCAGGATTCCGTTCTTCATCAGCGAGTCGAAGATGTAGCACATCGCCGCCGTGCCGCCCTCGGTCGCGAACAGGCTCAGGTGCTGGCCCTCCGGCGGCCGGTGGTCGAACATCTCGTCGGCCACGTACCCGCGCACGACCTGCTCCACGTGCGTCAGGATGCGCCCCGGCACCGGGTAGTTGTCCCCGATCGAGGAGTCCGCCAGCTCGTGCACGAAGGAGTCGGGCACGAAGCCGAACCGCTTGACCGCCAGATCGACGCTCGCCTGGAGCAGCTCGATCCCGGGCAGCTCAGGATGCGTGCGGACGAAGGTGGCGAAGCGCTCCGCACAGCCCGCCTCCTCCGGCATCCCGCCCAGGTTGTCGGCCGTCCAGACCCGGCGGGACTCGGAGAGCGCGAAGTAGCCGAGTGCGTGGTACGCCTCCCGGGGACCGGTGGCGATCCAGTTGGGGTTGCCGCGGCCCGCGTTGAGCATGGCGCGCATCGCCTTGCCCTTCTGACCGGGCTTGTCGCTCTGCTCGGCCTGGGCGATGCTGATGAACTTGTCCTTCAGCTCGAACGGGCTGAGCTGGGCGAAAGAGCGGATCTCGGCACGGCTGAGGGTGGCCTTGGGCATGTCTGCGCTCCCGTGTTCAGGTTCGGTGGTTGTGGATCACGAGCACGTTCAGTGGTTGTGGTTCACGAGCACGTTCAGTGGTTGTGGTTCACGATCACGTTCAGTGGTTGAGGATCACGATCACGGCGCCCCACACGGTCAGCAGCACATTGCCGACGGCGTACGGGATCGTGTAGCCGAGCGTGGGGATCTGGGACCTGGAGGTCTCGTTGATGGCGCCGATCGCCGCCGTGGTGGTCTGGCCGCCGGCCAGCACGCCCATCAGGATCGGGAATCTGATCTTCTGGATGTAGTGGCCCACCAGGAAGCCGACGAGCAGCGGTACGACCGTGGCGACGGCGCCCAGGAGCAGCAGCCCCCAGCCCGCCGAGGACAGCCCGCTGGTGAAGCTGGGACCGGCGTTGATGCCGACCACCGCGACGAACATGCACAGCCCGAGGGTGTCCATGAACCACTGGGCGCCCGGCGGCACGTTCCCGTACGTCGGGTACTTGCCCCGGATCCAGCCGAAGACCAGCCCCATGATGAGGCCGCCGCCCGAGGTGGAGAGCGAGATCGGCACCCCGCCCGCGGTCAGCGCCGGAATGCCGATGCAGCCGCCGAGGAAGATGCCGAGGCCGACCCAGATCATGTCGGTGGCGAAGCTCGTCGGCACCGGCTTGCCGAGCTCCCGCCCCGCCGGGCCGACCAGCCGTTCGGGACCGGTCAGCACCAGGGTGTCGCCGCGCTCGACGGGGGTGGAGAGCCGGAAGGGGAATTCGGCGCCCGCCCGGTAGATCTTCTCGATGTAGACACCGGCCATGAACGGCTCCTGGCGCAGTTCCGCCACCGTCCGCCCCAGCTGGGCCTTCTCGGACGCCACCACGTGCAGGGTCTCCGTCCGGTACCCGAGCAGCGCCACGTCGTCGGCCTCCGCGCCCACATGGGTACGGGCGTCGAAGTCCACCAGGTCGTGCCGCAGCGCGCTGACCGCGACGGTGTCGCCGTCCCGCAGCACCAGCGTCTGGGCCTGCGGCAGGATCGTTCCCTCGCGCCGGACCTGGGTGATGTAGACGCGTCGGCCGAGCGCCTGCTGCTGGTTCTCGAAGTCCCCGATGCTGCGGCCGACGAGATCGGGGCGCTCGACCCGGTAGGCGCGCAGCACCGTCTCGTAGTAGCCCTCGCCCTCGTCCGGGTTGTCGTCCGGCGCGTCCAGCTCCGCGGCGAGCTCGGCGCTCTCCTGGGCCAGGTTCTTGCGGTAGAGCCGCGGCAGTACGTTCGCGAGCAGCATCGCGCACAGGATGGTGCCGAGCGGATACGTCACCGCGTAGCCGACCGCCACCAGGTTCTGCTCGGACTTGACCTGCGCGGCGGAGAGTCCGGGCAGGGTGCCGATGGCGTCCTGGGCGACGCCGATGGCCGCGGACTGGGTGAGCGCGCCGCTCATCAGGCCGGCGCCGAGGCCGGGCCCGTAGCCGAGCATGACGGCGAAGAGCCAGGAGATCAGCAGGCCGGAGACGCAGACGACGACCGCGTTGACGACCTGCGGAAGTCCGTCCTTGCGCAGCCCGCGGAAGAACTGCGGTCCCACCCGGTAGCCGAGGGCGAACAGGAACATGATGAAGAAGAGGTTCTTCACCGTCCCGTCGATCTGGACCTTGAACTGCGCGCCCAGCACCAGACCGGCGACCAGACAGCCCGTCACCGCGCCCAGCGCGATGGCCTTGTAGCGGATCCTGCCGATCAGGAAGCCGAACGCGACGACCAGGAAGACAAGCAGCTCGGGATGGGGAGTGAAGATGTTGCGGTTCAGGAAATCGATCATTCAGGCCCCCTGGGGTCTTTCGTTCGGGCGAGCCCGGCATGGTCCAAACGAGAGGCCCTAGGACCCCAGGACCCCGACGAGGATCGGTCCGGTGAGTGGCAGCAGGAAGTTCGAGAGCGCGTACGTGATCGTGTAGCCGAGCAGCGGTACGGAGCTCTGTGCGACCTGGGTGATGGAGGTGATCGCCGGGGTCGAGCACTGCTGTCCCGCGATGGCCCCGATCAACAGGGGTTTCTCGATCCGCAGGAGCTTCAGCCCGACGATCAGTGAGATGGACGCGGGGATCAGCACCATGGCGATGCCGGCGAACGGCAGCAGCGCGCCGTACTCCTTCAGCAGCGGCCAGGCCTGCGGTCCGGCGGTCAGCCCGGTGCAGGCGATGAAGACGGCCAGGCCCAGGTCCTTCAGGGTGTTCGCTGCCTGCGGCGGGAAGGCCCCGAAGGTCTGCTTGCGGGAGCGGAACCAGCCGAAGAGCAGCCCGGTGATCAGGCAGCCGCCGCCGGTGCCGAGCGACAGCGGGATGTCACCGATCCGTACGACGATCTGGCCGAGCAGCGAGCCCGCCACGATGCCGAGGCCGAGATAGATGTAGTCGGTCGTGTCGTTCTTGACGACGGCACCGATCTTCGCGACGAGCCGGTTGAGCCCGGCACGGGCACCGACCAGCGTCAGTACGTCACCGCGCTGGACCGTGGTCTCGGCCGAGGCGGGCAGATGCTGGTCGTTGCGCAGCACATCGGTGATGTACACCCCGTCCTTGCGGAACTCGGGATGGGTCTGCTCCAGGTGGGCGATGGTCGAGCCCGCGGTGGCCTTCTCGGTCACCGCGACCTGGGTGGTGGCCAGGGGGGTGTCGAGCCCGGGTACCGCCGGTGTCTCGGGGCCGATCTCCCGGCCGGCCGTGATGATGGCGGAGCGCCGTCCGACGACCTGGACCAGGTCGCTCAGGGTCAGTTCCAGATCGGGGGAGGGGTCGAGCACCTTGCTGCCGCGCTTGACGCCCTCGACGGTGACGGCGTTCTTGAGGCCGGCCTCCAGATCGCCGATCCGGCGGCCGTCCGCGTGCGTCACCAGGAAGGTGCGGCCGACGGTCCTCGGCAGCGCCTCCCGCTCGTCCTCCTCCAGGCCGGCGGCCCCGCCGCGCATCTTCTCCCACAGCTCGCGCGAGGCGTCGGCGAGGTTGATGCGCAGCAGCATCGGCATGATCTGGCTGGTGAACAGCACGATGGTGATCAGGCCGAAGAGGTAGCAGACGGTGTACGCGGTGGCGACGTGCCCCTGGTACTGGGTGATCTGGCTCTGGCTCAGGTCATCGAGCTTGCCGATGGCCTCGGTGGCGGTGCCGACGACCGCGGACTCGGTCGCCGCGCCCGCCAGGATGCCCGAGGCGGTGCCCACGTCGAGGTCGAACGCCTTGGCGATGCCGAAGGCGATGCCGAGCACGCAGACCAGCTCGATCAGGCAGAGGGCGAAGAAGCGCAGGCTGCTGCGGTTGAGGTTGGCGAAGAACTGCGGCCCGGCCAGGTAGCCCAGCGAGAAGATGAACAGCGCGAAGAAGACGGTCTTGACGTCGTCGTTGACGCTGACGTGCCGGGTGCCGATCAGCAGCGCGACGATCAGTGTCCCGCAGATGCCGCCGAGGGTGATCGGGCCGACGCGGATCTTGCCGACCAGGTAGCCGAGGGACAGGCAGAGAAAGAGCGCGAGCTCGGGATGGTCTCGGATGACTCCCATCCAGCCTCACCCACCCGAGCGAATATAAAGGGTCAATAGGTACATAGCGGTGAATTTAACAGGGCGTGAGGTGCAAGGCATTTCCAGCCAGTTGTCCGTATGTCGGCCACCCAGTAGCCGCCCGGCAGTTGGCCGTACGCCCCGGTGTGCCGCCGGCCGGATTCGGGGAAAGAACGCGGAGGTGGTCCGGGCCGCCCCCGCGAGGCGGTGTCCCGTTCACCTTCCGTCGGGCCCCGGTGGTCCGCCCGGGGGGAGGGGTGGCGGTTTCCGGGTGGCTCCGGAAATCCTGGCCGATCGGCTCGGCTCCGCGCCCCCGCTCCGCTGATCCACCCCCAACACCCCTCTCACCTGCGGGTATTCGGGAGGCGAGCGTTCCGGTTTCCTCGTGCGGGTGCTTTGGCAAGCCCCTGGCCGGACACGGTCTCGTGACTTGCAGGACACGCTCGCGCAACGGAAGCGTCTTCAACTCTTGACACCCACCCCTCCCAGGCAGGAACCTTCCGACATCGACGCATGGGAGCGCTCCCACATCGCAAGAGGATTTCTCGCGCGAACGGCACTGCCCGTGTCCTCCCCCCTGAACACCTGGCACCCGCACCCACCGGCGCGGAACGCCACGCAGTCAGAACGCCAGTCCCACCCTGGAACAAGGAGTAGTGGAATGCGTATCACCCGCACCGTCGCCGGCCGAAGCCGCAGAGCCGCGGTTCTGGTCACCACGGGCCTGACAGCCTCGGCCCTGTTGCTGACCGGCTGCAGCAGCGACTCGGACTCATCGGACACGAGCTCCGATGCGAACGGGAAGATCACGCTGACCGTCGCCGACTACGGGCAGTTCGGCTACAAGGAAGCCGGCCTCTTCGCCAAGTACCACGAGCTGCACCCGAACATCACGGTGAAGGAAGACACCACCGCCGAAGAGAAGAACTACTACCCCAAGCTGCTCCAGCAGCTGACGTCCGGCAGTGGACTGGCCGATGTCCAGGGTGTCGAGGTCGGCCGCATCAAGGAGGTCGTCGACACCAAGGCGGACCAGTTCGCCGACCTCAGCAAGGTGATCGACGTCGACGACTGGGTGTCCTGGAAGGAGAAGCAGGCCACCACCAAGGACGGCAAGGTGATCGGCGCGGGCACCGACATCGGCCCGATGTCGCTCTGCTACAACACCGAGCTGTTCAAGAAGGCCGGCCTGCCGACCGACCGCAAGGCGGTCGCCGCCAAGTTCGCCGGTGGCTGGGAGGACTACCTCAAGCTCGGTGAGGAGTACCAGAAGAACGCCCCGGCGAAGACCTACTTCATGGACTCCGCGAGCGCGATGTTCAACGCCGTGGTCAGCTCGAACCCGAAGCAGTACTACGACGAGTCCGGCAAGCCGATCTACAAGGACAGCCCCGGCGTCAAGCAGGGCTGGGACCTCGCCGCGGAGGCCGCCGACAAGAAGCTGACCCAGGGCCTCGCCCAGTTCGGCGACCCGTGGAAGGCCGCTCTGCGCAAGAGCACCATGGCCACCGTGGTCTGCCCCGCCTGGATGGCCGCCCAGATCTCGGACGCCGCCGGTGAGGGCAACAAGGGCAAGTGGGACATCACCACCGCCCCCGGTGAGACCGCGTCCAACTGGGGCGGCTCCTTCCTCGGCGTCCCGACGGCGGGCAAGCACGTCAAGGAGGCCGGCGAGCTCGTCAAGTGGCTGACCGCCCCCGAGCAGCAGGCCGCCGTCTTCAAGGCGACCGGTCTCTTCCCGTCCAACAAGGGCGCGTACGACCTGGCCGACGTGAAGACCGGCAAGCTCCCGTACTTCAACGACGCGCCGATCGGTGAGATCTACGCCGACGAGGCCAAGTCCATCCCCGAGACCGTTCTCGGTCCGAAGGACGCCGACATCAAGGACGCCATCTCCACCCAGATCAACAACATGGAGCAGCGCGGAACCAGCCCCGACAAGGCCTGGGACACAGCGGTCGACAAGATCGACAAGGTGATCGGCTGACGGTCGCAGCGGCGGGCGGCCCCAGGGCCGCCCGCGCCTGCGTGTCCCCATCCCGCGCCGGGGCGGCCCGTCTCCCGGTGGGCTCCCGCGGGGCGGCCGGGTACCTCCCGGCCGCCCCACGGAAGCCCACCGCGGACGCCGCCGCCCGTACCCGGGTAACCAAGCAATCCAGGGAAGGACTCCCGCCCGTGGCCACCTCGACTCCCACCCGGGACGCATACGCACCGCCGCCCCGCGGCTCGCAGCAGAAACCGGTGAACGCCCGCCGGCAGATGTGGCGGAGCCGGCTCTGGCGCTTCGACGACAAGGCGTCGCCGTACGCCTACATAGCCCCGTTCTTCCTCGTCTTCGCCGCCTTCGGGCTCTATCCGCTGGTCTACACCGGCTGGATCGCCCTGCACCGGGTGGAGATGACCGGCCTGGACCAGATGGAGTGGGTCGGCTGGGCGAACTTCGACAGGATCCTGCACGACGCGGAGTTCTGGACGGCCGTCACCAACACCTTCCTGATCGGTGTCATGTCGACGGTCCCGCAGCTGCTCGTCGCGCTCGGCCTGGCCCACCTGCTGAACTACAAACTCCGCGCCAGCACCTTCTGGCGGACGATCATCCTCACCCCGTACGCCACCTCTGTGGCCTCCGCGGCCCTCGTCTTCGCCCTGGTCTTCCGGGCCGACGGCGGACTGCTGAACTGGGTGCTGCACTTCGTCGGTCTCGGTCACACGAACTGGGCGAACGGCGAATGGACGTCGAAGATCGCCATCTCGGTCATCGTGATCTGGCGCTGGACCGGCTACAACACCCTGATCTACCTGGCGGCGATGCAGGCCGTGCCGTCCGATCTGTACGAGGCCGCCTCGCTCGACGGCGCCTCGCGCTGGCAGCAGTTCCGCAAGGTGACCATCCCCTCGCTGCGGCCCACGATCCTGTTCACGATCGTCATCTCGACCATCGGTGCCATGCAGCTCTTCGGTGAACCCCTGCTGCTGGAGGGCGGCGCCATCGGCGCGACCGGCGGAACCGAGAATCAGTACGAGACCCTCAGCGTCTACCTCTACAACTACGGCTGGCACCTCGGGCATCTCGGTCCGGCCGCCGCGGTCGCCTGGGCGATGCTCGCCCTCCTGCTGATCATCGCCGGGATCAACTGGCTGTTCGGCCGCTTCGTACGCAAATCCGCGGTCTGACCGGGAGCGATATCCATGACCATCACCAGCCACACCCACGTTCCGGAGACCGCCCTCCCGGCACCAACCGTGCACCGCGCGCCGAAGCGCGCGAGCCGCTTCAGGCCCGGCGCGGGCAAGCAGCTGAACGGCGGTCCGTTCGCCTACATCGCGCTGGCCGTCGTCGGCATCGGATCGCTGCTGCCGCTGTACTGGACCCTGGTGGCCGCGTCCCACACCCAGGACGAAGTACTGGCCTCCACACCGCCGTTCCTGCCGGGTGGCCGGCTGATGCACAACCTCGACGCCGCCTGGACCCAGGCCCATCTGGGCAAGGCGATCGTCAACAGCGTCATCGTCTCCGGCTGCATCACGGTGGCGACGCTCTTCTTCTGCACCCTGGCCGGGTACGCCTTCGCCAAGATGCGGTTCCGGGGCCGTGGCGCCCTGATGACCGGTGTCATCCTGACCCTGACGATCCCGCCGCAGCTCAGCGTCGTCCCGCTGTTCATGATGATGGCCGACCTCGGCTGGGGCGGGAACCTGGAGTCGGTGATCTTCCCGACCCTGGTCAGCGCGTTCGGTGTGTTCTTCATGCGGCAGTACCTGCTGGAGGCGCTCCCGTACGAGCTGATCGAGGCCGCCAAGATCGACGGGGCGAACAACTTCCGTATCGTGCTGAGCATCGTGCTGCCGGTGGCCCGCCCGGCGATGATGGTGCTCGGCATGCTCACCTTCGTCCAGGCGTGGAACGACTTCTTCTGGCCCTACCTCGCACTGAACCAGCAGAACCCCACGCTCCAGGTGGCCCTCGGCCAGCTGAGCGCCTCCTACACCCCCGACCAGAGCATCGTGATGGCCGGCGCGCTGATCAGCACGCTGCCACTGCTCGTGGTGTTCGTGGTCTTCGGCAAGCGGATCGTCGGCGGGATCATGTCCGGCGCCGTCAAGGGCTGACACCTCCCGCCGACGACCACCGCCGGAAGTCCCCTGCCCGACCGACGACCACTGCCGGAAGTCCCGTACGGCCCGTACCTGACCGCGGGCCGTACGGGTTCCGGAGCACCACCTCCTTCCCGCCCCTGTCCGTCCACTCCTGGGAGCGCTCCCGCATGACTGCTGTACGACCCGACATCGCCCCGAAGCAGGCGCCCGAGGCAACGAGATTTCCGACAGGCTTCGTCTGGGGGGCGGCCACCGCCGCCTACCAGGTCGAGGGCGCCGCGGCCGAGGACGGCCGCACCCCCTCCATCTGGGACACCTTCAGCCGCACGCCGGGCAAGGTCCGCAACGGCGACACCGGAGACATCGCCGCCGACCACTACCACCTGTACCGCGACGACGTGGCGCTGATGAAGCGGCTGGGGCTGAAGGCGTACCGCTTCTCCATCTCCTGGTCCCGGGTGCAGCCCACCGGGCGCGGCCCCGCCGTCGAGCGCGGCCTCGACTTCTACCGCAAGCTCGTCGACGAGCTCCTCGAAGCCGGCATCACCCCGGTCGCCACCCTCTACCACTGGGACCTGCCCCAGGAGCTGGAGGACGCCGGCGGCTGGCCCCAGCGGGTGACCGCGGACCGGTTCGCGGACTACGCCGCGATCATGGCGGGCGCCCTCGGCGACCGCGTGGGCACGTGGACCACCTTCAACGAGCCGTGGTGCTCGGCCTTCCTCGGATACGGCTCCGGTGTGCACGCGCCGGGTCGCACCGAGCCCGCCTCCGCCCTGCGGGCGGCCCATCACCTCAACCTCGCCCATGGCCGGGCGATCGAGGTTCTGCGCGGTCAACTCCCCGCTGCCGTGCAGACCTCGGTCACCCTCAACCTCCACCAGGTCCGTCCGCTCACCGCGAGCGCGGCCGACGCCGACGCCGCCCGCCGGATCGACGCGGTGGGCAACCGGATCTTCACCGGTCCGATGCTGCGCGGCGAGTACCCGGAGGACCTGATCGCGGACACCAGGCATCTGGTGGACTGGTCGCAGCTGGTCCAGGACGGCGACCTGGCCGCCATCTCCCGTCCGGTCGACGTGCTCGGCGTCAACTACTACACGCCGACGCTGGTCTCCACGCCCGCTGAGGGCGCAGGGGACACGCGCAACGACGGTCACGGCGCCAGCGACCACTCCCCGTGGCCCGGCTCCGAGCACGTCGCCTTCCACCTGGCCGAGGGGAAGGAGCGCACCGCGATGAACTGGTCGATCGACCCCAACGGGCTCTACAGCCTCCTCATGGACGTCACCCGGGACCACCCGGGGCTGCCCCTGATGGTCACCGAGAACGGCGCCGCCTTCGACGACTACGTCTCGCCGGAGGGCCGGGTGGAGGACCCCGAGCGGATCGCGTACCTGCACGGTCACCTCGACGCCGTGCAGCGCGCGGTGGCCGACGGCGCCGATGTCCGGGGCTACTTCCTGTGGTCGCTGATGGACAACTTCGAGTGGGCGTACGGCTATTCGAAGCGCTTCGGTGCGGTGTACGTCGACTACGCCTCCCAGCGCCGCATTCCCAAGGCGAGCGCCCACTGGTACGCCGATGTCATCCGCCGCCACGGCCTGCCGCAGACCGGCCCCGCCTGAAGCCCTGACGGTCAACCTCGCTCACACGCAAGGACGTTGACCGTCGCTGCCTGAGCGGACAGCACCTCTGAGACCCGGCCCGGTGCCGGGTCTCAGTCGTGTCCCGAGGTCAGCCGGGTGCGGCCGCACCCCCGCCGCGCACGGGCGCTTGACCGCGCGCGTAGGGTGGGAGCGCTCCCATGGAGGGGGCGGGGGAACGGCCGACCGGTCCCGTCGAGTGTCAAGAGAGCCAACACCAGGACTTGGTTTGGTTATCCGACTGTGAGAAATTGACCGCGAACGGGAGGCAGCCATGACGGCAGCGCGAGTACGGAGCGGGGGCCGGCCCACGCTGGAGGAAGTCGCGGCACGGGCGGGCGTGGGCCGCGGCACGGCCTCACGCGTCATCAACGGCTCACCGAGGGTCAGCGCGCGCACCAGGGAGGCGGTGGAGGCGGCCGTCGCCGAGCTGGGCTACGTACCCAACCGCGCCGCCCGCGCCCTGGCCGGCAACCGCACGGACGCCATCGCGCTCGTGGTGCCGGAGTCGGAGAGCCGCTTCTTCGCGGAGCCCTACTTCTCCGACATCGTCCGAGGGGTCGGCGCGGCCCTGGCCGACACCGAGATGCAGCTGCTGCTCACCCTGGTCGGCGGCGACCGCGAACGCCGCAGGCTGGCCCAGTACCTCACCGCCCACCGCGTGGACGGCGTGCTGCTGGTCTCCGTGCACGCGGACGACCCGCTGCCCGACCTGCTGGAGCAGCTCGGCATGCCCGCCGTGATGAACGGCCGCAGGTCCGCCGCGGAGCCGCTGCCCTCGGTCGACTCCGACAACTTCGAGGGCGCCCGGGGCGCCGTCCAGCACCTCGTCTCCCGGGGCCGCCGCTCCATCGCCACCATCACCGGCCGACTCGACGTCTACGCCTCCCAGGGGCGCCTGGACGGCTACCGCAAGGCCCTGGCCGACGCGGGCCTCGAACCCGACGAACGGCTGATCGCCCCCGCCGACTTCTCCGAGGAGGGCGGCGTCCGCGCCATGCGCGAGCTGCTCGCCCGCCGCCCCGACGTGGACGCGGTCTTCGCCGCCTCCGACCTGATGGCCGCGGGCGCCCGCCAGGTGCTCCGCGAGGCCGGCCGGCGCATCCCGGGCGACGTGGCCCTCATCGGCTTCGACGACTCGGCCGTGGCCCGCCACATGGACCCGGCCCTCACCAGCGTGCGGCAGCCGATCGAGGAGATGGGCCGCACGATGACCCGGGTGCTCCTCGACCTGATCGCGGGCGAGAGCGACGAGCGGCCGCAGATCGTGCTCCCGACGGAACTGGTCGTGCGCGACTCGTCGTGAGGCGGGGCCGGCCGGCCTGTTCAGACGCGGATCACGATCTTTCCCCGGGTGCGTCCGCGCTCGGCGTGCGCGTGGGCTTCGGCGATCCGCTCCAGCGGGTAGGCCTGTTCGATACGGGGTGTGTAGCGGCCCTGCCCGCCCAGTTCCGCCGCCGCGGACAGGAGAGCGGAATCGTTCTCCGCGTTGACCACATGCGTGCCCAGGCGCTGCCCGCGCGCGTGGTCGGCGACCGTCGCGACGCGCGTCGGGTCACCTGTGATCGCGACGAGGTCGTCCAGCGATCCGGAGGCCGCGGTGTCGAGCGCGATGTCGACGCCGTGCGGGGCGAGGGCGGTGAGGCGCTGCGCGAGGCCGGGGCCGTAGGTGGTGGGAACGGCGCCGAGGGCGGTGAGGAACTCGTGGTTGCGTTCACTGGCCGTCCCGATCACCGTGGCACCTTGCGCCACCGCGATCTCGACTGCCGCACTGCCCACGCCTCCGGCGGCGCCCTCGACGAGAAGGGTGCGCCCTGCGAGGGAGCCGAGCGCGTTCAGTCCCCCCATCGCGGTCACTGACGCGAGACCGGCGCCGGCGGCCTGCTCGTCGCTCCACGCGTCGGGGGTGTGCGCCCAGGCCGAGAGGACGAACAGCTCTGCGGTCGCCCCGGTGACACCGCCCAGCCCGAAGACACGGTCGCCGACGCTCACCCCCCGCACCCCGTCGCCGATCTCGTCGACCACACCCGCGCCGTCGCGTCCGGGAACGGCGGGCAGCTCCAGGGGGATCAGCTGGTGCAGGGCGCCGGCGCGCAGCTTCCAGTCGATGGGATTGACGCCGGCCGCCGCTACCCGGACACGGATCTCACCGGGTCCGGGGTGGGGATCGGGGACCTGCTCGATCACCAGGCTCTCCGCCTCGCCGTATTCGTGGAACCGGGCTGCGCGCATGATGGTCTGCCTTACTTCGACGGGCCGGAACGACGTGTTCGTCCGACGCCCGTCACTCTAGAACCTGACGTTGACGTGAGGTGCAAGCCGCGACTGCCGCCCGTCGAGGTCGACACCCATGCGCCTCCCGAGCAGGTATTGCTAGCCTGAACCTGACGTCAACGTGAGGTACGAACGGGAAGGGAGCGACCTGCGTCATGCGCATCGGACAGCTCGCCAGGCGGTCAGGGGTCAGCGTGCGGGCCCTGCGCTACTACGAGGAGCAGCGGCTCCTGGAATCGGCGCGGACGCCCGGTGGGCAGCGTGACTATCCCGACGAGGCCCTGGAGCGGGTCCAGCTCATCCAGGACCTCTTCGCGGCCGGCCTCTCCAGCCGTACCGTCGTCGAACTCCTGCCGTGTGTGAGTACCGGCGTCGCGACCCCCGCCATGCTCGACCAGCTCATCGTCGAACGCGACCGCATCGCCGCACGCATCCAGGACCTGACCCGGGCCAAGGCCAAACTCGGCGGCGTGATCGAGAACGTGACCGCGGCGAGCGTGGTGCGGGACTGATCAACCGGAGACTGATCAACCCGGCGCGGGGCCGTTCCCGGAGCTCGGGCATGAAGAAGGCCCGACCTGTTTTCACAGGTCGGGCCTTCTTCGTTCAGGGTGAGTAACGGGACTCGAACCCGCGACATCCTGGACCACAACCAGGTGCTCTACCGTCTGAGCTATACCCACCACGTCCGGTCGTCTTTCCGACCGGCCGAGAAAAAGTGTACAGGGTCTTTGAGGGTGCTCGCGCCCTCATTGTTGCGCCGCCGGTCGCGGCCCCCGGAAGGGCCGTGACCAGCAGTTTTCCGTTGAACCTAGGCCGAGGGCGACGACAGTCGCGCCGCGATCGACTTCGCGCGCTCGGAGTCAGGTCCCGGCTGCGGGACGAAGACCGCCT